>NZ_JADNMD010000009.1:0-262041 GCF_015556325.1 Clostridium sp. 1001283B150225_161107_B6 | reverse complement strand
AGAAGTGATTAGGTAAAGAAAAAGTAGATACTCTCGTATCTACTTTTTCTTGTAATACCCAAAGTCCAGAAAGAACCCGTATATCTTTGCGGACTCCTTTTTTATTGTCTCTTTGTTTTGGTTAAATTACACGGATTCTCATAAACATTTGCGCGTTTTCCCTTACGCGCCCCTGCTACCCTTCAATATCCATTATCATCTTCACCCGGCGCTCATGCCTTCCGCCCTCAAACTCAGCGTCCAGCCATGCCTCTGTAATCATCTTGGCCAGCTCGCTTCCCACTACCCTGGCGCCAAAGGCAAGTACGTTGGAGTTATTATGCATCCTGGACAGCTTTGCCGTGTAAGGCTCGCTGCACACGCAGGCCCGGATTCCCTTTACCTTGTTGGCTGCCAGGGATATGCCTACGCCGGTGCCGCAGATGGCGATTCCCAGGTCAGCCTGGCCGCCGGCCACAGCCCGTCCTACCTTTTCGCCGTAGACAGGGTAATCGCAGCTCTCAGTGGAATTGGTTCCCAGGTCAATGACTTCGTATCCCTTGCCTTCCACAAACTCCTTGATGATATTCTTAAGCTCAATGGCTGTGTGGTCGTTACCAATTGCAATCTTCATAATTCCTCTTCTCCTTTTATCCATTCTCTATGTCATGGTTTATATTCTAACGTTTATGTTTCTCATATTTCATACATCCGGCCTGTCATACCCGGTCACGGGCAAAAAATTCCTGCACCCGGTCCAGCCTGGATGTCATGGACAGGAGCAGCATGTCGGCTGCTGTCAATGCGGCCATGGCCTCCACCACCACCACGGCCCTGGGCACTATGATGGGGTCGTGGCGGCCCTTTATCTCAACCACTGTCTCCTCGCCCTTCCGGTTCACGGTATGCTGCGGCTGTGCAATGGAGGGGGTGGGCTTAAATGCCGCCCGCATCACGATATCGCTGCCGTCGCTGATTCCTCCCAGGGTGCCTCCGGAGTGGTTGGTCCGCTTTCCAACCCTGCCGTTCAAATGCAGGCTGCCGTCCTTTCCCTCACCGTAAATGCAGAACCCGTCGTTGTTCCCGGAACCGCAGGCCCTGGAAGCGCCAAAACCGTCTCCAATCTCAAATCCCTTGACTGCGCCGATGGACAGCATGGCTTTGGCCAGGTTGGCGTCCAGCTTCTCAAATACAGGCTCTCCCGCCCCTGCAGGCATACCGCGGATGATGCACTCCACCACGCCCCCGCAGGAGTCCTTACGGCCCATCAGCTCCTCCAGCCGTGCCTCTGCCTGTGCTGCCGCCCGGGCATCCGGCATGTACAGCCGGTTATTCCACATCTCTTCCAGGTCAAAGCGCTCCCGGTCAATGCCAATACCGCCTACCTCCCGTGTATAAGCCCTGACCGTGATTCCCAAACTCTCTAAAAGCCTGCAGGCAATGGCTCCAGCCGCCACCCTGGCAATGGTCTCCCTGCCGGATGACCGGCCGCCGCCCCTGTAATCCCTGAAACCATACTTCTGGTCAAAGGTATAATCCGCATGGCCCGGACGGTAAATATCCATAATGTTGCTGTAATCCCGGGAACGCTGGTCTGTGTTGCGCACCTCCAGCGCAATGGGGGTGCCGGTGGTTCTTCCCTCAAACACGCCGGACAGGATTTCCACCTCATCCCCTTCCTGCCTGGCTGTGGTAAACTTGCTCTGGCCGGGCTTGCGGCGGTTCAGATAGAACTGGATATCCCCTTCCTCCAGAGGCAGTCCGGCCGGACACCCGTCCACCACCACACCGATTCCCTTTCCGTGGGATTCCCCCCAGGTTGTCACTCTTAAAATCGTTCCCAATGTAGAACCTGCCATATACTGTCTCCTGTCCTCCTGCTTCTGTATCACTGCAGCCTGTCTGACGGCTGGTAAGCTTAATTTCCAATCCTGGCAATGGCGCAGCAGTTTGGTTCATTTACCATGACGCTGCGTCCGCACATAACTATCAGGCCCTTCTCGTAATCCACCTCAAAGAAACTGATGCTGCCGCTGTCATGATTAATGGAGGCAATGTGCTTCTGGTCCGGGAAAATAGCCACGTCCTTCGGATACTCCCCGCTGACAGGCAGGCAGCAAATCATAGTCAGAAGCCCGGACTTCTCATCCCTGCTGTAGATACTTACTGTATTCTCACCTGCATTGGTGCAGTATATGTATTTCTCATCCGGGGACAATCTCATGGCGCAGGCAGCTGTCAGGTTCCCCGGATTCCTGGTGGCCGTGGTGGAAATCGTCTGTATCTTTTCAACCACAGGCGCCCTGTCGCCTGTTTCATATGAATACACGCAGATTACATTCTGCAGCTCATGCATCAGATACAGGAAACGTCCGTCGGAGCTGTAGCGGAAATGTCTTGGAGCTGACTCCAGGTCGCAGTGGATGGCATCCACCTGGAACAGCTTCTTATCCTTGTCGTTAAAGCGGTAGACCTTTACCTGGTCCGTCCCATTGTCCACAGACAGTACATATCTGCCATCCGGCATCCTTCTGGTACAGGTCACATGGGAGCGGAAGTTACGCTCAGCCACGCTGCCGTAGCCCTTGTTGAACACCTCGTCCACAATCTTGCCCACAGAGCCGTCCTTGTTAAGGCTCAGGACCGTGGTCTTGCCGTCGTGGTAGCCTGAGACAAATACATATTTATCTTCCATATCAGTACACAGGTGGCAGCCCCTCATACCGCGGATAGGAGCGCTGTTCAGTCTTGCAAGGCTTCCGTTCTGCAGAATCCGGAAGGATACAACCCCCTCATCCGCGATGGAGTATAACGTCTTTCCATCGCTGGAAGCAATGACATAGGAGGAGTTGTCCACTTCCATCTCACACCTCTCCTTAAATGTCCCGTTTTCCACGTCCACGTCGAACACTGTGATTCCCTTTGCTTTTCCGGTGTAGGAATAAGACCCTACATATGCCATATATTTGCCGCTCATACCTGTCTGTACCTCCCTGATTTACGTCGGTTTCTATTTCAATTTAGACTAAAAACATCATATCATAAAATTGTGAATTTGTTAACTGGAAGTTTGTGAAATTATCCCCCCTGATTCCCCTTAAAACTTATCTGCCAAATCTTTCAAAAAGGTATTGACATACCACTGATTTAATGTATAATGAAAATCGCGCTTGTTTATTATTACTAAACTTTTTGCTTATTTTTATAGTCAGTTAGTATTTGTAAACTTTTTGTTCAGAAAAGCGAGACAGGGAGGAACTCCATGGAAATCGGAACGAAACTAAAGGAACTGCGGGTGTTAAAGGGTCTGACCCAGGAAGAACTGGCTGACCGGGCCGAGCTTTCCAAGGGATTCATTTCCCAGCTGGAACGTGACCTCACGTCTCCGTCCATAGCCACCCTGATGGATATCCTGCAATGCCTGGGCACCACCATCGGCGAATTTTTCAACGAAACACCGGATGAACAGGTAGTATTTGGAAAACAGGATTATTTTGAAAAAATCGATACAGACTTAAATAATGAAATCAAATGGATTATCCCCAATGCCCAGAAGAACGTGATGGAGCCCATCCTCCTCACCCTGAAGGCCGGAGGCTCCACCTATCCTGATAATCCCCATGAAGGGGAGGAATTCGGGTATGTGCTCCAGGGCAGTATATCCATCCACATAGGCAGCAAGACATACAAGGCAAAAAAAGGTGAATCCTTCTACTTCACGCCGGATAAGAAACATTACCTGACAAGTAAAAACGGAGCCCTTCTTCTGTGGGTGAGCTCGCCGCCAAGTTTTTAATCACATTAAGATAAAGGAGAATTTGATTATCATGAGCCAGCCTTTCATAGATTTACAGCACATATCAAAAAGTTTTGACGGTGAGCTGGTCCTGGACGACCTGAATCTTTCTATCAGGGAGAACAGCTTCGTCACCCTGCTGGGCCCCAGCGGCTGCGGCAAGACCACTACCCTGCGTATATTAGGCGGCTTCACCACCCCTGATACAGGAAAGGTAATCTTCGGCGGGCAGGATATCACCATGATTCCTCCCAACAAACGCCAGCTGAATACCGTATTCCAGAAGTATGCACTGTTTCCCCACATGAACATTGCGGAAAACATTGCCTTTGGCTTAAAAATCAAGAACAAACCAAAATCCTATATTGATGACAAAATCAAATACGCCCTGAAATTAGTAAACCTGTCCGGTTACGAGAGGCGCACCGTGGACTCCTTATCCGGCGGCCAGCAGCAGCGTATCGCCATTGCCCGGGCCATTGTAAACGAACCCAGGGTGCTGCTCCTTGACGAGCCCCTTGGTGCCCTGGATTTAAAGCTCCGCCAGGATATGCAGTATGAGCTGATACGCCTTAAAAATGAACTGGGCATTACCTTTATCTATGTGACCCATGACCAGGAGGAGGCCCTGACCATGTCGGACACCATTGTGGTCATGAACCAGGGATACATCCAGCAGATGGGCTCCCCTGAGCAGATTTATAATGAACCTGAAAATGCCTTTGTGGCTGACTTTATCGGTGAGAGCAACATTGTGCCCGGCATCATGATTCGGGACGAGCTGGTAGAAATCTTCGGCGCCCGCTTTGCATGTGTTGATAAGGGTTTTGGCAATAATAAGCCTGTGGATGTGGTTATCCGGCCTGAGGACATAGACCTTGTTAAGCCAGAGGACGGCACCCTCCAGGGCGTTGTGACCCACCTGATTTTCAAGGGCGTCCATTATGAGATGGAAGTAACCACCCCGGACGGTTTCGAGTGGCTGGTGCATTCCACCGATATGTTCCCTGTAGGCCAGCAGGTCGGCATTCATGTGGAGCCATTTGAAATCCAAATCATGAACAAGCCTGCTTCTGAAGATGAGGAGGCGCTGGGAGTCAATGAATAGCGAAAAAAAAGGCGCTGCCATCGGCAAGGCGCTGTTATCAGGTCCCTATCTCATCTGGATGGCCGGCTTTACGCTGATTCCGCTGGCCATGATTATATGGTACGGACTGACTGACAAGGGAGGCGGCCTTACCATGGCCAATGTCATTGCCATTGCCTCTGCGGACCACGCAAAGGCGCTGTGGCTGTCCCTTGGGCTATCCTTGGTAAGTACGGTTCTCTGTCTGCTGTTAGCTTATCCACTGGCCATGATACTCAGGGGCCGCGGAACAGCGGCAGGAGGATTCATTGTCTTTATATTCATCCTGCCCATGTGGATGAACTTCCTCCTGAGGACTCTGGCCTGGCAGACGCTGCTGGAGAAAAACGGTGTCATCAACGGCATCCTGAACTGGCTCCACCTGCCTTCACAGTCCATGATTAACACCCCGTCAGCCATTGTACTGGGCATGGTATATAACTTCCTGCCCTTTATGGTGCTTCCCATTTACAATGTGCTGTCCAAGATAGACGACAATATTATAAATGCCGCCATGGACCTGGGAGCCAACAGCTTTGAACGTTTTACCAGGATATGGTTTCCCTTAAGCATACCGGGCATTATCAGCGGCATTACCATGGTTTTTGTTCCGTCCCTGACCACCTTCGTGATTTCCGATTTGCTGGGCGGCAGCAAGATTCTGCTTATCGGCAATGTAATTGAACAGGAATTTACCAGGGGAAGCAACTGGCATCTGGGAAGCGGACTTTCACTGGTTCTCATGGTCTTCATCCTAATCAGCATGGCCATGATAGCCAAATACGATAAAAACGGAGAGGGGACTGCATTCTGATGACAAAGAGTTCAAAAGTACTGCGCAAAATCGTATCGGATTTTTATATGGTGCTGATACTGATTTTCCTTTATGCCCCCATCCTGACCATGATGGTGCTGTCCTTCAACAAATCCAAATCCAGGACCCAGTGGGGCGGATTTACCCTGCAGTGGTATACCCAGATGTTTGACAGCCGTTCCATCATGAGCGCCCTGACCACCACCTTAATCATAGCCTTTGTATCGGCCCTGGTGGCAACAATCATAGGCACGGCGGCGGCCATCTCCATCAGCTCCATGCGGGCAGTGCCCAGGACCATTGTTATGGGCATTACCAATATACCTATGCTGAACGCTGACATCGTGACTGGTATTTCCCTGATGCTGGCCTTCATTGCCTTTGGTATTTCCCTGGGATTTAAGACGGTTCTTATATCCCATATCACCTTTAATATACCCTATGTCATACTAAGCGTCATGCCCAAGCTAAAGCAGACCGACAAATACACCTATGAGGCAGCCCTGGACCTGGGCGCATCCCCTCTGTATGCATTTTTCAAGGTGGTGTTTCCGGATATTATGCCCGGCGTGCTCTCCGGCTTCCTGCTGGCATTTACCATGTCCTTAGACGACTTCATCATCACCCACTTTACAAAGGGCGCAGGCATCAACACCCTGTCCACCCTGATTTACAGCGAGGTGAGGCGCGGCATCCGGCCGTCCATGTATGCACTGTCATCCATTATATTCCTGACCGTGCTGATTCTTCTCATCTTTGTTAACTTCCGGTCCATCAGGAAACCGGAAAAGGCATAACCGAATTCAGACATTAAAGGAGAACGATTATGAAAAAGAAAATGGCAATCACCCTTGCTGCCGCATCCATGGCAGTCCTGTCCGCCGCCCTCTTAACCGGCTGCGGCAAATCCGAATCCTCCCCCGGGGGCGGAAATAAGGAAGACAACAAGCTGAACGTATACAACTGGGGCGAGTACATTGACGAGGATGTCATCGCCCAGTTTGAGGACGAAACCGGCATCCAGGTGGTCTACGATGTATTTGAGACCAACGAGGAGATGTATCCTGTCATTGAGGCGGGCGCTGTGAAATACGACGTTGTGTGCCCCTCTGACTACATGATTCAGCGCATGATTGAGAATAACCTTCTGGCTGAGCTTAACTTTGACAACATTCCCAATTATAAGGAAATCGGTCAGGAATACCTGGATATCTCCAAGGGTTTTGACCCTGAGAACAAATATTCCGTCCCCTACTGCTGGGGAACCATGGGCATTCTCTATAACACCAAGCGCCTGGAGGAGCTGGGCGTTCCCGCTCCCGCCAAGTGGTCCGACTTATGGGATGAGCGCTTAAGCGGCGAGATTCTCATGCAGAACAGCGTAAGGGATGCCTTTACCGTTGCCCTGAAGATGAAGGGCTACTCCTTAAACAGCACCAATCCCGATGAACTGGCCGAGGCCCGTGATTTGCTGATTGAGCAGAAACCTCTGGTTCAGGCATATGTCATTGACCAGGTAAGGGATAAGATGATTGGCGGAGAAGCGGCTGTGGGCGTGATTTATTCCGGCGAAATGCTCTATATCCAGGATGCCGTGGCAGAACAGGGCCTGGATTACAGCCTGGAATATGTAATTCCGGAGGAAGGAACCAACTACTGGATTGACTCCTGGGTTATCCCGGCCAATGCAGAACACAAGGAAAACGCGGAGAAATGGATTGATTTCCTGTGCCGTCCCGACATCGCCAAAAAGAACTTTGAATATATCACCTACGCCACTCCAAACACAGGGGCCTATGATTTGTTAGACGACGACCTTAAAAATAACAAGGCCCTGTTCCCTGACCTTGACAAGCTGCCTAACTGTGAAATCATCCAGTATCTGGGGGACGATGTGGATACCGTCTACAATGACATGTGGAAGGAAATTAAATCTGAATAAAAGGAATCCTATCATGAAATAATATGAAAAGGAAGTTCTGAACGGAAGGCGTAAACTCCATCCCCTTCCTCCGGAACTTCCTCTTTATATTTATAACCCTAATATACTCTGTCTCAAACTCCTTCTGAGGTCCTGCGGCATCATACCATACAGAATCCGGCACTGCCCCTTGTAAAATCACTGCATCACCCCACATGCTTCCCCTGCTCATGGTTTCCATGGCACACAGAGGAACCTGCGCAGCCTCCGCAGCCGCCGGCACATCCTCCGCATCCCTTACCTGACTTTTTATCCTTTATCATGACACGGACTACCGCCCCTACAATCACAGCCAATATGACCAGAATGATTAACGTTGAAAGATTCATATATATTCTCCTTTCCTCCTGTTTATATCCGGCACAGGCATGATGCAGGTCCCTTTTCGCTGATTCCCAAGGCGTTATCCTGCTGTCAGTTTCCGGTTCTTTTACAGGTTAGCTTCTTCTAACTTCATTCTCAGATTAGCACTTTCTAACTCTCTTGTCAATCGTTTTTTTATATGTTACACTTAGAACTATCATACTAAATAATTGGGGGTATTTACAGACTTGAAAATACAGGAATCAGCAGAAAATTATCTGGAAACCATACTCATGCTGGCCAGGGAACATCCCTATGTCCGCTCCATCGACATTGCCAATGAACTTGGATTTTCCAAGCCCAGTGTCAGCGTTGCCATGAAGAATCTCCGCCAGAACGGATATGTCCGGATGGACGAACAGGGACATATCACGCTGACGCCTTCCGGGCAGGCCATTGCGGACACCATGTATGAACGCCACACGCTGTTGTCCAACTGGCTGATTTATCTGGGTGTGGACCCCGGAACAGCTGCTGAGGATGCCTGCCGCATGGAACACACTCTGAGCGCTGAAAGCTTTGACGCCATCAAGCGCCACATCACCCACGGCCATGAACTGCCGGATTAGGAGGAAGCCTATGTTAAAAGACCTTGTGAAACAATGCCGCTCTTACAGAAGATTTTATCAGGATACTGCCATTCCATACAGTGAACTGGCTGATATGGTGGACACGGCCCGGCTGGCTGCCTCTGCCTCCAACGCCCAGGCCCTGAAATTCAAAATTCTGTGCACGCCCGGGGAATGCGCTGATATCTTCCCATATATTGCATGGGCAGGCGCCCTAAAGGATTGGGACGGCCCCGCAGAGGGCGAACGGCCCTCAGCCTACATAGTCATTGCCTGCGACCTGACCATCGGTAAGAACAAACAATGGGACGACGGAATCACGGCCCAGACCATCATGCTGGCTGCCGCGGAAAAGGGATATGGCGGCTGTATGATTGGCAGCTGCAAGCGTCCGGAGATAGGCCGGCTGCTGGGACTGAATCCCGAGCATTACAGCATCGACCTGGTACTGGCCCTGGGAAAGCCAAAGGAAGAAGTAATACTTGTGCCTGTAAAGGAAGACGGCTCAACTGTATATTACCGTGATAAAAATCAGGTTCATTACGTTCCCAAACGGAATCTGGAAGATATCCTCCTGTAACAATTCCACTCACCCGCTGCATACCATTCGCCAGAACATTATTCTTCTCTCAGCGTGGCAAACACAGCGGACGCCCTGAGTATGGAATGGGTGAGAGCCGGGGGCACCCGGCTCTCACGTCTGCGGCACCCTGCATGCGTCCGCATCCCCTCTCACCCCAAAATCCATTTATCACAACGACAAAGCCCTCATCGCATTGAGTATTGCAATAACCGACACGCCCACGTCTGCAAATACCGCCTCCCACATATTGGCCACGCCCACAGCACCCATTAAGAGCACCACTGCCTTGACTCCCAATGCAAAGGCAATGTTCTGCTTTACGATGGACATAGTCTTGCGCGATATGCGGACCACATCCGCAATCCTGGCAGGGTTATCATCCATGAGCACAATATCCGCTGCTTCAATGGCTGCATCGGAACCCATGCTGCCCATTGCAATTCCAATGTCCGCCCGGGAGAGAACAGGCGCGTCATTGATACCATCGCCCACAAAGGCCAGCCTGTGTTTTCCCGTCTGCTGAGACAGCAGTTCCTCCACCTTTGCCACCTTATCCCCCGGAAGAAGCTCTGCATGGACCTCATCCAGCCCCAGCCTGGCTGCCACTGCTTCTCCTACCTCTTTCTTATCGCCGGTAAGCATAATGGTCCTTCTGACACCCACCTTCTTAAGATTCCTGATTGCCTCGAAGGACTCTTCCTTAATTGAATCCGATATGACAATATATCCGCAGTACACGCCGTCCAGAGCCACATAGACCACCGTGCCCATGCTGGTGCATTCCTGATACTCTACGTTCATTTCCTTCATCAGCTTGCTGTTGCCCGCCAGTACGGTATGGCCGTCAATTTCCGCCTGCACTCCGTGACCGGATATCTCCTGTGCATTGCTGACGCGGTTCATGTCAATGGTATCTCCCCACGCATCTTTAATAGAACGTGAAATGGGATGGTCTGAATAGCTTTCCGCCAATGCCGCCAGCTCCAGCAGGGAACGTTTTGCCTCATCGGAGGGCTGGCTGGCCGCCCACACCCTGGTACGCGGAACCTCAGACGCCTCCGGGACAGGACTGCCGTCCACCGCATGAATCTCAGTCACCTTGAATTCTCCCTTGGTCAGCGTACCTGTCTTATCAAACACAATGGTGTCCATCTCAGACAGCGCCTCCAGATAATTGCTGCCCTTGATAAGCACACCCTTTTTGGAAGCAGCCCCGATGCCTGAGAAAAAGCTCATGGGCACTGAGATTACCAGGGCGCAGGGGCAGGAAATGACCAGGAAGGTACAGGCCCTTCTGATGCCCTCGGACCAGGTCTGCCCAAAGAACAGGGGAGGAATCACAGCCAGGAGCACGGCTCCCACCACCACTAAGGGGGTATAATATCTGGCAAACCGGGTAATGAAGTTTTCCACCTGCGCCTTTTTGCTGCTGGCATTCTCCACCAGCTCCAGAATCTTTGCCACGGTGGAATCGTCAAATTCCTTTGTGACCTGAACCCGCAAAAGGCCGCTTCCATTGACACAGCCGCTGATGATATCGTCCCCCGCTGTTACCTTGCGGGGTACGGACTCACCGGTCAGCGCGGAAGTATCCACCATGGAATCCCCAAACACCACCTTGCCGTCCAGGGGAATTCTCTCCCCCGACTTAACCACGATGATATCGCCCACCTGCACATCGTCCGGGTCCACCTGTTTCAGCTGGCCGTCCTCCTCTATGTTGGCATACTCCGGGCAGATATCCATAAGCTCAGTGATGGACTGCCTGGAGCGGTTCACTGCATAGCTCTGGAACAGTTCGCCCACCTGGTAAAACAGCATGACCGCCACTGCCTCCGAATATTCTCCTACGCCAAAGGCGCCGAAGGTAGCTACTGTCATCAGAAAATTCTCATCAAAGACCTGGCCGTTGCGTATATTGCGGAATGCCTTGTATATAATATCCCATCCAATGAGAACATAGGGAACCAGATACAGGACCAGCTTTCCCCACAACCCAAGCCACTCCGGTAAAATTTCCATGTGGTCTGTCACTGCCAGGGTAATATAAATGATGAAGGATGCTATGATACGGAGCAGCATTGCCTTTTGTTTCTTAGTCATATCAGTTTCCTTTCCAGTCCGGCTGCGCGTTTAAAGCTGGATAATGCAGTCAGGCTCCACCTTTTTGCACGCAGACACTACTTCCTTCATAATTTCATCGAACCT
Source organism: Clostridium sp. 1001283B150225_161107_B6 (assembly GCF_015556325.1). Taxonomy (NCBI): domain Bacteria; kingdom Bacillati; phylum Bacillota; class Clostridia; order Eubacteriales; family Clostridiaceae; genus Clostridium; species Clostridium sp. 1001283B150225_161107_B6. Next base: position 250,622 of record NZ_JADNMD010000009.1, on the reverse strand, counting down.
GCTGTCATCTGCCTCTATGGTCATCTTCTGGGTCATGAAGCTCACTGTTGCATCAGACACTCCCTCAATTTTCTTGATTGCTTCCTCCATCTTGGCTGCGCAGTTGGCACAATCCAGGTCCTGCAGTTTGAATTTCTTCTTCATTCCTATTCTCCTCCATATCTGTTATTTTATTTATACTCCATTTTCCGCCGGCACCATCTGTAGCTTATGCAAGCCGGAAATACTGGGCCATAATACATGGAACCGCCCTTTTGGCCTATTCCTCTATATGCTCCATACCCTGGTTAATGATGGTCCTCACATGGCTGTCTGCCAGGGAATAGAATACAGCCTTGCCGTCCCTGCGGCTTTTTACCAGCCTGTTCTGCTTCAGGATTCTCAGCTGGTGGGAAATAGCTGACTGGTTCATATTAAGAAGCTGCGCAATGTCACAGACACACATCTCCGCCTCGAAAAGCACATACAATATCTTGATTCTGGTGGAATCCCCAAACACCTTGAATATCTCCGCCAGGTCATACAGTTTATCCTCATCCGGCATCTTATCATTAACCGCCTTTACCACATCCTCATGGACCTGATAAAAATCGCAGCACTCCACATCATTTATTGCCATGGCTGGTAACCTCTCTTTCTTATTATCATCTATTCAAATGAATAAGTGTTCATATGTTTATATCTACATTATATGCCACGATTTTAAAATGTCAACCCCTTTTTAGCAAAAAAAACAAGCCGCCCAATCCCGTATTACACCGGACGGACGGCTTGCTGGCCTTCCAAAAATCACATATACTTATATACCGCTTTCTTCTCCGGAAGCAACCGCAATATGCAGTTCCTCCAGCTGTTTCACATCTACCTGCCCGGGCGCATCGGTCATCAGGCAGGATGCATCCTTCACCTTGGGGAACGCAATGACGTCGCGGATACTGTCAGCTCCCACCATCAGCATTATCACGCGGTCCAGGCCATATGCCAGACCGGCGTGGGGAGGAACCCCGTACTTAAATGCCTCCAGCAGAAAGCCGAACTGCTCATTGGCCCTCTCAGGTGTAAAGCCCAGTACTTCAAACATCTTGGACTGGATATCTGCCTGGTGGATACGGACAGAGCCGCCTCCCAACTCCACGCCGTTCAGGACAATATCATATGCCTTGGCCCGGACACGGCCCGGGTCAGAGTCAATATACTGCAAATCCTCATCCATGGGCATGGTAAATGGATGATGCATGGCCACGTACCGGTCCTCTTCCTCTGAATATTCCAGAAGCGGGAACTCTGTCACCCACAGGAACTTAAAGTCATCCTTCTTAAGCAGCTCCAGCTGTCTGGCCAGCTCCAGGCGCAGGTTGCCCAGGACGTCAAATACCACCTTATTGCGGTCGGCGGCAAACAGCAGCAAATCTCCCGGCTTTCCGTCCATGGCCTGAATCAGGGCAGCCATTTCCTCCTCCTTCATGAACTTTGCAAAGGAGGATTTGAAGGTGCCGTCCTCATTGATTGCCACATAGGCAAGGCCCTTGGCGCCGAATCCCTTGGCATACTCCACCAGGGCGTCTATTTTCTTACGCGGCATATGCCCCTGTCCCTGGGCGTTGATGCCGCGGACACTGCCGCCGTTTTCCAGGGCTCCCTTAAACACTGCAAACCCGCAGCCCCTAACCACATCAGAAACATTCTTAAGCTCCATCCCAAAACGCAGGTCCGGTTTATCAGAGCCAAAACGGTCCATGGCCTCCTGCCAGGTCATACGGGGAATGGGCAGCTGCAAATCAAAATTACAGATTTCCTTAAACAGCTTTTTTAACAGGCGCTCATTGACATCCAGCACATCGTCCACATCCACAAAGGAAAGCTCCATGTCTATCTGTGTGAACTCAGGCTGGCGGTCTGCCCTCAGGTCCTCATCCCTGTAGCAGCGGGCCAGCTGAAAGTAGCGGTCGTAACCGGAACACATGAGCAGCTGTTTGAAAAGCTGCGGTGACTGCGGCAGGGCATAAAAGGAACCGGGATGCACACGGCTGGGTACCAGATAGTCCCTGGCGCCCTCCGGCGTACTCTTAATCAGAGTAGGCGTCTCAATCTCAAGGAATCCCTCAGACGCCAGAAATGCCCTGGTAAGGGTGGCTACCTGGCTCCTAATCATAAGATTTTTCTGGATATCCGGCCTTCTCAAATCCAGGAAACGGTATTTCAGGCGAAGCTCTTCCTTTGTCTTGCTGTTCTCCTCAATGGGGAAGGGAGGTGTCTCGGACTCGGAAAGAATGCGCATGGAGTTGGCCCTTATTTCAATGGCGCCTGTGGCCAGATTGGTATTTACTGCTCCGGAACGGGCCTCTACCCGGCCTGTAACAGCGACCACGAACTCGCTCCTCAGCTTCTCTGCCTTTGCAAAGTCCTCTGCGCCGCAGTCATGTTCCTCAAATATAATCTGAAGGATGCCGGAACGGTCCCGCAAATCCACAAAGATAATGCCTCCCTTATTCCTGCTCTTCTGGACCCATCCCATGACGGTCACTACCTGACCGATTTGGGCAGTGGTCACCTCCGTACATCTATGGGTACGCTTTAACCCAACCATTGATTCTGCCATTGTCTTATCTCCTTTATTTTCCTTAATTCTTCAGGCTTTCCTTATAAAACTCCTTAAACTCCGTGTAGCCTTCCTTGCCCAGCTGTTCCTTCTGGAACTTCTTGTTCTTGTTCATCTGGGCTACCAGGACCTGCACGCCCTTCTTTCTCTCCTCCATGGCCTGGCGGATTACAGATGCCAGCATGGTGCTGTCCACACCCTTTTCAAAGAGAAATGCCTTTCTGGAAGAGGCGCCGGGCACAGTAAAGCCATTGTCCGTCAGAATGGTTACAATGCGCTCAAAGCCTATGGAAAATCCGCAGGCCGGCGTTTCCATTCCCGTGAACTTGCCTATCATCTTATCATACCGGCCGCCGCCTGCCACGGAACCGCCGAAGCCCTCCATGGAAACTTCAAAAATGGTTCCTGTGTAATATGACATGCCTCTGACCAGGGTAGGGTCGAACTCCAGCCCGAAATCAGCCTCAGCCACCTCAGTCACTGTGTCCATGATATGCGCCAGACCCTCGCTTACACTGGCGGGCATTACTTCCGACAGCATCTGTCCCAGGGCTCTTACACCGGCTGCATCCTTTGTAACATTTTTAAGCATGTCCAGATATTTTCCTACGCTCTCCGTGCTGTAGCCGGAATCCAGAAGCTCCTTCTCCACGCCTTCATACCCAATCTTATCCATCTTGTCCAGGGTGATAAATACCTGGTCCATGGACTCCTCAGGGAAACCGCAGTAAAGGGCCATACCCCGCAGAATGCCTCTGTCATTGATGCGGACAGTAAAGCCATTGTCCGGGCAGATTCTTCCCAGGGCCGTGGTGGTAGCCAGAATCAGCTCGATTTCAGCCAGGCTGGTGGCATCTCCCAGAATATCAATATCGCACTGTACAAACTGGCGGAAACGGCCCTTCTGGGGACGGTCCGCACGCCACACGCTTCCCATCTGAAGCGCCTTAAAGGGGCTGGGCAGGCTGGCTGCGTTGTTGGCGTAATAGCGGGAAAGAGGAAGGGTAAGGTCATAGCGCAGGCCGCTGTCCACCAGGTCATTCTCCTCCTTTGCCTCTTCCAGGTTAAACTTGTCCCCTCTTTTCAGTATCTTGAAAATCAGCTTCTCATTGTCCCCGCCCTGTTTGCTGGTCAGATTCTCAATGTGCTCAACGCAGGGTGTCTCTATCTGGGTAAATCCAAAACTTTTATAGGTCTCTCTGATTTGATTCATCACGTACTCACGAATCTGCATCTCGGCAGGCGTGATATCCCTCATGCCGGTGACCGGCTTCTTTGCTAATGCCATACGCGTTCTCCAATCCTGATTTTTGTTCAATATCTTTATTTTAAGCAACTTTTATGATTTTGCAAGTGTTTTCAATGATTTTCCCCTATTTTATGGCTTCCGCCGCAATCCGCATACGCTCATAGGGCACGCCCATGGGAATGGTGCAATCCGTCCCCAGGATAAAGCCTGTTTCTCCTGCCTCGGATATGACGCGCCGTACCTCCTCACGGATTTCCTCCGGAGTCCCTTCAATCAGCGGTCCCATGTGATTGGACAGGCCGCCCATAATGGCGCAGTCCGTAAACCGCTTTCTGCCCTCTGACAGACTCATCCCCGTCTCATAAATGCCCCAGTTGGCTATGCTGTAAAGGCCCTTATAGCTCTCGTACCGGTCAAAATTCACATCTGTCTTGCACATGTGCAGGATATTGTGGCCCCCTGCTTCCAGACAGGCACTCATTATCTGCTTATCCAGGGGCATGATATACTCGGCAAACTCCTGGTCGGTAAACAAAAACCGCTCCCCTCCCAGCCCTGCATAGAGGATGCCGTCCAGTCCCAGTTCCACAAATTTCCCTGCCAGCAGGCACAGACCGTCAGCAATCCGCTTCATGGCGTCCAGCACAGGCCCCTTATTCTGACGCAAATGGCTGCAGAGCAGCTGCCGCACCGGCATATAACCGTAATCCGGCTCAATGGGATGGATGGTGGAGGCCACAATGCCGTGAAGGGTGCCGATATTAAAGGCATCCCTGTCGCACCGGTCCAGGACGCGCTTGACCAGCTCAATCTCATCCTCCATGAATTTGTCCTTAAGGGTAATGGTCCTGATGCATTTCCAGTCCTCAGGCGTTTTTATGGAACCCATGTTGGGAACCAGGTTCTCGTTCATGATTTTCTGGATATCCGGATTCACCTCGCTGAAAAACTTCAGATGCTCCTCCACGGCTGCCTCCCCAAAGGCCGACTCCCTGGCAAAATGAGTGGTAAAATAACAGGGAACCCTGTCCACCGGCTCATTTCTCATTGCTGCAAATACACGCTCTCTCTTTTTCACAATACCTCTCCTCCCAGACACTTATGATTCACTGAAATAATAAAATCTGCCGGAACCATGTCTCTGTTTACATGACCCCGGCATCATGCGCTGCGGCACCCTGCATATCTGTATGGAACCGCTGCCTAGCAGACTCACGGCGTAAGGATGCGCTCCTTGCGCCCAATCATCTCGTCAATCCTGCTGATATACTGCTCCACTTCCTTTACGTTCTCGCACCGTTCCCTGCGGTTTTCAGAGGGAAATACCACCTTGGTGGTGGTTCCCGCGCCGCAGGCAGCTATGGTCTGCATCTCCTCCATGATAAGGATGTTGTAGATGCAGGCTTTGCCGGGCAGGGAATACCCCACATTCTCAAAATTACCGGCCATGTTTTTCTGGCGGTACAGATAATACGGCTCCATCCCCATCTCACGGGCGCAGGCAGCGCTGAGTTCAATCATCTCCGGCGTGTTCTGAATCTTCAGCCCGCCGTACTCTTCCCTGAACATGTTGAGCCTGGCCGCCCTCTTAATGGCCAGTGAATGGACGGTAAGGGAATCCGGGCCAAGGGCCTTTACCTTGGCCAATGTATGCCGTACATCCTCCAGGTTTTCCTCCGGAAGCCCCATAATCAGGTCCATGTTAATATTATCAAATCCCATCTCACGGGCCATGTAAAAACGTTCCTTCACCATCTCCACGGTATGGTGGCGTCCGATGATGTCCAGTGTTTTCTGGTTCATGGTCTGGGGATTGATGGAAATACGGGTTATCCCGTGGTTTCTCAGCACCCTGAGCTTGTCCTGGGTAATGCTGTCCGGCCTTCCGGCCTCCACTGTAAATTCCAGTACTCGGCTCAAATCAAACAGCTGCTCCAGCCTGCTTAAGATGGCGTCTATATCCTCCGCCGGAAGGGATGTGGGGGTGCCGCCTCCGATATAAACCGTGTCCAGGGGCCTTCCCTTCATTTTCCCGGCCGTATATTCCAGTTCCTTAAACAGGGCCTCCAGATAAAGTCCGGTGCGCCCCTTCCATTTTCCAATGGGGTAGGAGGTAAAGGAGCAGTAAAGACAGGTGGTGGGGCAGAATGGAATCCCCACATACAGGCTGTAGCCCCTCTCATAATCCAATGGTTCCAGGAGCCGCTTCTCCCTGGCGGCAATCTCAATGCTCAAATCTATCTTTTCATCACTGGCAAGGTAAGTCTCCTTCATAAAGGAGCGTATGTCCTCCTCCTTCCAGCCTTCCTCCAGCCTGGTAAGGGCTATCTTGGTGGGGCGGATGCCGGTAAGGGAACCCCAGGGCATTTCCCTTCCCGTACGCTCCGCCAGCATAAGGTAAAACATCTTCTTTACCACATTCTTGGTGGCGGAGTGGTCTGAAAGGTCAGAGGAACGGGTGCAGGAAGCCGATAGCTCCCATCCGTCCAGCCCTTCCGGCCGGGACGGAGCCGTAACCTGTTCCGGCCCGGCCCCGCCCTCCCGGCAGTTTTCCGGGGATGTGCCGTTCTCCCATATATAAACGGAAACCGTTCCGTCTCCCAGCCGTGTCTCCACATAGAAGTCCGCTCCGTCCTTTACCTCATGGGCATAGGCCTCACCTGGATAAAAGGACATCAGAAGTTCTCTGATGTCCTGTTCGTACTGGTTATCCTGTATTAAAAGTCCAATCATACAAAACCTGCTTTCTATATAAAACCTTCCTTCTATTCCTGTTTGAAGGCATCCGGGCCTTTTACCCGGAGAATGTTGTCTCTTACTGCAAACACGGGATTTCCCTGCTTCTCAAATCCAATGGTAGTGGGGTCCCCATGGCCTGTATACACCATGGTATCATCCGGCAGATTAAAGAGTATGTCCACAATGGAACTGACAATGCGAATCGTATTACCAGTGGGCAGGTCCGTCCGTCCATAGGAGCCGCGGAACAAGGTATCACCTGCAAAGATAATGCCTTCCTCCGGCAGATAGAAGCAGCAGGAGCCTGCGGTGTGTCCCGGTGTGAACAGCACCTTCCAGCTGGTCCCCAGAAGTTCCAGCTCCTGCCCGTCATGAAGAAGCACATCCGCATGAAGGCTGGTCTGCGGTCCCCGGAATCCCCCGGTCATATTAAGCTTGGTATCGGCCAGCATATTGTCCTCTGTCTCATATGCGTAGACCTTTACCCGGAATGCCCTGACCACATCCGGCACAGCCATGATATGGTCAAAATGTCCATGGGTCAGCAGCACCGCCGTAAGATTAATCCCCAGCTCACTGCACTTATTCAGTATATAGGGAGCGTTGTCAGCCGGGTCAATGACCACTCCCTCCTTTGTATTCTCATCATAAACCAGGTAGCAGTTGGTACTCACCTGTCCCAGTACACATGTCTTAATCCTGATATCGCTCATATCCTTCCCCTTTCATATCTAAGCTAACCTGTCGTCCTCTCTATATCCAGAACGCCCTCTATCTGGCGTATCTTGTCGGTCAGCCGGTTCAGCTCATCGGTCCCATGAATGTCAAACGTCATGATAATGGTGGCCTTGCCCTGCTTGCTGGTCCTTACGTTCATGGAGGTGATGTCAATCTGCTTCTCCGTAAAGACCTTGGATATATCCGCAAACATGCCAATCCGGTTATTGGCAAATATCTTGATTTCCGTGGAATACTGCTCGTTGCTGCTGGCTCCCTCTGCCATCTGCCACTCCGCGTCAATCATCCTGCTCCGTTCATCCTCCGGCAGATTGATGATGTTCACGCAGTCCGTGCGGTGGATGGACACGCCCCTGCCCCTGGTGACAAATCCTACAATTTCATCTCCCGGCACAGGATTGCAGCACTTGGAGAACCGCACCGCCAGGTCATGGATTCCCTTGACCATGATGCCGCTCTTGGATTTGCGGACACTGGCCTCGCCGGACCTTCCCGCTGTGTCGGCAATGCCGCTGAGCACATCCGCATCCGTAATCTCCCTCTTAAGCTTCTTCTCCCGCTCCTCCATCATCTTGTTGATGACCTGGCCCTCTTTCAGGCCCCCGTGTCCAATGGATGCCAGGACGGAATCCCAGTCCTTGTAGGCATACCGGTTCATAACCTTTTCCATGAACTCCGGCTTGCCGATTTCAGACCAGTTAATGCCCTTGGTCTTGCAGTACCGTTCAATCTGGTCCCGTCCCCTGACGATATTATCTTCCTTCATCTGGCTCTTGAACCACTGGTTTATCTTATTCTTGGCCTGGGTGCTCTTCACAATGCCCAGCCAGTCCCGGCTGGGTCCCTTGGAATTCTGGGAAGTGATAATCTCCAGCTGGTCGCCGTTTTGAATCACGTATTCAATGGGCACCAGCTTGCCGTTGACCCTGGCTCCCACCATCTTATTGCCCACAGCACTGTGTATACAATATGCAAAGTCAATGGGAGTGGAACCGCTGGGCAGGGTCTTTACATCCCCTGACGGCGTGAAGCAGTACACACTGTCGGAAAACAAATCCAAATCTCCCTTGACCATACTCAGGAATTCCTTGGAATCGTCGGTGTCCCTCTGCCACTCCAGAATCTGACGCAGCCAGCTGAGCTTTGCCTCAGCGCTTCCCGCAGCCACCTGTCCGCTTCCGCTCTCCTTATACTTCCAATGGGCGGCAATACCGTATTCCGCTGTCCTGTGCATCTCATAGGTGCGGATCTGTATCTCAAAGGGCTGTCCGTTGCTCCCAATCAGGGTGGTGTGCAGGGACTGGTACATGTTCTGTTTGGGCATGGCTATATAGTCTTTAAAACGGCCCGGTATGGGCTTATACATCTCATGGATAACACCCAGGGCTGCGTAGCAGTCCTTCACGGTCTCCACCATGATGCGCACTGCAAATAAATCATATATCTGGTCCAGAGTCTTGTTCTGGTTCACCATCTTTTTATATATGCTGAAAAAATGCTTTACACGTCCGCCTACCAAGGCTTCAATGCCTGCATCCTCCATGTGGCTCCTGACCTCATCCACGATTTCCTGGACAAAGGCCTCCCTTGTATCCTTGCGGAGGGCCACCTTTTCCACCAGGTCGTAATATACATCCGGCTGAAGGAACTTAAGAGACAGGTCATCCAGCTCAATCTTAATCTTGGAAATACCCAGCCTGTCAGCGATGGGAGCATAAATCTCCATGGTCTCCCTGGCCTTTTCCTTTTGCTTCTCCGGCTTCCAGTACTGGCCGGTTCTCATGTTGTGGAGACGGTCCGCCAGCTTGATGATGATGACACGGATGTCCTTTGCCATGGCCAGAAACATCTTGCGCAGGTTGTCTGCCTGTATCTCCACCTTGTCCTTGTCCCAGTTTAACTGCGTCAGCTTGGTGACACCGTCCACCAGGAAGGAAACCTCGGAGCCAAACTCCTTGGTCAGCTGCTCCAGGGTCATGATGGTGTCCTCCACCACATCATGAAGAAGCCCTGCCGCAATGGTTTCCTTATCCATCTCCAAATCAGCCAGTATAATAGCCACACAGAGCGGATGGATGATATAGGGCTCCCCGGATTTGCGCTTCTGCTCTTTATGGGCCTCATCTGCAATCCTGTACGCCTTTTCAATCATGGTGATATCATCGGAAGGATGATATTTGCGGATTGTATTAATCAAGTCCTGATACAGCACTTCAGGGCTGGTAAAGTCGGCCGGCGCTTCCAATTCGATATCCAGTTTTTCTTTTGTTCCCTCATTTGCCATATGTTCGGTCACCTTTTCCTATGGATAGTCAAGATACATTATAATTTTTTTTAGGTAAAAAAGCAAGGGGCGCTTAGAAAAAAGCGGGGCCGGGCCGGAACGCTGTCACTGGACACGCGCTATACCGGCCCTGCCTCGTCTGACTTGTCATAAATGGCAATCCCGTTTTTCTCTGTGCGCTTCACCCTGTACATGGCCCTGTCCGCCCGGTTAATCAGGTCCTCCATGCTTTCGGATTCCCTCTGGGCAAAGGCCAGGCCAATGGACGCATTGATTCTGCGGCTGGTGCCGTCCGGCAGCTGGATGGAGCTGCGTCCCTCATATCCGTCCCTGACCTTGCTCTCTATGGTCCTTCTGTCACTGTAGCCATAGAAGAACAGTACAAACTCATCACCCGACAGGCGCACCGCAATGCACTGCTCCCCGGATGCAATTTCAGTCAGCAGGTCTGCCATGGCCCTGAGATAATGGTCCCCCATCTCATGGCCGTAATTGTCGTTCACATATTTCAGATTATCCAAATCACAGAAAACCAGTGCATTGACCCGGCTCCTGTTGCTGTCCAGTATCTTCTGCCCCTCCTTCTTTAGGTAGGATGCATTGTACAGGCCGGTCAGCTGGTCGTGCTGGGATATATTTCTGAGCCGCAGTATCTCCATATATGCGTCCGTCTTGTCAATAACAATGCCGAACACCCCGTGTTCCTCATGCCTCTGGCGTATGGTCACGGCTCTGGTATTGCCCGCCCTGTCAATATAGGAATATCCGTCCTCCAGCTCCGCCACCCGGTCCAGCCTGCGTATGATGTCCTCCCACATGGCGTAGTCCACGCAGCTGTCGGCTCCCATACGTTCCTCCGGAATATCCAGCAGCTGCAGGATGGATGAACTCAGTTTAACCCGCTCCCCGCCCTTCTGATATTCAAAGCTCCCCACCTTTTCCCCTGCTGATTCCAGGGTAAAGGAGTATCTGGAATAGCTCTGCTCCACCTTTGCAGCCATATCGTTGAGGGCCTGATGGATACGGTCTATCTCTTCAATTCCAATATCCTTAAAGTGTACCTCATCCGGATTCTGGCAGGTGATGTCCTCCTGCAGCTTCTGAATTGGTTTCAGCACCATCCAGATGGCAATATAAGAGAAAATAATGGCAATCACAATGGACAGCAGGTATACTCCCGCCACCATGACAATAGTGGACCTGGACAGCTCCGCCAGCTCCGAGTGGTAGCATACCGCCGCCACATACACGGTACCCCCGTTCATGTGACCATAAACCTGGAGGACACTGCGCACACCGTCATAGGAAGCATCGTTATAAGTTAATGATATCCGGTTTCCTTCCTCCCTGTATTCATAGTCCGTACCTATGGACGCCTTATCCCGGCCATAGAGTATCTGCCCGTCCGTCATGAGAAGGACTTCCATTCCCTTGTAGGGAGGGTTATCCAGACTCAGATATGAGTCCAGCATTTCCCCGCTGATTTGGAATCCCATTATCCGGCGGCTGCCGTAGACCTCCTGGCTTATGACATAATACAGACGGTTATCCCCGAAAAACCATTTTCCCCCTTTGGTCCGTTCTGCCCAATACCGCTCCGCCTTTGCCCAGTCCTCAGATGTGAGCTTGGGGCTCCAGTCCTTAGAGAGGGCAATGGGATATTCACTCTTGGAACTTCCCACCACACAGTAGATGTCGCCATAGGCAGATGAGAATATCTGCGGCTCCCCGTCCCGGTATATGACGGCCTCCCTGCCGTCCAGATTCAGGTAAAAGACGCCGTCCACCGACGATGCATGGTTTAAGTTATCAATCAGTCTGTCATGTATCTTTCTGTCATCCTTTATCTTTGCCAGCTCTTTCTCCATGGTATTGGCGATGAGAAGGGAGTTATTCATATATCCTGATATAAGTGAGTTTTTTTCCGCTACCTGGGATTCCATTACCTTATAAGGGCGGTTGGCTGTTCCCGAAAAGGTTCCGGTCACCATCAGTCCGAAACCAAATATAACGCTCTGCAGCAGGATAGCCATCAAAATGGCGTTCCTTACCCTGTTGCTCAGCAAACGTTTTTTCATAGGATATCCTCCATTCCCCAAACAGAGGCACTGTCAGGCACTATTCTTCGAATATAGCCTTTACCTGTTCGTAAAATGCATCTGCCTTTCTGCCGTAATCCATGGAAGCTGCAGCTTCGTCCATGGACATCCCCTGCCCCAGATACTCCTCAAACTCCATACGCCCCCGGCTCAGCGCCTCGCTGAAACAGGCGTCCACTTCAGTCCTGACATCATAGGAATTCTCAAAGTCAAAGCCATACACCATCTGGTAGGAACTGCTCTGCTTAAGTCCGGTTTCAATCCCTTTAAGCACCCTGGCATCATCAATCTGCCGCCCCTGCTCCTCTGTCATTGCGCCATTGTCCACAGGCATATAGGACATGGATGTGGCAAGCTCAAAACCCCTGTCAATGGTCAGCCAGTGTATGAAATCCAGGGCCGCCTTGTTTTCCTCATGGCTGCGGTTAAACACAGCCACGCCCGCCCCCTGCTGGATTGCAGTGGGGGTTGTCCCCTCCATCACCGGATATTGGTAGACACCGGTTGTAACCGGTACCATATTCCCCTCCGAATCAGCCACTTCCTCCGGGAAATAGAGGACGCTGCTGGAGGAACCGATGCAGCCGGCCAGATAGGACTGCTTTACGTCATCGCTGCGGTAGCGGCCCTTTGCCCCATAATATCCCTTGGTAAAAGGCTGGTAATAATTCAGGAACAGCCGTTCAATGATATCCCTGTCCAAATCCGGCACCACAACGCCGTTCTCGTCGTAATGGTAGATATCCGAGCCCATGGCATGATTCATGGCAACGAAATAATTGGCCAGGTTATCCACTCCGATGAAGGGACTTCCGTCCCCGTCTGTTTCAGGAGTCATATCGTCTGTCCACCTGAAATATCCCTCAGCCATCCTCTCCAGACCTTCCCATGACTCCATGTTCTCCTCCCGGTACCGGGGATTGGCATCCAGAAATGCATCCAGCCTGGTCTGGTTCATGAGAAGAAGCTCTGTGGACTTTGCAACCGGCAGTATATAGAGCTTTCCGTCTATATAGCCCTCGTTCAGATACGCCTGGTTATACTGGGCAAGGTCGCTCTCCGGCACCACGCTTCCCAGCTCCACCAGCCTGTCGGGATGAAGCTTTACCGTGTTGACCACCATGTCCCTGTAGGCCAGCACGATATTTGCCATCTCCACATCGTTGGTGGTTCCGTTGAGCACCAAATCTATCTTATTGGTCAAATCTGCAATAGAACCCTGGCTGTATGCCTCCACAGCCACGCCCCGTTCCCTGCCAAGGGTATCGTTATACTCCTTTATGAGCTGGTCCAGATGCTGCTTCTGCGCATCGTTATAGTAGTGCCAGAATTCGATGGACATGACAGTCTCACTGTCATTTTCCTCTGTCTGGGCAGAAGATGCCTCTGCCTGGGCCCGGGTGGGTTCCGCCTTCCTGCTTTCCCCGGAACAGCCGCCCGCCAGAACTGCGGCTCCAATGCAAAGGGCTGTTATTGACGCTATCCGTAATCTTCTCATGCCCGTAATCCTCTGCCTTTCTAAAATTTGTCGGTACGTTTAGATAATTATTAATATTGTACTACGGGGAAGGGGTTTGTTCAAGGAAATATCAGATGAATTTTGATATAGGGCAGATGGACAGGAATAACAAAAAGGCCCGCTTTTCCTATGGCAGGCCCATTCTGTAACCAAATCTATCTCATTTTTCTACTTACCTTCATAAATAATCGCCGAATCCACGTCATATCCCTTCAGATGCTCCCGGCCATTCAGCCCTGCCAGCTCCATGACAAAGCAAATCTTCACCACCTGGCCGCCCAGCTGTTCAATCAGCTTGACAATTGCCTCCGTGGTTCCGCCTGTGGCAATCAGGTCGTCCACAATAACCACCTTCTGGCCGGGACGGATGGAATCCCTGTGCATTTCAATGGTGGCCTGTCCGTATTCTAAATCATATTCCATGGCAATGGTCTCGCAGGGAAGCTTTCCCTTTTTGCGGACAGGCACAAATCCCTTGTGCTGCGCATAGGCCACCGGCACTCCAAAGATAAAGCCTCTTGACTCAGGCCCTACCACCAGGTCGTAATCCAGGTCCTTGACCATGTCAATCAGACTGTCCACTGCCAGGTGCAGACCGTCTGCATCCTGCAGGATGCTGGTCACATCCCGGAATATAATTCCAGGCTCCGGAAAATCCGGTATGCTTCTTACATACTCTTCCAACTTTTTCATGATGATTCCCTCTCTTCCACATTCAGATTCTTAACCGTGTCCCTGATAACCAGCTTATTGTTCAGGTAAATTCTCCGGTTGTCGATGATTCCCTCATCCAGGCGCCGAAGCAGCACCCTGGCCCCCTCCTTGGCAATCTCACTCATGTTCCGTTCCACCGTGGTCAGATGCATGTCCGAATAGCCGGACATGTCCCAGTTGTCAAAACCAACCAGGGATACGTCGTCCGGCACCTTAAGGCCGGCCTCCACAATGGCTGTCCTGGCCCCGAAGGCCATCTCATCGTTAAAGCACAAAAGGGCTGTGGGACGGAAGGTGAGGAGCTGTTTTGCCGCCGTATAACCACTGGCATACCGGTAATTGCCGCTGATAACAGGAAGCGCATCCGGGTCCAGTCCGTGGCTGGCCATGGAGGTCCTCCACCCCCTGCGGCGGAGCCGGCTGGAATCCAGTCCCGGATTTCCTTCTATGATACCGATGTTCCTGTGTCCGTTCTCCAGCAGATAATCCATGGCCCGCTCCATGGCAAGGGCCTCATCCGTGGTCACATTGGGCGCATCCACATCCACGGCCCGGCAGATAACTGCCATGGGAATCTTTTTGTCCAGGACCTCGTTCATGAACTCCATGTCCTCGCTCCGCTGGGACAATACAATGATTCCGTCGAAATAGCTGGGATTCAGTGTTCCGGGTTCATGCATATCAATACCTTTAACCACTACATTATACTTGCTTCCCGTAACGCTGTAAACCCCTGTCAGCACGTCATGGAGCACAAAGGGCGACGTCATCTTGCTGATGGTAGAAAAATACAGCCCGATTACATAGGACCTGGATTTCTTCAGGTTAATGGCGGCCTGGTTTGGCACATACCCCATCTCATGAGCCAGGCGCAGTATGTTCTTCCTGGTCTCCGTGTTCTCCACCCCTATGCCGTTTAAGGCCCTGGATACCGTGGAATAGGAAACCCCCGCCATTTTTGCGATATCCTTTATCGTCACTGCCATAATATCCCCCTCTTTGTAATCCCCCGTAAGCATTTTTGTATTCGTTCCGTTCAGGCGTACGAATACAATCTAACTCGTTTTCTGGCTCCTGTCAAATGCTTCCGGAGACACGGCCGATATTTTCCGTGATAAGGGCAGGACCATCCTGCCCCTCCACCTTTACATCCTCAAGAACCAGCTCATCAATCTGGTTGGCGTAGATTCCCATGCGGCATATATGGGTATCGCATCCATCCATCATGGCCGGCTGTCCTTCCCTGGCAGAAGAAGCATAGGTGACGCGGACATGTTCCATCTCCACCCGCCCAATCCGCTGTTCCGGAAGTCCATACATGTAGGCCGCCGCCACATGGCAGTTCCCGGCCTCTATATCCTTAAAGCACAGGCTCTTAATCAGGGGCGTCCTGTCATCCACGGGCAGTGCTTTTTTTGTGCGCACATATTCGCTGTGTCCGTCCGGGTCGCAGTAATAAAAACAGTTGATGACAAAAGGGGTCATCACATGGTCCATACGGATGTGTTCAAAGACAATTCCGTCCACCACGGCATCCTTTCCCCTGCCTCTGCGCGTCTTGATGCGCAGCCCCCTGTCCGTGTGCAGGAACATGCAGTCCTTTACAGTCAGGTCCTTTATGCCTCCTGCCATCTCGCTTCCAATGGTAACGGAGCCGTGGCCGTCCCTCATGCAGCATCTGCGTATGGAAATGTCCTTAGACGGGCGTTTATAGGTGGAGCCCATATAGATTTTTCC
Source organism: Clostridium sp. 1001283B150225_161107_B6 (assembly GCF_015556325.1). NCBI lineage: Bacteria > Bacillati > Bacillota > Clostridia > Eubacteriales > Clostridiaceae > Clostridium > Clostridium sp. 1001283B150225_161107_B6. The sequence continues at coordinate 234,944 of NZ_JADNMD010000009.1, read as the reverse complement.
CGACTTTACGGCAATGCAGTCATCTCCCAGAGAAAAATAGACTCCGGCAATCTCCACATCCTCACAGGATTCCGGGTCCAGTCCGTCTGTGTTGGGTGAATCCTTGGGATTCAATATCTTAAGGTCAAGGAATCTCAGGTGGTCTGAAAAATAGGGATGGATGTTCCAGCTGGGGCTGTTCCTCACCGTAATTCCCTGAATGACCATCTGGCGGCACCGTTCCAGAAAAATCATTCTGGGTCGGCAGGCCGTGCGCATTGCCTTGGGTTCATGCCACCAGTTTCCCTTCTCCGGCCCTGCGTTCCCGTCTATGATTCCCTGTCCGTAAATAACAGCATTTTTCACATTAACGCCGGTAATGATGCCGGTAAACATGGGCAGGGGATTGCCCTCCCATGTACCCAGGTTGTATTCACCCTGCTCATCATAGCTCTGAATCATTCCCTTAAACACAGGAAAGCGGGACCGGTCCGTATACGCGGACAGCACGGCTCCCTCAGCCAGTTCTATGTTCACATCATCCTTTAAGAACAGGGACACAATCCGGTAGGTTCCTGCGGGAATCAGAACCCGGCTCTCTTTGGGGCAGGCCATGATGGCGGCCTGGATAAACAGCGTATCATCCTGGACCCCATCCCCCTTTGCACCGAAATCCCGCACATCCAGGGTTACGAATTCACGGTCCGTGGTAAAAGAGGACTCTGACACAAGTCCGTCTTTACTTCTGGCCTCCACCCGGTAGCTGGTGTCCGGTTTCAGATTATATATACTGTTGACAGCCTTCCCTGTCTCCCGGATAAATTCCCCGTTCAGATAGAGACAGTACATCCGGCCGGCCTCATATGTGCCTCCGTCTTCAATTTCCAGTACAGCGCACCGCGCATTTTTGTATATCACCTTCAGCTCCATGGCATTTTACCTCTTCTCTCACATGTTCGTTATAATTCCCTGTAAATTTCCATACACGGCCGTTCTGCCAAACCAGGAATGGGGGCCCTCCAGGAGAGCCCCCAACCACATCCAGGCCAGTCCCGGCCTTTTTATATTTTAACCCTTAACGCCGCCTGCCGCAATACCATCAATGAAAGAATCCTGAGCACAGAAGAACACAATCAGCGACGGCACAATGGAAATCAGCGACATGGCCAGGATACGGTTCCACTGGAATCCCACATCTCCGTCCATGGACATGCGCAGGTATACGGAATTGGTATATTTCTGCATGTCTGCAATGTAAATCAATGGTCCCTGGAAGTCATTGTTGGTCCACATAAACTGGAACAGGGCGCAGGAAACCAGCGACGGCTTTAACATAGGAACAATTACATACCACAGTGTCTTTAATGTATTGCAGCCGTCTATCTTGGCAGCCTCCTCCAGCTCCTTTGGAACTCCCCTGAGGAACTGAATCAGCATGAATACAAAGTAGGTATCGGCCGCAAACAGGGACGGTACTATCAGCGGAAGGTAGGTGTTGACCCATTTCCACCGGTTGAACATGATGTACTGGGGCGCATTGAGAACCACCTGCGGAAGGAACAGGGTGGACATCAGCAGCGCAAAGAAAATCTTCTTTCCCTTAAAATCAAACCGTCCGAACCCATAGGCAGCTATGGTGGCGGACACCACCGTGAAGATAACCTTGGGAATCACGATTTTATATGTGTTAATCAGGGAGGTAATAAGGGATATCTTGCCGCCGTAGCTCTTAAAGGCATTGTTGTATCCGTCAAACACAGGATTCTTAGGCAGGAACCATGCGCTTGTGAATATCTCGGAATTGGTCTTAAAGGTAGCGCCAACCATCCATATGAGAGGGTATACCATGATAAATCCCACCAGAATCAGCAGGGTGTAGCGGATTACCGTGCTTACTTTTTGTTTTGTCTCTCTTGTCATCCGTTTCTACCTCCCTTCCTCGTCCGAATAATAAACCCACTTTTTCTGGCTGATAAATGCCACTGCAGTCAGGGTCATGACAATCAGGAACAGAATCCAGGCCTGTGCGCTGGCCATGCCCATCTTATGGCGCAGGAATGCGTTGTTGTAAATCAGCATGGAAATCAATGTGGTTGCACCGTTGGGTCCGCCCTTTGTAACCAGGAACGGAGCGTTGAACTCCTGGAACGCCTGGCAGAGCTGTGTAATCAGGTTATAGAAAATAACCGGTGTAATAAGGGGCACTGTAATCTTAAAAAACTGGGTCCATTTGCCTGCGCCGTCAATGGAGGCAGCCTCATACAAATCTTCGGACACGCCCTTAAGGGCTGCCAGGAAAATGACCATGGCGGAGCCAAACTGCCAAACGCGTAAAAGTACAATCACGAACAGCGCGCTGTTGGAACCGGCCATCCAGTTAATCTTCGGGCCTCCGAAGAATGTGATTACCGTGTTAATCAGACCATCCGTATTAAATACAGCCCTCCAGAGAATCGCTATGGCAATGGAGCCGCCCAGGATGGATGGGATGTAATATGCTGTCCTGAAAAAGTTCACGCCCTTCAGCTTGAAGTTAAGAATATACGCGATAAAGAGGGCGAAGGCCAGCTTTAGGGGCACGTCGAAGATAGCATATTTAAACGTCACCACAAAGGCCCTGATGATGTCCTCATCCGTAAATATCTTCTCATAGTTCAGAAGTCCGGTCTTTGTTATTCCGTTGAACAAATCATAGTTGGTAAAGCTGTAGTACAGCGAAGATGCAAATGGATATACCTTGAACAGAAGAAATCCAACCAGCCACGGCAGAATGTAAAGCAGGCCGATATTCAGCGCCCAGAATCCTTTCTTTTTTTTCATACGGTTACCTCCAAACCTATTAATTTAAATAGCTCTCATACTTCTCCCTGAGCAGCGTACCTGTGCTGCACCCCTTCTGGATAATGTATGCCAGCTGCTCATGCGGGCCCGGATTTTCTCCTGCCAGCATGGCCTTTAACCTTATGCGGAACATGTCCTGGAGCGCCCTGTAATGCTCGTATATTTCCGGGGACATCTGCTCTATTGTATCTATCAGCAGAACCATCTGGTCCATGCCGGGCGTTTTCAAAGTCTTAAAATATGTAACAATGCTGTCGTAATTTTCCCTGTGTTTTACTGCTTTCCTGACATCCATCTTATTCCTGACACCGCCTTTTCCTGATAATCCGCCGCGCCTTTTCTGCCGCCCCTCTGTCTGAGGCAGGCCAGGGTGCGGGCCGCCCGGTTCCTGTCCGGCGGCCCTGCCTTTTATTCCGTAACCATTACCTGTCCTGAAGTCTCATTAATATCAGAAGTTATAGCAGTCGTCAATACCCTTCATTAAATCTTCTGCTGCCTCGGCGGAACTGATGTCGCCGGCGCTCAGCTTTCCAAATACTTTATAATATACGCCGTCCGGGTTGGCCTTCAGGTCGTTGTGCTCAAACATTGGGTCCAGAGGGAATTTGGAGTAAGCCAGAACCTTTGCGTTGGCTTCCATAACCAGCTTGTCGCCGATTCCCTTTTCCTCCAGAATCTTTACACCCTCTGCTGAGCATGGAATGCCCCGCTCCGTGCCGCAGATTTCAATTGCCTCGTCATCATTTAATAAGTAGTCAATGAGCATGGCTGCTTCCTTTGGATGGGCAGAATTTGCAGATACTGCCAATGCCATGGAAATCTTGGTAAAGCCTCCATTGTAATCGCCAAAGGTAAGGAAATCTCCAATAACCAGCTCCTGGCCCGGCTTTGTGGTACTCTCGGCAATTGCCTTCTGCACCTTGGAAACTGCGGAATCCCACTCAAACACACCTGCGTACTTGCCGTCGATAACCTTTGCGTTCTTGTCTAAGGAATCAGCCATATCTCCCTGCAGGGTAGCGATGGTAGGAATCACGTGTGCCTCCTCCAGCTTTGTCATAAAGTCCATGCCTGTCTGAATCTCCTCAGCCGTATACTGAAGCTCCCCGTTTTCAACCCACGGCTTGCCGTATACGCTCTCCAGATAGTATACCAGGAAGATGGCCCTGTCATATTCCATCATGGCCAGAGGGTAGTAATCCTCATTGTAAGCCTTGAACCTGGCCCCTGCCTCCAGAAGGGATGCCTCATCTGTAGGAATCTCACACCCGACCTCCTCAAAGGTCGTCTTATTCCAGTAGAACAGGCGTCCTGTCAGGGCCACCGGCACTGCCATCAGCTTGCCGTCCGCCTTGCACTGGTCCAGGCTGTCCTGGGAAAACTGGGTCAGGTCCAGGACATCGCTGTAATCCTCCAGGTTTGCAAAGTTGGTTCCGTTCCCGCTGTAGGATGTAATCCAGTTCCAGTTAATCTGCATAACATCGGCTGCATTGCCTCCCTGGATGGCCAGGGACTGCTTCTCTTCCCATCCGGTCCAGGCGCCGTACTCGCATTCCACCTTAATGTTAGGATACTTTGCCATGAATGCATCCACTGCCTTCTCGGTCGCCTCATGTCTGGAATCACCGCCCCACCAGCAGAACTTAATAGTCACGTCCTCAGACCCGCCCTCTGCTTCCTTGCCTTCTGCCTGTGCCGCCGTGGTGGTTTTGCTTCCGCTTCCTGCGCAGGCTGTCAGTGATAACGCCATTACAGATGCCAGGGCCAGTGATACTGCTTTTTTCAGGTTTTTCTTCATCATTTCTCTCCCTCTCTTTTCTTTGTCTTTGCTTGCGTTGTTGCAAAGGTTTGCATCTATATTATAAAAATTATGCATATCTGCTATTTGTAAGCTGTTACAATTCGTTAATTTTAAGCAAACATGCATCGTTTTTCTTTGTGATTTTATAGTATCACTATTTATACCATATGTCAATTGTCTGTTTCGTATAGTTTTACATTATTTTTTCGTGCAAATCATCCAATTCTTTTCCAACTCTTTTTATGATAAGATAGACTCATGATTAAAAAAATGGATTTTAAAGTTTTCAAGGACATATTGCACTGTAATTCACCCTTGCTCCAAGGGAATTATTATCTCAAATTACTATTGTTTTGTCTGCAAACGTTTACACTTCCATTTTCCAAAGACGCCTCTAATCAGGCTCATGTATGCACATCTGTATAAAGGAGAGTTAACATTATGAAAATACTGGACCGTTACATCGACCAGCTGATTGAACAGAGCACCCCTGAGTCCCCTGTGTGGAACATCGAAAAAATCCGGGAGGGTTCAGACTCCACCTGGAACTATATTGACGGCTGCATGATTAAAGCCATCCTGGAGCTCTACCTTATGACAAGGAACAAACGGTATCTGGACTTTGCAGACACCTTCATTGATTACTTTGTAAGGGAGGACGGTTCCATTAAATCCTATGACCCCAAGGAATACAACCTGGATAATGTAAATGCAGGAAAAACCCTCTTTGACCTTTACAAGCTGACAGGAAAGGAAAAGTACAGAAGGGCTATGGATACTGTATACAGCCAGTTAAAGGAACAGCCCCGCACCTCCACCGGAAACTTCTGGCACAAGAAAATCTATCCCAACCAGATATGGCTGGACGGGCTCTACATGGCCCAGCCCTTCTATATGCAGTATGAGGTGGAGTATGATAACTGTAAAAACTGCGATGATTCCTACCAGCAGTTTCTGCAGGTATATAAACGGATGAGGGACCCGCTGAACGGGCTGTACTACCACGCCTACGACGATTCACGCCAGATGTTCTGGTGCGATAAGGTAACCGGTTTGTCGGAGAACTTCTGGCTCCGGGCCATGGGCTGGTACGCCATGGCGCTCATTGACACCATGGAGGTCATGCCGGACTCCATGTCCGCACAGAAGGAACGGCTGAACGTCATTTACAGGGAGCTGATTGACGCCATGCTTCCTTACCAGGACCAGGCCACCGGCATGTGGTACCAGGTTGTGAACCGCGGGGGCATCGCCCCTAATTACCTGGAGGAATCCGGCTCCGCCATATTTGCCTACGCCATCATGAAAAGCGTGCGTCTCCGGTACCTTCCCGGAGAATACTTTAAATACGGCCAAAAAGCATTTGAAGGCATCTGCAGCACATACCTTTCCGAAAAAGACGGCAGACTCCAGCTGGGCGGCATCTGCCTGGTTGCCGGGCTGGGCAACACGGACATGCGGGAGGGCACCTTTGAATATTATATGAGGGAGCCGGTTGTGGAAAATGAGGCCAAAGGAATCGCACCCCTTATCCTGGCCTACATTGAGACCATGTTCCGCTGTCAGCCATAAACAGACCGTAAAAGTGATTGAACCCAAGGGCTGTTTTCAGTATAATAATACTGGAAACAGTCTTTTTCGCATTTTTCTGTTTCCGGAAAGGCAAATATATGAATATAAAACATTTTGATATTATAGTCACGGAGCAGGAATGCGGCCACGAAAGGGCCTCCCATGAGCCGGCGGACCTGACTGCCTATCTGCTGGACAGCCTGCCCCACAAACCGGAACTTCTCCGTCCGGCCGTCATCATATGCGCCGGAGGCGGGTACGGCTTCGTGTCCCCCAGGGAAGACCAGCCAATTGCCATGGAATTCCTGGCAGCGGGATGTCAGGTGTTTTCCCTGCACTACAGCGTTGCTCCGGACACGTTTCCCGTGGCCCTCATGGAGCTGGCCAAATCCGTGGCCTTTGTAAAAAGCCATGCCAGGGAATGGAATATTGACACGGAGCAGGTTATGGTGTGCGGTTTTTCTGCAGGAGGCCATCTGGCCGGCTGCCTGGGTATGATGTGGAACCGCGAATTCCTCTGCAGGCCCCTGAATATTGCTCCGGAGGATATACAGCCAAAAGGGATGATTCTGTGCTATCCGGTTGTCACGTCCGGAGAATTCGGGCACCAGCGCTCCTTTGAACAGCTTCTGGGCAGCAGGGCCGGCGACCCTGAACTCAGAAGCCTGGTTTCCCTGGAGCTTCAGGCAGGCCCCCAGACGCCCAGGACCTTCCTGTGGCACACCTGGACCGACCAGTCCGTGCCCGTGGAAAACTCCCTTTTGCTGGCCCGGGCCCTGCGAAAAGCCGGCGTCAGTCTGGAGATGCACCTTTACCCCCATGGACGCCACGGGCTGTCCCTGGCCACGGATGAGGTTTCCGACTCCACAGGCGACTGCCTTGTGCCCCATTGTCAGGGCTGGATGGAACTGGTAAAAGAATGGATAAAAGAAAAGGACAGGGAATGATATGTTAAAAGAAGAACGGCAGGCATTAATCTTAAACAAGCTCCACTCCTCCGGCAAGGTCGTGGTTAGCAGGCTGGCGGTGGAACTGAATGTATCTGAGGATACCATCCGCCGCGACCTGCTTGACCTGGACCAGAAAGGCCAGGTCAAACGGGTATTCGGCGGCGCCATTCCCATGGAGCGCCCGGTCATCAACTTCTTTGACCGCGAGACAACAGACGTGGAATTAAAGCAGCGCCTGGCGCTGAAGGCCCTGGACTTTCTGGAAAAAGACCAGCTGGTGGCCATTGACGGCAGCAGTACCAACCTGCAGTTTGCCAAGAACATCCCCAACGGCCTGAAGCTGACCGTGCTGACCAACAGCTATTCCATTGCCCATGCCTGTTCCATGAAGGACCAGGTGGACGTGATTGTCCTGGGAGGAAGGCTGTTAAAGGAATCCATGACCAATGTGGGGGAAACAGCAGCCAGCCAGGCAGCGCTTTACCACCCGGACCTGTGCTTTATGGGCGTATACGCAATCCATCCCGAATACGGCATGACCATCCCATATCCGGATGAGGTCAGCATAAAGAGACAGCTGATTCAGTCCTCCCGGAGGGTCATTGCCCTGGTAAACCCCATCAAGCTGAACACCGTGTCCAGGTACCATGTGTGCGGCATCGAAGCCTTTACCACCCTGATTACAGATAACGACGTGTCCGGGGAAATGGCTGTGGATTACAGGAATAAGGGGCTGGATTTCCTATAGGACTGCGATTTTTTGCGTTACTTTTGCGGTATTTTCTTCTCACTCCAGCACCTTTCTGTGTGCTTTTTAATAAAAATCGCATATTAACGCACTTTTTTGCAATATTTTGCTTGACATAGCATGTATATGCGCTATAATACACTTAGAGATAAAAAGGAAACGGGCAGGAGAGCCTGTCCCACACATTTTAGGAGGGTATTTACTATGAAATTTTTTGTGGACACAGCTAATGTTGAGGATATTAAGAAAGCCAATGATATGGGCGTCATCTGCGGCGTTACCACCAATCCATCCCTGATTGCAAAAGAGGGCAGGAACTTCGCCGAAGTCATCAAGGAAATCACCGATATTGTGGACGGACCTATCAGCGGTGAGGTTAAGGCCACCACAGTAGATGCAGAGGGCATGATTAAGGAAGGCCGTGAGATTGCAGCCATCCATCCCAACATGGTAGTTAAGATTCCCATGACAGTAGAAGGCTTAAAGGCTGTAAAGGTACTTCACGCAGAGGGTATCAAGACCAATGTTACCCTGGTGTTCACATCTGCACAGGCCCTTTTAGCTGCACGGGCAGGCGCATCCTATGTATCCCCGTTCCTTGGCCGTCTGGACGACATCTCCATGCCCGGCATTGACCTGATTTACGACATCACCGAGATTTTCCAGATGCACAACATTGAAACCGAAATTATTGCCGCCAGCGTGCGCAACCCGATTCACGTTATTGACTGCGCCAAGGCCGGTGCCGACATTGCAACCGTTCCTTACAAGGTTCTGGAGCAGATGACAAAGCATCCTCTGACCGACCAGGGCATTGCCAAATTCCAGGCTGATTATAAGGCTGTGTTTGGGGAATAAAAGGAATTGGGACAGTGCGAGGTTTGCAGATGGCGTGGGTGCATCCGTCCGTGAGCCAAACAGGGGCGGAGGAGCCGGAATAACTAAGATACATTCCACTCACCCGCTGCGTACTATGGCATCTGCATCGTTCATATTCCAAATCAAAAAAGAAAAACGGTATGCCAGGATTGACGGCATACCGATAGAGATAAAGGGGCTGTAAAATAAGTCCCTAATTAGGAACCGCCAGAACCGGAAAATGCCAGTTCTGGCGGTTCTTGGTTTTCTTATCACCACAAGGTTCGCATTCATAGAGTTCTTCCGTTCTCCCATATTGGTTCTTATAAACAGGCCGCTTGCATTTGAAGCAGAACCTCTTTCCGTTCGGGCAGAGCAGGCTTCCAGCGTCATCGGCAACTGGATATCCGGGAAAATGTCCATATATTTCACGGAACTTCTCCATCAGTGGTACAAAGCATTCCATGTCTGATACCCCTGGCAGGGCTGCACTGAAGTTTGACGCGCTCCCTGCCGGTCATTCTGCTTATTTCTTTATTGCTGCGGATGGTTCACTACACGAATCGGCTTCCCCTCTAAAAAAGCTCTTACATTCTCTGCGCACATCTCCATTATTCTCTGTCTGCTCTCCTTTGAAGCCCAGGAAATATGAGGTGTTATCAAGCAGTTCGGCGCTTTAAGAAGCGGATTATCCGCTCTGACAGGCTCTGTTGAAACAACATCCACCGCCGCAGCTGCTACCTTCCCCCTGGTCAGCGCCTCAGCCAGATCTTTTTCCACAATCAGCCCGCCTCTAGAATTATTGATAATGATGACCCCGTCCTTCATATTGTCAATATTTTCATTACAAATAATCCCTTCCGTCTCTGAAAACAGAGGACAATGCAGCGAGATAACGTCCGAACGTTTTAACAGCTCCTTAAGGGTCACATAAGCCGCACTTTCCATTCCTGTCATACTTGGTTCACGGTCATAGGCAATCACTTTCATCCCCAACGCTTTCGCAATTTTTCCTGTAGTCTGGCCAATTCTTCCAAATCCAATAATTCCCATGGTTTTTCCGGCAAGCTCAATCAACGGGTAATCCCAGAAGCACCAATCCCTACAGTCAGTCCATTTTCCTTCAGCCACTTTCTGGCTGTGATATCCTATGTGATGACAGAGCTCCAGCAGCAAAGCAATCGCAAACTGTCCCACCGCCATCGTCCCGTATGCAGGAATATTTGACACTGGAATGTTCCTCTGCTTCGCATATTTCACATCTACCACGTTATATCCTGTTGCCAGAATACCAATAAAGCGAAGCTGGGGACATGAGTCAATCACATTCTTTGTCAAAGGAGTTTTGTTTGTCAAAACAATCTGTGCTCTCCCGATTCGGCTTATAATCTCGGCCTCGTCCGTCACATTCGTGCGGTCATAAACAGTGAGCTCACCACATTTTTCAAGTTCCTCCCAGGATAGGTCGCCCGGATTTTCTGTATAACCGTCCAGCACTACAATTTTTGTCATATTCATGCTTCCTTTCTTCCATAACCACTCAGCAAATGCAGGCAAGTCCTTCTCCGCTATTAATTACCGAATCTTCACTCCATCGCTGACCAGCTGAGCCTGCAGCTTTGAAACATCCATATTGCGCAGAGATACACCTTCTTTTATGGATAAAGCGCAGGCTGTTCCTGCTGCCTGTCCGGTTGTCGCGCAGCAGACCATCATTCTCACGGTCTGGATGGCATCATCCTCACATGAAGCGCACCGTCCGGCTACTGCAAGATTTTCCAGTTTTTTCGGCAGAATCATTCTGTAGGGAAGCTGGAAATGTGCATCATCCTTTGACACAACCTCTCCGTCAATAAACGTTGTGAAAACGCCGATTGTATCATCAAACTCTGCGTGGCCTAAAACATCTGCCCGGCAGACGCTGTACTCCCCCCTGATTCTGCGCGTCTCCCGAATACCAATCTGTCCCGCCATGGAACGCAGTGTACAATTCTCAAATCCCATCTCCTTCGCGTAATCCCTCAGCACATCTACTGCCCACATGACCTGCTGACGCCCCATAATCTCCGCATGGGTCAAATCCCACACATTGGTGCCGTCAATTCCATTTTCCAATGTCAGATTCAGACTTGTAAATTCACCGTTAGGCGTAAGCTCCTTCCAAGCTCCTCCATCGCGGTCTACAGGCCATCGGCCATCCTGTTTTGCCCGTCTGAAAGGAAGCTTCAAACCGTGTGTATCCGGATTGGTTGTTTCAGGATTGCTCTCAATATAATTGCGGAACATTTTTGTATCCACACCCGAAACTCCAAAGACCATTGTTACAGGAAGCACCTGTCCATTATTGTCTTTTCCCTGTTCAAAGTCAGCTCCTGCCCTCGCCGCAACATCACCGTCTCCGGTGGCATCTACAATCCGGTCGGCAAGAATTGCACCACGTCCAGACTTGCTCTCCACAATAACTCCCTTTAGGACATTTCCCTCCATAACAACATCTGTTACAAACGCATGCAGCAAGGGACGGATTCCTTCCTCCGCGATCCAGCAGTCCAGCATATATTTATATTTTTCCGGATTAATAAAATTTCCTGTGCCGCGGTCATCATGCTGGGTACCGCCGCAGGCAACCATACGGTCATCAATCTCCTTTGATATTCCCTCAGCAGTATATGTATTCTCATTAAAATACCATGTATAAGATTCCACTTGGCCGACGGAAAGCGCTCCGCCAAAGCACCCGTATCTCTCAACCAGCATGGTCTGTGCCCCGCAACGTGCAGCTGCAACAGCTGCCGCTATTCCTGCCGGACCGCTTCCTACAACAAGCACCTGTGTTTCTGCAATTACCGGTACTTCTCTACTTGCACATACAACTGTTTTCATTCTACTTAATCTCCTTTTTTATAAATTTTACCGCAAATGTCAAAAAATAATTGTCATGTCCTGGTATGACAGCATCTGCGTGCTCCGATATCCAATGTATTGTTTTTGCCGAAGCTTCCTGGTTTTCACTTTTAAAATACCCTTTCTGATGGGCGTAATGCTCCTGGGTCATCACTGCATCTCCTGCGATTAGCATATGACCTAAATCAGTATCAAACAAAAGCCCTGCAGACCCTACAGTATGTCCCGGCAGACCGACCACCTCAATTTGAGGACTGATTCGCTTTTCCACGCCCTGGAGCCTCATTCCGTCTAATCCCACATCATTAATTAAGGCTCGGAGTCGATCCTGTTCTTTTATTCCGCAGCACCATCTGGCATGAGGAAACATTCCAAGCCCCTCAAAATGGTCTGTATGTCCGTGCGTAACAAAAACCGTATCCACCTGTTCCGCTTTCAAACCTGTATGGCTATCCAAAAGGCGAATCATTTCTTCCCCTTCACGAGGCGGATCCACCAGAATCACATGCCCGCTGTCCCACAAAACCGTACTGCTGCAAATTCCCGGACGAAGCGGTTTTTCCTCCGCTTCGCCCCAATAGCGGTTTCGGCTTACCTGACCGATATTTAACATTTTCCAGCTAACCATGTCAGTTTACCTTTCTTCTGTGCAGGTCATCCAAGCTGATCCTATTCTTCTCATCCATGCAGACAGCCACGCTCTTTTCAACCTGCTCCACACTTCTCATTCCCAGCAATGCCGTATTTACGAAGGGATTAGACAGTACAAACTGAATCAATGCAGGCGCATAATCAAAGGTATTCTGCGGGTTTACCATCTGGATCCACTTTTGAAAAATTCCAGATGTAAGTGTACGCATGGTAACTATACCCATGTTTTTTCGTTTACAGTATTCCATGCTCCCGCACTTAAAAAACGGATCGTAGGGGTGTTCAAACATCAGATTATACTGAACCTGCACCACATCGAACATACCTGTATCTATCATTCTGTAAAATTCAGGGTTCTGACATTCACCGGTAATACCCAGGTGGCAAGTCAGCCCCTGTTCCTTCGCTCGAACCATCTGACTTACCATTCCTCCGTCTTTCAGGAGCTCATCTGTCAGCTCCGGTGTGTAATAGTCGCCATGCACCTGCAGCAAATCCACAGAATCCATGCGCAGCCTTTTTAAGCTTTCTTCCAAAGATTTAAACACATTCGGTTCTTCCGCATACCTAACCTTAGTTGCCAAAAACAACCTATCTCTTTGTATTCCATCCAAAGCTTCACCGATAATCCGTTCACTCATGCCGTCTCCATATCCGGGTGCTGTATCAAAATAATTAATCCCCAGCTCAAAGGCCCGTTTTACCGCCCTTAAACCGCAGTCATAGTCATCTGAGTTCTGCGGATCATACTCCTCTACGTAATTTTTTACGCCAGCCGGTACACCGCCAAAGCCAATCCGGCTGACCCTTTTTCCGGTATTTCCTAAAATTGTATATAGCATAGACCAAATCTCCTTACATTGACAATGTCTGTGAACCAAATTATAATATATTCATATTTTTTCAAATTTACTTTAACCTGATGGAGGCATCATGAATTTCCTTCAATTAAAATATTTCCTCACAATTTGTGACTATCAGAGTATCAGCAAAGCCGCTCTCAAGCTGTATATATCCCAATCAGCCCTCAGCCAGCAACTCATCCATATGGAGCATGAGCTGGATGTACAGCTTTTCAACCGCCATGGCAGTACCCTGACCCTGACAGAAGCAGGACGCCATTTCTACGAAAGCTCCCACAAGATACTTTTTGAATTTCAAAACACGCAAAATATTATGGAGTCTCTGAAAGAAAATGGAAGCAAAACAGGAAAAGGACATATTACCATTGCTGTAACCAAAACAAAATCCTTTATGATCCTCGTCTATCTGCTCCCCAGCTTCCAAAAAAGATATCCTGACATTGAAATTGAAATTGTTGAAGTCGACTCCGGTGAGGTCGAAAAGCTCATCAATAACGGCTCCGTGGATCTGGGCTTCTGTTTTGGCAACTCCACCACCTCTATCATCTACGAGGAAATTTACAAGGAGCCCATTCTGCTTGCAATTCCGCCTCAGACCGAGCTGAAGTGTACGCCCGCAGAAAACAGTTTCTCTTTTCCCTCTATCCATTTTGACAGCTTTTTCCAGGAGCCCTTTATTATAGGTACAACCGGATATCTACGGGATTTCACCCTGGAAATCTTCAAAAGCCACGAGAAACCTCTTAACCTTGCACTGGAAACCGCAGTTCCGGCTTTCGCTCATCTGCTTACTGCGGCAAATGTTGGATGCACCTTCATCGGAAAGCTATCCACATTTATCGAACCCATGCACATTGACAAGCCCCATTACTGCCTTCTTGACCCTCCATTTTATCAAAAAGTATGTATTGGCTACCACAAGCAGCGGTATGTCACAAAACCCATGCGCTACTTCATCAGCTATGCTAAGGATGCCATGAGCCTTCCTCCTTTTAATTTTTAGAAAACAATGATTAAATAATGCTGCGTAAAATAAACTTAACCCTTTACACCGCCTTCAACCATGCCGGAAACAATTCTTTTTTGCAGCCCCAGAACCACTAAGATCAGAGGTAGGGAAGAGATAACCGCCGCCGCAGATATGACATGCCACGGAGTATACGTTTCCGTTTCAAACATTGTGAGCGCAATCGTCACTGTTCTTGCTGCTTTGGACTGGTTCAGTACAGAGGCAAATATAAAGTTATTCCACACTGCCAAAAATGTGGTAATGCTGACCGTAAAAACACCTGGCATCACAAGAGGCATTATAATTTTTGTAAAAATCTCAAGTACCGAAGCGCCGTCAATCATGGCGCTTTCTTCTATTTCCATGGGTATGCCTTGAAAATAGCCTGTCAGCAGCCATACCGCGGAAGGAAGTTCCACTGCCGACAGAACCAACGCAAGCCCGGTCTTTGTGTTCAGCATTTTAAGATTGCTCATCATCTGATAAATCGGATTGAGCAGTGTAACCGGAGGCAGCAGTGAAACCGTCAAAATCAGTATAAGAATCAGCTTTTTTCCTCTAATTTGGATTCGAGCCAGAGAATAACTGGCCATTGAGGATGCGATTACCACCAGCAGCGTAGCTATTACGGCAACAGATACACTGTTTACCAAATACTCCCCAAAAGGCTGCGCCCTAAAAACATCCCTGTAATTGTCCAGAGAAATCTTATCTGGGAAAAAAACAGAGGGCACTGCAAACAATTCTCTCATGGATTTAAATGATCCTAAAGCAAGCCAGAAAAAAGGAAATGCAATCGCAATAATGAAAACCACCGTAAATATACCAGTGCCGATACTTCCTATTTTTTGTTTCACGACCTACACCTCCAATTTCGATCTCATGCCATCATAAAACAGGAATGCAATTCCAAGGGATACTACAAATGTTATTACAGCTAGCGTTGAGCCATATCCGTAATTACCAAAGGAAAAATACTGCTGCATCGTATACATCGTCAGACTTGTAGTCGCTGTTCCCGGACCTCCATTTGTCAGCACCTTAATCAGATCATATATGCGAAAGCTGGAGATTGTCCTGAACATGATAGCCACTAAAAGCACCTGGCGAATACTGGGTATGGTAATATAGAAAAACTGCTTTATCTTTCCAGCGCCGTCAATGGATGCTGCCTCATAATATTCCAGAGGAACCATTTTTAATCCCGACAGCATCAAAAGCCCCATATACGGCGTCGTCTTCCATACATCCGCAATAATAACGGACCAAAATGGGGTTCCCCTTCCGGTAATCCACGATGCCGGCGGAAGTCCGAGCATTTCTAGGATTTGATTGATGATTCCGTATGACTCGGCAAACATATAGGACCACATAAGTCCAGAAACGATTGTGGGAATACACCAGGGTACAAGGATTGATCCGCACACAATGGACTTCCCGCGAAATTCCCGATTCATGATTAGTGCGCACACCATTCCAATAATCGTTTCAAGCACCACGGAAATCAGTGTGAAAAACACAGTAAAACGCAGTGACTGCCACATATTCCCATCAGACAGTACTTTTTTATAATTTGCAAGCCCAACCCATTTACCGCCGGTTGCAATGTTCTGAACACGCAGAGAATAAAAGCTTGTCTTCAACGTATTCAGAACAGGATATGCAACAAAGACAAGAAATAAAATCAGAGACGGTATCAAGAAGAGATATCCCATTATAATTCTTTTCCTTTTTTTCATTATCTATCTTCACTCCCTTTTCTTTCTTCATCCCCGGCGGTTATGAGTTGTACCCGCATACCGCATTTAGGTCAGAATCCTTTAACGGCTGTAAATCTCCGCTTCTGTCTCCTGAAGTTCATCAAACACTGCATCAAGTTCTCCTTCGCCAGTCAGAACCTTGGTTACAGCCTGTTGAAGCCCGGCTGAAACCTCTTCATAGTAAGCGGAGCCCGGACGGTTGCGGCAGGACTTTGCGTAATTGATTAGTTCCGCCATGTCCGGTACTTCCTTAATCATTTCAGGATTTTCATATACAGAAGCACGTGCAGGCATTTTTCCACCCATCAAAGCGCCTTTCAGCATGGCATCCTCACTTGTCCAGTAACGAACAAGCAGCTTTGCCTCCTCTTTATGACTGGAAAATGCTGAAATACCAATGTTCCAGCCTCCGTTACAGTTATACTGCATCATATCAGGTGTATCTGCCGGAAGTTCTGCTACCTTCACTTTACCAGCTACAGAAGACTGCTCCGGGTCGTTCGCTGCTGCCAGTGCTGCCGACCAGTCTCTTATATATAAAACCTGTCCTGCAAAGAACGCAGCCTTTACATCCTTAGACATCATTCCCAAAATTCCGTCTATCGCAACATTTTCATCTAAGATTTTCTTCATTGATGCTACTCCGGCTTTTACCTCTTCTGTATTAAATGTAGGCTGTCCAGCCTCATCCAGAACGCTTCCGCCATAATTCCAGATATGCTCCAATGCGCAGCAGGTTAATGCTTCTGCATTCTGCCATGCGGCTGCGTATCCGTATACTCCTGGTTCCCCGGCCATTACAATCTTGCTCTGTTCAATTAACTCATCCCAGGTCTTTGCCGGTTCAAATCCGTACTTTTCCAAAAGGTCTGCCCGATAAAGCATAGCTCCCGTATTTAAAAAGGTGGGCATACACACCAGAGAGCCATTAACACGGCAGCCATCCAAAGCTCCCTGTGTAAAATCTTTTAACTCTTCTTCGGTATAAATGTCATCCAACGGCTCCAGCCATCCGGCTGATGCAAACATTTCCGGCCAGGTACAGTCAATCAAAAAAGCATCCATGCTGTCATCCTTTGCCTGTAAAACCGTACTTAGAGTGCGGACACGATCAGAAGAGCCGGCCGGCATTTCCACAACCTCAACTGTAATCCACGGATACAGCTCCTCAAAAGCTTCCACCTTTGCCTCATTCGCTCCATTTGTAGCGGAATCAGAATAAAGTGTAATGGTAACAGGTTTATGCTCCTCCTGTGCCTGCGTTGCCGCTTCATCCTTCTCTTCTGCTGCTGTCTGGGCTGCCGCCTCTGTTTTTGCCTCAATCGGCGCCTGCGCTGAAGAACATCCGGCAAGTGCTGTCATACATACCATACTGACGGCTGTGACCACTGATAACGTTTTTTTCATTATAACTGACCTCCTATTAAGCAGTTTATTGCCCCAGAATAATTCAGGACGAAGAGCATCTCATCCTGTCATTCCTAGCGGTTATGGCATTATTATATTCCGATGAACACCTTAATGCAAATTCGATATCTCGATATTACTATTAGCAAAATCTAATAGTAGCTTCTGTCTGTCCACGAAAAAAAAAGAAAGAGAATCTCTTGAAATTCAAGAACATTCTCTTTCTTAAACTTAACCGCATTAGAGGCTTCGCGTATGATTGCGGATAAAAGCATCTCCGCAGGCACGCTCTGTTTAATGGCACCAGAACTGCTGTCCTCACTGCAACAAAAGGTGTACGGGTTACGACCATGCAGCATCTCGAATCAAGATTAGGAGAGGATTGGACCGGAGAGGTATCCTTGTCAAAATCGAAGCATCCACAAACCGTATTACATGCTCAGAACACAGTATTGGTACTGCTGCTGTTCCATGGGCTTATCCTTTACCTATGTATCTTCTTCCTCCGTAATCAGTATCGCCTCCCCCAATTCAAACACCTTGGAAAAGGCATACTTATTCTTCTTGGATGTATCCATCAATACATAAACCACCTTTGAATGGTCTTTGACAATTACCTTTTTCCTGGCCTCCCTGTCATCATAGGTGTAGATGCCTCCGTCCGGAATATATCCGTTGGCGCCAATGAACGCCTTATCAAAATACATGTCGGATATCATCTTTTCCGTCAGGGCGCCCAGTACGGATTCCAAATCATCCCTCACCTCTCCCCCCAGCAGGATACACTTTGCGTTCTTGATGGGCAGATTGTCCAGCAGCTCCGTACTGCTGGAAACAATGGTGATTCGTTTTCCCTGGAGATATTTGAGCATCCCCACCGTGGTGGTGCCTGAATCCACATAAACGCAGTCTCCGTCCTCCACCAGGGCGGCCGCCTTCCTGGCAATGACCTCCTTTTCCTCGCTGTGAATCAGTTTTTTCTTGACCACAGGTTCGTCGAAGTCCTCCACCTTATATTTAACCGCGCCTCCGCGCATCACAATGACGCTGCCCTCCTGTTCCAGAGCAGCAACATCCCTGCGCACAGTGGACAGCGAAATGCCAAGTTCTGCCGCCAGGTCTTTTATATAAGAGATGTCCCTCTTTTTAATGCTTTTCAGTATCTCTTCTTTTCTCAACTCAGGAACCATATGCTTACCCCGTTGTTTCAATCCATGCACATTTTGCCGAACTGTAATACTCCTATTATACCAAAGGGCCTGTCCTTAGTTCAACCATATTTTTTGCATTTTCTGTCATATTTTTTCACTTTTGTCCATGGGCAGGCTGCAAACAGGATTCAGACACCGGGAACCAGGCTTTCATCTATCTCGTTTAAACAGGGCATGGCCTCCTGGGCTCCTATCTTTGTCACAGTTATGGAGGCTGCCCTGGCTGCAAAGCAGCAGGCCCGGCGGTCCGTCATACCTTTATATTTCCCATAGGCAAATGCTCCTATATAGGAGTCCCCTGCCCCGGTGCTCTCCGTCACATGCTCCACCTTTACGGGTTCAATGGATACCGTTTCTTCCTTACCCAACAGCATGCTGCCCTTGGAACCCAGGGTGACAATGACAGTACCCTCTGTCAGCTGGCTCAGCCTGTCTGCATGGGCCCTGACCATTTCCCCATCCGTTATGTCTACTCCGGCGTAAAAGGACGCCTCTGTCTCATTGACTATCAGGCAGTCCACCAGCTTAAGCACTTCCCTGTCCAATTCCTTGGCCGGAGCAGCGTTCAGTATGGTGTATACATGATACTGTTTTGCCTTGCGGATAATATGCTCCACCACATTGGTGGGAATCTCAAGCTGGAGAATGATGATTCTGCTGTTCCTGACCAGTTCATCCAATCCGTCTATTTCCCTGGCCGTGATATCAAAATTGGCGCCTGTGATGATGGAAGCATACACAGTCCCATCCTCCAGGGCGTGGACCACGCCCACTCCCGTGGGGCTGCTGCTCCTGCCGATGCAGGAACAGTCCACGCCGTAATCTCTTAACTTTTCCACCAGTGTATCGCCAAAGGAATCCCTCCCCACCTTGCCGACCATAATGGTATCAATTCCCAGTTTGGCGCACTGCACTGCCTGGTTGGCGCCCTTTCCTCCTCCGGAATAGGTTATGCTGTCAGCCGTGTATGTCTCCCCTAAAAAAGGCATACGCTTCTGCTTCATGATAATATCATAGTTAAGGCTGCCGATAACACAAATGTAATCTCTCTTGCAATCTCTCATTGTTGCCACCCCCACATGCGGTTATTCTGCCTTTGCCTTTTTATTCAGTCTCATGGCTGCCAGTTTTTCCTGGATTACATCCACGTATACCGCAAATACTATGATAAGACCTGTGGCGATATACTGCCAGAATGTATCCACACCGCAGACCACCAGCCCCACCTTAAGGGCCTGGAGAAGGATTGCACCCAGAAACGTGCCTATGATGCTGCCCTTACCGCCGGCCAGGCTGGTGCCTCCGATGGCCGCCGCCGCAATGGCATTGGTTTCGTAGCTGGCTCCTGCAGCCGGCTCGCCGGTTCCCAGCTTTGCCAGCATGACCATTCCTGCAAAAGCAACGCAGACACCGCAGATAGCATAGGCCATGATTTTATTGAAGTCCACATTGACGCCTGACAGGCGCGTGGCCTCCTCATTGCTCCCAATGGAGTACAGATAGGTGCCGAACTTCGTGTGCTTCAGCAGGATATAGGCTGCCACGGTCACAATCAGGAACAGAATCATGGATGAAGACAGGGTGCCGATTACATCGCCGTCCATGATATCCCTGAAGTTCTGGGGAATGTTAAGCACAGGCCATCCTCCCGTTATCAGGTAGGCAACGCCTCTGTACACAGACATCATGCCCAGGGTTGCCACAAAAGGCTGCAGCTTCATCTTAGCCACAAGGATTCCATTGACAAGCCCCAGTACAAACCCTATGGCTGCGCCTGCAAATACAGCCGCAAAGGGATTCAGTCCCATGACCAGGAAATTACCCACGCTTACAATTACAATAGCCAGTGTGGAGCCCACTGTCAAGTCGATTCCGGCCGTAATGATGACCAGGGTCATACCAATGGCCAGAAGGCCGTTGATAACGGACTGGTCCAGGATATCAAGCAGGTTGGACGGCGAAAAGTAAATGGGCTGTATGACCCCAAACACCACCATGATTACAGCCAGCGCAGCAACTACTTCTAATTCCCTTGAAAACTTCTTAATCATATTCTTCATAGTCAGCCTCCCATCGCAAAACTCATTATGACTTCTTCATTCAGTTCGTCATGGTTCAGAAATCCCATGATTTTTCCTTCCCTCATGACCACGACCCTGTCGCTCATGCCAATCACCTCCGGCAGCTCTGAGGACACCATGATAATGGCCTTTCCTCCTGCTACCAGCTCCTCCATCAGGCGGTAGATTTCCGCCTTGGCCCCCACGTCGATACCCTTTGTGGGCTCGTCAAATATAATGATATCGGCATCCGTGGCCATCCACTTTGCGATAATGACTTTCTGGGCATTTCCGCCGCTCAGGCTCTCTGTCAGGTAATCCGGATCCGCCGGGTGCAGGTTCATTTCCCCGGTGTAATACATACAATTGTCGTATATTTTCCTGGCGTTCACAAAGCCTCTGGTGCAGAAACGGTTCATGGAAGCCAGGGCCATGTTGCGGGCATTTGTAAAGTTTTTTACAAAGCCCTGGGTCTTCCTGTTCTCAGGTATCAGCCCCAGACTGTACCGAAGGGCATCCTTCGGACTCCTAATGTCCGCCTTTTTACCTTTTATGTAAACTTCCCCGCTGGTATAGGGGTCAGCGCCGAATATGGCGCGCATCACATCTGTTCTCTTGGAACCCACCAGCCCTGCAAAGGATAAAATCTCGCCCCTGTGGAGTTCAAAGCTTATGTGTTCAAACACGCCGTTTCTGCACAGGTCCCTGACCTCCAGCACCACCTCCCGGGAAGCGCACAGCGGATTGTTCCTTACAGCATAGGCGGACACGTCTCTCCCTACCATGTGGCGTATCAGCTCTTCCTTGGATGTCTCCTTCATGTTCAGGGTGGTGATGTATCTTCCGTCACGCAGGATACTGGCCCTGTCCGCAATGGCGAACACCTCATCCAGACGGTGGGTGATGTATAAAATAGTGATGCCCTGGGCCTTCAGCTCCATAATCATCTTAAGCAGGCGGTCCACCTCACGGTCTGTCAGGGCAGAGGTGGGCTCGTCAAAGGAAATGATTCTG
The DNA here is from genome assembly GCF_015556325.1 of Clostridium sp. 1001283B150225_161107_B6. Taxonomy (NCBI): domain Bacteria; kingdom Bacillati; phylum Bacillota; class Clostridia; order Eubacteriales; family Clostridiaceae; genus Clostridium; species Clostridium sp. 1001283B150225_161107_B6. The sequence goes on along the minus strand of NZ_JADNMD010000009.1, from coordinate 213,316 downwards.
GCATTGTGGAACAGGGCCTTGGCAATCAATATCATCTGCATCTCACCGGTGCTTAGGGAGTTCACCCGGTCCCTGCTCCGGAACTTGCATCCCAGCTTTTCCAGAATGACATCCGTCTTCCTGTACATGGCGTCATAGTCCACCAGGAATCCCCTGGTCACCTCATAGCCAAGGGCGATATTCTGCCCAACCGTCAGCTCCGTCACAAGGTTTACCTCCTGATGCACCTTGGCAATGCCAAATTCAATGGCATCATTGGCATTCTTAAAGTCCACCTTTCCCCCGTCAATCTCCACGCATCCATCATACTCCGGGTATATGCCGTGAAGGATATTGAGAAGGGTGGATTTACCTGCGCCGTTTTCCCCCAGAAGGGCGTGTATCTCCCCTTTGTCCACTGTAAAATCCACATTGTCCAGCGCCTTATTGCCGGGGAACTGCTTTGTTATATTGGAAAAATGTATCATTGTCGCCATATTTTATCCCCTCTTTGAAATATCAGCCAGGGGTTTGACCCTCTGGCTGATGATGGTTACCATGCTGTCTTTGTCTATTTTGCGTATACAGGGTCGGTCCAGCCAATGATTTCTTCTGCCGGTTTGTCCACGTTTTCAGCATCAATCAGGGCCTGGGGCGTCCAAAGCACTCTTGGAATCTCCTGTCCGCCCAGGCTTCTGAGCATTACCTCGCCTGCAATCTGGGCCTTATAGAACGGGAAGGAGTCAATGGTTGCGTCCAGCTCACCCCTGCGGATGGAATCATAGGCCTCTCCAATGCCGTCAACGCCAACCACCAATATATCCTTGCCGGAGGACTTCACTGCCTCCACTACGCCCAAAGCCATGGTGTCGTTGTTGCAGAAAATAGCATTCAGGTCCGGATACTGTTTAATCCATGTATCTGCCAGGTCCTTGGACTTCTGGCGGTCCCAGTCAGCATTCTGTTTTGCCACAATCTCAATGTCCTTTGCATTGGCCGCCATCCAGTTTTCAAAGCCCTCTGTCCTCTGTCTTGCCGCAAACGCCTTAGGCATTCCGATAACAATGGCCACCTTGCCCTTGCCTCCCAGCTTATTGGCAATCCACTCCGCCGCCAGTTCCCCGTTCTGGTCCGCCTTGGGTCCTACGAAGGAATCCGCGTTGGCAATCAGTCCGTCGTTTACATTGATAACCGGGATACCGGCTTTCTTTGCATCCTCCACGCCAGGCGTCAGGTTTCCGTCGGAAATAGGAGAAAGGAGCAGTCCTGTGTACTTCTTATTAATCATATCTTTTACAATGGAAAGCTGTCCCTGTTCATCGTTCTCGCCCTGGGCAGAAGTCACGTCTATGGTAATGTTATAACCGGCTGCTGACGCCTTGGTCTGGTATTCGCCGTACCCCTCCCGCAGTGTCCTCCAGTACTCATTGTCAAAGGATTTTGCCACTGCGCCCAGCTTGACTTCGCCGTCCAGCTTCGGAACATCCCCCAGCTTCTCCCTCAGTTCCTCGATGCTGACGCCTGCCTCCTTGTCCGGATTAAAGGTGTCTGCCGCTGCCTCTGTCTGGGCCGTGGAGGCTGCCTGCTTATTCGTACATCCTGCCATGATTCCCGCCGCCATGGCAATTGCTGTCATGGATAAAACCAAACCTCTTTTTTTCATCTTTTCTTCTCCTTTTACATTAAAATAGTTTTTGTTTATAGGAAAGCAACCATCATGTTGCTCACAGCTACTGCGTCATTCTGTTCCACTACCTTCTCCATCCGGCAGAGCCCATAGGTGTCAATGAGCTGCTCAATCCGCCGGCACATCTTTATATTTGCCTCGCATTCCTCCACTGCCTTCTCCCGTTTGGGGAATGTGTCAAAATATATCACGCCCTGGAAATCGTATTTCTTAAGGTAGTACATGACCTCCACTGTCTTCCAGAAATTAACGGTTCCCACCATAAGGCCGTCGTCCGTGGAGCCCTCACCGTCATTGAGGTGAATATTATAAAGCTTTCCCCGTTCCAGCAGCCAGGCCGCTGCAAATGCAGGATTTTCCTTCTTCATCAGCATATGGCAGAAGTCCAGGGTAACGCCCAGGTTCTCCCTGTCCACGTCATGGAGGATGGAAACCGCTGTCCCAAAGCTGTCAATGAATGCATGCACCCTTTCCTCATAGGGCTTATACTCAATGCTCACAGGCACCCCGGAATAATCGCACACATCCCGGAACGCCTTCACAATCCGGTTCCAGTAGCTCACATAATCAATCTGAAAGGAATAATCAAAACCGTCAAACCCCAGCCAGATAATCATCTGGTTCCCCCCCAGCTTCCTGCATGCGTCCGCCGCTTCCCTGCACAGGGTTATGGCGTCCTGGGATATGGCTGGTTCCCGGTTTCCAAATTCACCTCCTATGTACTTGTCCCTGAATCTGAGGTTGATGGCGTTGCACCGCAGTCCGCAGTCCTCCATCTTCGCCTTTATCACCTCTATATCATAGTCAGCAAAATGTTCCGGATAATTCAAATCCACATAGTCCACGCCCTCAATGGCTCCTATGGACCTGAATGCATTCAGCAGGTTGCTGTCAAATCTCAAAAATGAGTTAATCCGTGTGGCATACTTCATATGATTGCTACCTCCTTGTAGCTTCATAATAGCATTTGTTTCAAATTATGTCAATACTTTTCAAATTATTTTATTTCATTTTTTGGCACTAGTTTCTATATTTTTTCATTTGCATTCAGACGCATACAGCATTTTTTGTTTGTACGGGGTGGTTTTCATGGTTTTTCAGGTAGTTTTAACTAATTTTATGACTCTTTTCTGCGTTTTAATGGAATTCGGCTTTTCTCTATGTGCCATATTTTTTCATTTATTTTCATTTCACTGTTATCCATGGTTATCCGGGGGCATCCGGTCATAAAATGATAAATGCCGCAGAAAACAGCTGGACTCCCAGCATCTTTCTGCGGCATTTATTGCCCTCTTACTAAATCTCCAATTAAATTCCAAAGGTTTCAAAGAGCTGTTTACGGTACTCCCTGTCCTTTGAGGCTCTTTCCAAATCATCATACCGTTTCTCAGCCATGAGCAGCAGGTTCAGCCTGCTGACCCGCTCTTCACCTTCTTTTTCTCCTTCCTCTTTTCCCTCTTTTCTGCCGTCCTCAATCAACTCATCAATTGCCCTACACACATCCATCCCCTCCTTCTCACCTTGATTTTCCATTATAGCAGCCAGTCTTTTCTGCTCTCCCAGCAGCGCCAGAAGGGCATTGGCCTCATTCCGGTTCAGCCTGCCAAGTGCGTCGCGATTTTCTTTCACATACTCATACAGCCTCTTTTTATCTGAATTATATTTTATCATACTGAATATCTGCTGTAAACATATGAAGAATACACTCAGATTCTCCATGTTTTGGGGATTAATCTTATAATTGGGTATAAAGTCCCGTATAGCCCCGACCTCCTCCAAACAGTTGTCAAATCTCAACATCTGGTGAAGGCCACATAAAAATGAAGCTTGCTATTTATATAATTTGTATTACCACTTTATATTTTTATATATTTAATAAAAATATAAAAATATTATTGACTAATATCCCCCCCGTGTATTATACTTATAACAAAGTTTAAACCGATATTTTCACACACAAAAGGAGCGGAACGGTATGAGAATCAAATTAAAAGAGGGTATAATAATAGCAATGGCATTATCCTTGTGCATGCCACTCCATGCAGCTGCCGCACAGGGAGGGTATACCGAATCTTTTCAGGAGGAAAACAAGGATACCGAAGCTATCTGCATCATTGATATGACAGAAAAAGTCTATAACTCGCTAACAAGAATGCCAAGCGTCGTGGATGGCAAAACACAAGTTATGGCTTTTTCTGTTGAAAACCTCAAGAGCAATTCTTATGTAGATGGTTATGACTATGGAAAATCACTCAATCCCGGTACAAGACAAACATATTATGTGGTTTGCACTGCAAGAAGCTCCGGAACCACTGCTGATGTTGGTTTGGCATACTATAATAGTAAGGGAAAATATATTATCAACAGCAAAACATCCTTAAGTGGATATGATAGCTACGGGACAGTTTCCGCGACACCAACATTTAAAAATTACGGATACGTAAAAAATACTGGCTCAGCTAAGCTTACCGCATCATATGTATACATGAAATAAAGGAAAACCCCTAATAACTATCGGCTTAAATTTTATAAGGGAGCATCTCAACTATGAAATTAAAATGCAGCATTGTTATATTGGCCACCCTGGCATCTTTTCTTTTTTTAGTAAGCTGCCAAAATACTAGCGGAACAGCAGAAAAACAACAAACCAAATTAATTGAATCCTATTTGCAAGACTTAAAAAACGGTAATACGGAGGAGGCTTCTACAAAGGTCCGATTTACAAAAGCAGAAATAAATGCCGGTTTACCAGATATATTCTGTGATGCCATGCAAGGATATGATTATAAAGAATTAACGATTCATGAAATTAAAAAACTGAATGATTCTATTTATCTTGTAAATGCCACGGTCAATACAAACTTTGACAGCGAGGATAAATCTGAATATATCGATGTTGAATTCAATCCTTTTATTGTATTCTATGATAACGAATATAAAATCGCTTTTGTCAAAGAGCAGGTTCCCCAAAGCTTATATGGAGACTTAAAGGCACTGCCGGATAATTATGATGATAATTTAGACTACATCATATTTGAGGATGGTGATGAAACCTTTAACCTAGAATAGCCCATATGCGCCTGGCAGACGATACAATGATAACACAACATTTTCTGCAATACTACCTGACAGCTATCATCGATAAAAGCAAATATATGTTTATATTTTTATTAAGATGTATTAAAATATAAACAGGAGGTTGTATTGTATGGGAAAAAAATTATCACCAATGGAATATAAGTTCATGGAATTTATTTGGAAATTCCCCCAGGGGGTATACAGTAACTTAATATACGACGAATTTCCCCAGGCACAGGGCACAAAAGGGGCTATTTTATTTCATATCAAAGAAAAAGGGTATGTATCAGTCCAGCAGAAAGGAAAGCAGACCCTCTATACCCCGCTGATTAGCAAACTGGAATATGATAAAATGGCAATTAATATGAGGTTGAAGGATAAATTCGGAAGCAGCCGGTTGGAAAATCTGATTGCAGCATTATGCGGTAAAAAGAGTTTAACAGAACAGCAGGTAGATAAATTATATCAATTGATTGAAGAACTGAAAGAGGAGGATAATGATTAATTGGCTTGAACTGATATTTGTTATGTCAGTTGTATCCAGTATAATGTTCGGAGCTGTCCTTTTGATTGAACGCTTTTATAAAACTGAATACATTGAATACGTATTTTTTATGATGAAAGTAGTTCTAATTATCTTTCTAATCCCCATGTTTATATTGATAACGAAGATTGTCATGGACAGCATGGGGTATACTGTCCATGATATTCATGGGGAAGATATAATGAGTGTCATTTGTTTTAATCGCTACAATATTGCCATGCTTCCCCATATTCAGACTGCTGCAATATGTATGTTCGCCATATGGGGATTGGGGGCTATCTTAACTTTTATAAACTCTTTTATCAAGGGAAGGCGGCTGTTACATCATCTTATTAAAAGCTCTGAAACTATTTCAAAAACAGAACTGGACTGCATAATAGAAAAAGCAAAAACAGAACTGGACATACGAAAGCTGCCTGTGTTATATAAATCTCATCTCATAAGCACACCATTTTTGACAGGAATCTTCAATCCAAAAATCATATTTCCAGGCAGGGATTTTTCCGAGGAAGAATGGGACTTAATGCTAAGGCACGAATTGATGCATCTTAAATCGAATGACTTGTTGTTTAAAGCCATTATTGGCATTGTACACTGTATCCATTGGTTCAATCCCATTGTATATCTATATAAAATAATCTTTTTTGATTTCAGCGAATATGCTTGTGACAAGCGAACAGCAGCAGCTTTTAACTCCAGACAAAAATCGCAATATGCGGGCCTCATCATCAGCCTGGCCGCCACAAGACCGGAATATGAACAGACGGTCACATTCGTTGATCGAAATTACAGGGTGATTGAAAGGAGGGTTAAAGAGATTATGAAAAAACCAACAAAGGAAAAAAGTGCATTATTAATCGGAACAATGGCACTTTTTATATTACTATGCCCAATGGCCTCATATGCTGCGGCATCCGGAGTAATGGAAGCCCAATCTATAGCGGTAAAGAATGAGCTTACGAAAAACATTGAAGAGAGCACTATTTTTCTAAGCCAGGAATCATCCGTAAACATGAGAGCAGATGCAGTAAAGGTCATATTAGTTAATCCCAGAGGAATTAACAATATTGACATGTCTCTCGAAGCAGGCAGCACATATATGTTTGACTCTCTTTCTTTGAAAAAGGGACAGGAAATAACGCTATCAATCGTATCCGATAAGTCTTCCGACCGTTTCTCGGTCAGTATCACTGATAAATCTGGAAAAGGAAAACTCTTCTCATCCAATAAAGGCATGGTATCCGCTGCCTATACCGTCCCTCAGAATGGCGATTATAAGATTTATATGAACGGACCAAATAGCGACAGCGACGATATCCATATCAGCGGAACGATACGGATTGAATAGTGGACGCACAGCAGCACCTGAATTTAGATATTTTACCTGTCTGTTTGACAAGGGACATATCGTAATTAACAGGTGCTGCATTTTTCTATCTGCAAATAGATATTACATAATCCTCACATTTTTAAGCGCCCCGGTCTTGGAAAACTGGGTCCACTCACACACATTCACAGCGTGGTCGCCTATCCGTTCCAGATATTTTGCCACCATCAGCAAATCAATCCCCTGGTCCGCCTGGTCAGGGGAGGATTTGAGCAGATGAATCACATCCTCCTTTACCTGGTTAAACAGCGTATCCACCTCGTCATCCCGGTCAATGATTTCCATGGCAGCATCCAAATCCTGGTCAATGAATGCCTCTATGGCGTCATGGACCATCCTGCCGGCCGATGCAGCCATAACCGGAAGATGCTTCACAATGTGGTATGCATGCTCGCTTTTAATCCTCAGAATCAGCTCCGCGATATCCGAGGCATGGTCGCCTATCCGTTCCAGGTCAGTCACCACCTTAAGGGCCGTGGACACCTGGCGCAGGTCGCTGGCAACAGGCTGCTGGCGCAGTATCAGGGACAGGCATCTGGACTCAATGGCCCGTTCCATGTCATTGACAGTCCGGTCGCCCTTAATCACATCCTCAGCCATCGTATAATCCTGGTCCTCAAATGCCGTAAAGGTCTGCTCAATGGCGCCCTCCACCATGTGGGCCATCTCTTTTAAATCCTGCTTCAATACTTCCAATTCATGTTCGTACGTAACCCTAACACTCAATCTGATTCCTTCCTTCTGCCATCATCCGAAACGGCCTGTAATATAGTCTTCTGTCCTTTTATCCTTTGGCATGGTGAAAAGTTCATCCGTAGCCGCATACTCCACCACCTCTCCCACCAGGAAGAATGCAGTGTGGTCTGCTATACGTGTGGCCTGCTGCATGTTATGGGTCACGATGGCCACCGTGTATTTATTCTTAAGGTCATCCATCAAATCCTCAATCTTCAGGGTGGATATGGGGTCCAGGGCTGACGTGGGCTCATCCATCAAAAGGACCTCCGGCTCCACAGCCAGCGCCCTGGCAATACAGAGACGCTGCTGCTGGCCGCCGGACAGCCCCAGGGCTGATTTTTTCAGGCGGTCAGAGACCTCATCCCACAGGGCCGCCCCCTTAAGGCTGTTCTCCACGATTTCATCCAGCCTGGCCTTGCTCTTAATGCCATGGATTCTTGGTCCGTAGGCAATGTTGTCATAAATGCTCATGGGAAATGGATTTGGCTGCTGGAATACCATTCCTATTTTCTTTCTCAGCAGGGTGGTATCCACCTGGGAATCGTAGATATCCTCATCATCCAGGAGAACGGTTCCATCTATCTTAACGCCCGGCACCAGGTCATTCATGCGGTTTAACGTCTTCAGGTAGGTGGACTTTCCGCAGCCTGACGGCCCTATGAAGGCAGTTATTTTATGTTCATACAAATCCAGGTTTATGTTTTTAAGGGCATGATTTTCCCCGTAGTACAGGTTCAGATTCCGGGTTGAAATCTTTGTTTTGCTTTCCACGCTTAATCTCCTTTGCTGATTGAAATGGTCCGTCATATCCTACGCCCCTGCTTCCACATTAAACCGGCGGGACATGTATTTTGCCAGACCGTTGATTCCCAGTACAATGACCAGAAGGACCACGGCCACGCCAAAGGCTTCGTTATACTTTGCTTTCTGCATGAACAGGTAGAGCTGTATGGTAAGGGTGCCTCCTGATTCAACTATTTTTGAAAACAGGTTCTTTGGAAGGTAATAGCCGCTTCCTGCCGTGAACAGCAGGGCAGCTGACTCTCCCACAATCCTTCCGATAGCCAGAATTACGCCTGTAAGGATTCCCGGCATGGCGCTGGGAAGCAGTATGGTCCGTATCATGTACCATTTTGTGGCCCCGATTCCAAGGGCTCCATGGCGGTAGCTGTCAGGCACGGTCTTAAGGGCTTCCTGGGTGGTTCTGGTTATGAGGGGCAGAATCATAATGGTCAGGGTCAGGGCTCCTGTAAGTATGGAATACCCCAGGCCCAGGGCATTTCCAAAAAACACCATTCCAAACAGGCCAAATATGATGGAAGGGATACCGGACAATGTCTCTGTGGTAAACTCAATCATGCGCACCACTTTTCCCGGCTTTGCATATTCGTTCAGATACACGGCGGAGCCAATGCCCAGAGGGGTGGCCATAAGCAGGGTGATGATTACAATATACAGTGTGTTTATAATATTTCCCAGGATTCCAAAAGTACCCTTTGTGGCGCTGGAGGCCGTGCTTAAAAATGCCCAGGTTACATGGGGAATTCCCCGGACAAACACATAGCCCATTATGCCTGCCAGAAGAAGGATGGAAAAACCAGCGCAGATGTAGATGACAACTGTAAGAAACATATCCAGGCCGCGTACACGCTTACCGTATATGCTGTCCCGGACAACAGACTCCTCATGGACCTGGACTGCAATATCATTTGTCATTCCTGTTTCCTCCCCTCTTTAAAATCCTGGTAAGGCTTACATTGATTATCATGATGAAGGCAAACAGGACCAGACCTATGGTAAAGAGCACCTGTCTGTGAAGCCCTGCCGCATACCCCATCTCCGACACAATGGCTGTTGTCAGGAAGCGGACGGAGTTAAAGGGAAGGGGCAGGTTTACGGAGCTTCCCGACACAAGGCTGATGGCCATGGCCTCGCCGATAGCCCTGCCTGTTCCCAGCACAACAGCTGTTATAATGCCGGATTTGGCAGCAGGCACAATTACCTGGAATATGGTCTGTATCTTTGTGGCGCCCAGGGCCAGGGAAGCGCTCTTTAGATGGGCCGGAACAGACCTGATGGCGGATTCGCTGATGTTGATGACAGTGGGGAGAATCATCAGGGCAAGTACCAGCACAGCTGATATCAGGTTGGCCCCGCCTGTAAACTGGTGGGTTTCAGACCCCTTAAACAGTATCAGCTCCAGTTTGTACATCAGAGGATTGAGAATCAGGATTCCCAGCAGGCCGTATATGACAGAGGGAATGCCGGCCAGAAGCTCCACCGCCGGACGGACCATGTCGCTGAGCCGTTTGGGAGCTACCTCTGCAAGGAATATGGCAGTCATAACGCCGATGGGAACACCAATCAGGATTGCCAGAAACGTTCCTGCAACAGAGGTCAGGATGACAAACAGTATACCGAAGCTGGGGGAAGCTGCGGCAGGCTGCCACAGGGTCCCGAACAGGATTTCCAGCAGCCCCACCTTAAACAGTGCCGGCGTACCGCTGATAAGCATATATAATGTGATGGAAGCAACAGCCAATACGGCGAAAAAGCCGCAGGCAGTAAAGATGCCCTGTGCAGCTTTTTCGACGGCGGACTTGCTGCCATGACAGGAACGTATGGAACATGTCTCCGCTCTCATGCAGGAAGTCTCCTTTCTCTATTCCGATTATTTGTCAACCGCAATCAGTCCAACAGACCTGACAATTTCTGCGCCTTCATCGGAGTAAACATAATCGAAGAGGGCCTTTACAAGGTCATTCTGCCCGCTAATATCTCCCTTGGTAGCCATTACGAACGGACGGCTCAGGAAATAGGTGCCTGCCTTGATGTTTTCCTCTGTGGGCTCGGCGCCTTCCAGCTTCACGGCCTTTACCGTGTCATCCAGTACATCCAGGGAAACATAGCCAATAGCGCCCGGGGTGGAGGCCACCTTTGCCATCACTGCGCCGGTGCTGTCCAGCTCGTTGCTGTATTTGCACATGTCTTCCAGCTTTAACAGTTCCTCAAATGCGCTTCTGGTGCCGGAACCGGACTCCCGTCCAACCACTACGATGGGCGCGTCATTTCCGCCCGCATCCTTCCAGTTGGTGATTTTTCCTTCATAGATATCAGACAGCTGCTGCCTGGTCAGGTCCTCCACTGCGTTGGCCGCATCAACCACCACTGCAATGCCGTCAATGGCTACAATATTCTCAGCCACACCGTCAGCCTTCTCCTCATCTTTTAAGTTCCTGGAAGAGTTGCCGATATCGGCTGTTCCGTTGCTGACAGCCTCCACGCCTGCGCCGGAGCCAACAAATTCAGCTGTCACCGTTACATTGGGATATTTCTCCATAAAGGATTCGCTCAGGGCATTGGCAAACTTCTCCATAGAGGTGGAGCCCACCATGCTGATGGTGCCGCTTAAATCAGCTGAGGGAGCGCTGCCGTCCTTTTCCGCCTCTGCGGCTGTACCCTCTGTGCCGCCGGCAACACCGGATGTACCCTCAGATGCCGGGACCGTCCCTGCTGTGGTTGCGGCAGCCGCTGTGCCTGCGGGCGCTGCGGTTGTCTCTGTGCCGGTACCGCCGCATCCGGCCAGTATGCCCATGGCCAGAACTGCCGTGCCTAACAGCGCTGTTACTTTCTTTCCACTCATTCTCATCAAACATTTCCTCCTGAATCATTTCGTTTATTGTCATGTTTGTTCTTATCTTTTCTACAGTTTGGAGTATACATAAGATTTACATCCGGAGAAATCATGATATGGTATAGTTTCTGTAAAATGTGTGTAAAGCCGCAGCAGCCGTCCGCTAATCCTGCATGAATCATTAACGTGCATCCCCGGGCACGGCAACGCCAAAAGGCACCTGCCGCGTCAAAAACAGCAAGTGCCTTTTCCATTTAGGTTCATTCTATCCGCTTTTATTCTGTCCGCATCCTGTCTCAGCCTTTACAGACATCCTCCACAATGCGTTCCATCTCTCCCCACTTTTTCTCCATATCCGCCACCAGTCCGAACTGGGTACGGCAGCGGTCCAGGTTGTGCTTCTCCCTGGCTGTCTTAAAATAAGTGTCACCGGACAGATAATCCGCCAGGAACCGGATTCCGCATTCCAGGGTCATAAGCCTGGCCCCCTGAGGAAGCATCCTGACCTCGGCCTGGGTAAGGCTTCCCGCACATCCCTCCAGAAATCCCTTTGTGTATGTCTCAAAGAGAGAAAGGGACAGGGATACCTTGCTTAAATCCGTTTCATCCTCCTTCGCGGTATTGGCGCCAAAGCGGATGGAGTCTCCAAAATCAAAGATAGAAAGTCCCGGCATCACGGTATCCAGGTCAATGATGCAGATGGCCTGACCGGTCTTGTCATCAATCATGATATTGTTTAATTTGGTGTCATTATGGGTCACTCTCAGCGGAAGCTCCCCTCTGGCCAGCATATCCATGGCCAGCCCCATATCCTGCTCCCTGTCCATGACAAACTGAATCTCATCCCGGACCCCTGACGCCCGGCGGCAGATATCCTCCTCCGCTGCCTTTGTAAATGCCCTGAACCTGCCCGGAGTGTCATGGAAACCCGGAATGGTCTCTGCCAGCTCCCTGGCAGGATAGTGGGACAGAAGCCTCTGGAAATGTCCGAAGGCCTTTCCGCTCTGGTAAAAATCATCCGGCTTTTCCACCAGGTTATAGCAGGTGGCTCCCTCAATGAAGAGATACATCCTCCAGTAATTTCCCTGACTGTCCACATAGAATGGGGCTCCCTCTCCTGTCTTTATAAGGTTCAGCGTTTCCCGGTCCGGGTCCCCTCCGTTTTTAATGACCTCCTGCCTCAGGAAGGTGGTAACCCCCTCAATATTGTGCATAAGGGATACCGGGTCCCGGAAGATATCCGTATTCATCCTCTGAAGGATATAAGGATGGTTCTCACATATGAGGCGGAAGGTATCATTGATATGGCCGCTTCCATAGCGCTCGCAGCTTACCGCCGCACCATCTGTGACAAAGGCCGCAGCTGCCTCCCTAAGTATATGTTTATCAATTTCTGCGCTCATTTTCCTTATTACTCCCAAAGTTTCTCCGGATATAATCCCTTATGCTTAAGGTCCTTAATGGCGTTTACCACTGTATCCTTATCCTCCTTATAGGTGACCCCGTACCAGCGGTCCACGCTTTTTAAGACAGTCACCTCCGCCAGACCTGCTTTGAGAAGTTCATCCACCACAAAGGGAAGAAAATACTCACACTTCATGGGATTTACAGGCAGGTTTTTATCCAGGAAGGCTCCAAATCTGTTTTCCAGCTCGCCCAGGATACTCTTTGTGAAGCCCCACATGTTCATGGAAACAATGGTGGATTCCGGAAGCTCTGTCCATGTGGCGCCGCCGTCCTCCGTATATTCAGCCTGATTCCCGTGTTTTTCAATTCTGGTCCGCTCACGGATATCCACCAGACGGCTGCCTGCATCGGTCCGGCACACCCCTCTTGCCACATATCCATTCTCTGTCAGGGTATTGTACAGTTTATAGCCCACCATGGTGTACTGGTACCGGTCCGTGTCCTCCACGGAGGCCAGCTGGTCATAAATCATACGGAAGGCTTCTTTGCCATAATAATCATCTGCATTGATTACCGCAAAGGGTCCGTCAATCAAATCCCTGCAGCAAAGGACTGCATGGCCTGTACCCCAGGGCTTCACCCTGCCCTCAGGCACCCCGTATCCTTCCGGAACCTTATCCAGTTCCTGGTAAACATAGGCCACATCCATATATTTGCTGACGCGGTTTCCAATGTGAATCTTAAAATCTTCCTCAATGGCTTTCTTGATAATGAATATGACCTTTTCAAATCCCGCTTCCCTGGCATCATATATGGAAAAATCAATGATGATATTCCCATAGGGGTCCACCGGGTCAATCTGCTTTAATCCTCCGTAACGGCTTCCCATTCCGGCCGCCATGATTACTAATACTGGTTTCTGAGACATGCTGTCCTTCCTCCTCACACAATACATTCTTATCCCTTTACACTGCCTCCGGTCACGCCTGCTAGAATCTTTTCTGACAGGAAGATATACAGGATGAAGGCGGGCAGGAATACAATCCAACAGCCACCGGCCGTACCTTGCCGGAGAAGCCTTAGGGGCGTTGCTTTGTCTGCCTATTTAATCAGCTCTTCCTTATAAAATCCGTGCCGCACTTCGGGCAATGCACACTTACCTTCCCGTGCCCCCTGGGTATACGCACTTTTTGTCCGCATCCCGGACACTTAAAGACGCGGTACTTCCGGCCTTCTGTAAAACGGAATTTAATTTTCCTGAAATACTCCGTTACATAGAACCGAAGACGCAGATATACCTGGTTTTCCTGGTAACGCTTTCCCACGTTCTTTGAAAACATCCGGGCATACAGGCAGATAATACCCGCCAGCTCCAGAAATCCCAGGAACGGGGACAATATCCTTACCCTGACAAAAGCATTTAAAAAAATCAGCGCAAGCACAGCATACATAATGAACTGGCCCAGCTGGTCCATACCATATCGTCCTATCATGAAACGCTGGAATTTTTCCCTCAATTTATTCATCTTTAAACAATCCTTTCCCAATTATCCGGCCTGCCGCCAAGACGCTCCGCCGCAGCCGCGAATCATTCATCCGAGAGTAACTATAACCTAATTTTTGCGGGAAAGCAATGTACAGCCAGGGTTTTAATGATTATTTTATAAATACGGACAGAATGCCTCCTCCCAACAAAATATTTTGCCATCTTGACATTATATACCCTATCTTCTATAATCAAAATTGGTCTTAGGACCGCATTCCATGTTTTAGACATGATAAGAGAGAAAGGCGGCTAACTGAAATATGATTATTAAATGATTGAACAGCAGCAGATAATTTACACACTCCCTTCCCGGACTGTATAAAACCCGGGCGGATTTTGTGTGTCTTTGTCATTTCGTTCAGTCATTCAGGGAATCATATTCCATACGGCCGTATTTTTGCATACCGGGATGTATCTGTATATCCATATACATCCATTGCAGCGGACAGGCATGTCCCGGCAGGCGCACACGCAACGCCCTGACCTGTACATTCCCGTTCCTTCTGCGCTCTTGCAGGCCAGGTTTATTCCCTTCTGAACGAAGTGCGTTCAGGAGGGTTTTTTTTATGTTATTAAATGCACTGAATATTAAAAAAGAATATGGAATCCAGACTGTGCTGGATATAGAAAAACTGGAAATCCGGGACGGGGACCGGATTGGCCTCATCGGACGCAACGGGGCGGGCAAATCCACCCTGTTAGGCGTTCTGTCCGGAAGGATTGCCTGCGACCAGGGCATTGTAAAACGAAATTGCGCCATTGCCGAGATTCTCCAGACCGGAGAGACAGAGGATGAACCTGAGGCCAGGCTTTTAAGCCGGTTAAAGCTCCGGGACAGCGCGGTGAAAAGCGGAGGCGAGAAAACCAGACGGGCCATTGGGGCCGCATTTTCCAGCCAGGCCCCCCTGCTCTTTGCCGATGAGCCCACCACCAACCTGGATATGGAAGGCGTGGAGCTGTTGGAAAAAATGATGGGCGGATACCGGGGCGCCATCCTGATGATATCCCATGACAGGACCCTTTTAGACCGGGTCTGCAATCAGATATGGGAGCTGGACAAAGGAGCCCTGCGGGTCTTTGACGGCAATTATTCGGATTGGGCGGCCCAGAAAGAACGGGAACTGGGTTTTCAGGAATTTGAATACCAGCAGTACCAGAAGGAAAAAAGGCGCCTGGAACGGGCTGCCGACGCCCTGCAGAGAAAGAGCCGGAAAATGGCAAAACCGCCCCGCCGCATGAGCAGCAGCGAATGGATGCTCTACAAGGGCGTGGCCGCTGTCCAGCAGGGTCATGTGCAGAGTAATAAATCTTCTGTTCTGAGCCGGCTGGAGCATCTGGATAAAAAGGAACGGCCGGATGAGCTGCCCCAGGTGTCCATGAAGCTGCCGGATGCAGGGCGGATACGGGCCAGAAATGCGGCCTCGGTCCGGCACCTTACCGTGCGCTACGGGGAACGCATGGTACTGAATGATGTGAGTCTGGAAATAGAAGCAGGCAGACGTACCTTCATCACCGGCAATAACGGGGCGGGAAAGTCCACCCTAATCAAGGCCCTGACTGACAGGGTCCCTGAAACCTTTATTACCTCCGAAGCAAGGGTCAGCTATTTTTCTCAGGACCTGGACACCCTGGACCCCCAAAAGACGGTGCTGGAAAATGTGGCTGAGGACGCCGCTTATCCCCGGCACATCTGCCGGGCCGTGCTGTCCAATCTCTATATGACAAAGGACGATATGTTCAAACCGGTCAGCGTATTATCCGGAGGCGAAAAGGTCAAGACAGCCCTGGCCAAGGTACTTGTCTCCGGCTGCAATTTTATGATTCTGGACGAACCCACCAACCATATGGACGTGTATACCATGGAGGGTCTGGAAAAACTGCTGGGAAGCTATGACGGGACACTGCTGGCCGTCAGCCACGACCGTACCTTCATAAGCCATACAGGGGACGTGGTCTGGCGTCTTGAAGGGGGAACCATACAAAAAGGAACCTTATAGCGTGTTTTTATGTTTCAGGAGATGCTAACCGTTATATTTTCTTGACAATAACGCTTTTCCATTATATGATAGGTTTACTATAATTATCCATATGGAGGAGAAGTATCATGAAAAAAAACGTATTGGGGATTCTACTGGCAGGCACCATGGGGGCCGCCCTTATAACAGGCTGCGGTTCCGGTTCTTCCGGCACTGCACAGTCCTCTGCCACGCAGCAGGCACAGGAATCATCCGCTGACTCCGGGCAGGCAGGGGACTCCGGACAGGCAGCGGACTCCGGGCAGGCAAAGGAAACAGAGGCCGCCGCTTCAAAAACCACGGACCTTCCCGGCCTGACCGGCCATACCCTGATGATTTACTGCGGGGCGGGCATGACCAAGCCCTTTCAAGAAATTGCCGACAGCTTTAAATCCGCCACGGGCTGCGTTATGAACGTAACCTACGCCAATGCCGGACAAATCCAGTCACAGATTACCACATCTGAGGAAGGCGACATGTTCATAGCCGGCTCCGCCGAGGAGTTAAAACCAGTGGAGTCCTATGTATCTGAGAGCAAGGCCCTGGTAAAACACATACCTGTCCTGGCAGTGCAAAGCGGCAACCCGAAAAACATTACCTCCCTGTCAAGTCTGGCTGGGGAAGGTATTGCCCTCATCATAGGCGATGTGGACTCCACTCCCATTGGAAAGATTGCAAAAAAAGCCCTGACCGACGCAGGCATCTTTGACAAGGTACAGATAGAAGCATCCACTACCACGGCGCCCCAGATGGCAACTGCCATTGCTGCGGGAGAGGCCGACGCAGCCATTATCTGGAAGGAGAACTGCGATGCAGCGGGCGTGGAAATCGTGGACAACAGCGGTTTGGAGGATTACATAAAAACTATCCCCGCAGCATCCCTGAGCTGTTCCGGGGACAATGAGGCCAGACAGGCATTTCTGGACTACTTAAATTCAGAGGATGCACAGGAAATCTGGATGAAGTATGGATATGAGATTGCAGAATAAACAAAAGAGGCACAGGGGAACAGACCTGTTCTCGGCCGTGACCATTGCAGTAGCGCTGCTGGTGATTCTTTTCATCGGCAGCGCCATCTGCGCTATTGCAGCCGGCGGAATTTCCTCCTTTGCAGGAACCATCCGTCAGAAGGAAGTGCTCTCCGCCCTGCGCCTCAGCGCGGTTACCGCCAGTCTGTCCACCCTGATTGTCATGGCTCTGGCTCTCCCCACTGCCTATGCCCTGACCCGGACCTCCATGCCCTTTAAGGAGCTGTCCGGCATCATCATTGAGCTGACTTTATCCCTGCCCTACCTGCTTCTGGGACTCAGCCTGCTTATCATGTTTTCATCGCCTGCAGGCAAATGGCTGAAGGAACAGGGTTTTAAAGTGGTATTTGCTCCTGCGGGCATTGTCATGGCCCATATCCTGGTAAACCTTCCCTACGCCATCCGGCTCATCCGTACTGCCTTTGAGGCGTCTGACCAGCGGATGGAATTCATTGCCCGGACCCTGGGAGCTTCCCCCTGGAAATGCTTCCTGACCATCCTCCTTCCCCTCTGCCGCAGAAGCCTTGTCAGTACCTTCATCCTGACCTGGTCAAGGGCCCTGGGGGAATTCGGCGCCACCCTTATGCTGGTGGGAATCACCCGGTTTAAGACGGAAACCCTGCCCGGCAGCATTTACCTGAGCATATCCACCGGCGACAACCAGGCAGCCATGGCAACAGCCATGCTGATGCTGATGATTTCCGGGCTGACCCTCTTTCTCTCCCGTCTGCTCAACAGTCCTGCGGACAGGAGCAAAAGGCAGGTGTACATACGATGAATGAAATAGTTATCAACAATTTTTCCGTGAAAAGAGGCAGTTTTACACTATCCCCCATCTCCCTAACCATCCAGAAGGGGGAAATCTTTGCCATCCTGGGCCGCACGGGTTCAGGTAAGACCGTACTGCTGGAAGCCATCAGCGGCATGTTTCCCGGCAGTACCGGCAGTATTCTATATGACGGAGTCAACATACGGGACATACCGCCCGGCCAGAGGAAGCTGGGCCTTGTATATCAGGACTACGGCCTGTTTCCCCATATGAAAGTAAGAGAAAATATTGGCTACGGGCTGAAGATGCACGGATTTTCAAAACAAGAGCAGGAGCGCCGCGTACAGGAGCTTATGGAAATGCTGTCCATCTCCCATATAAAGGACCAGTACCCCGGTACCCTGAGCGGTGGCGAGAGCCAGAGGACAGCCCTGGCGAGAGCTCTGGCACTGGCTCCCCAGGTTCTTTTATTAGACGAGCCATTTTCAGCCCTGGACCCGGCCACCCGCCGTTCCCTGTATCAGGAACTGCGCCGGATTCACCGGCATTTTGGCTGCACCATCATCTTCGTGACCCATGATTTCCTGGAAGCCCGGACCCTTGCAGGCCGTGCAGCCATCCTTTTGGAAGGGGAGCTGAAAACAGTCACCGACACCTCACGTCTCATGGACGGTCATTTTACCGATGAGGTGGAACGGTTTCTGGGAAGGAATCCGTGATATTGGATGGGGAGTACGGAGCATGGGTACAAATTAATTCTGCGCCCAAGCGCAAGAAAGAAAAGAGGATTATCACAATGACACATATCAATGATGCGCCGTCATTTTACAGAGAATTAAAATCACGTTTCAGGGAGCTGCTGACAAAAGAAGGGATTCTGGGCCAGCAGGTGGTAATCAATACCAAATCCCTTACGCCTGAGGAAGCCATTGGGATTACCGGGCGAAGGGATTTTCCCATCATAACCGGAAAGGACGTGATGGTCCAGGCAGAATGCATGGGCTCCCTGGGACAGGCATTCACCGACGCCCCATCTGCCTTTTGCGGTACGTTGGAAGAAATATGCTCCCTGGACCTGACAGAGGACCCCCACAGCCGCGGATTATTCATAGCTGCCCTGAATGCTGTCATGAAACACCTGGGCAGGGCGGACTGCACGGTCCACTGCCGCAATCAAGGACCGGAATCCTGCGCCATGGATGTGGTCCGGTATATTGCCGGGCGCTGCGGCCGCCCAAACATTGCGCTGATAGGCTACCAGCCCGCCATGCTGGAACAGCTTGCAAAGGAATACCAGGTAAGGGCGGTTGACTTAAGCCCTGCCAATATCGGCCAGGAACGCTTCGGAGTCCTCATTGAGGACGGACGCATCCCAGAGGTAAGCCAGGACCTGTGCCGTAGAGCGGGCCTGATTCTGTGCACAGGAAGTACGGTCTGTAACGGTTCCATCGTGAACTTCCTTCCATATAAGGACAAAATCCTGTTCTACGGCACCACCCTGGCCGGGGCAGCCCCTCTTATGGACCTGCCCAGACTCTGCTTTGCCGACCGGTATCAGGACCTGCCGTAATCCCCTGTAACAGCCTGGCCAAAGCGGCTCCGGTACTCCTGGAGCAGGAACACATTTTTATAAATTTGCGGTCCTTCTTGCAAAATACATCCGCCTGATGCTATAGTATAGAAAGATTTCATCAGAACGATTACAGATTGAAGGAGGACTACCATGGCATCACTGCCAAGGATTGGCGAAACCATA
The DNA here is from genome assembly GCF_015556325.1 of Clostridium sp. 1001283B150225_161107_B6. Classification (NCBI taxonomy): domain Bacteria; kingdom Bacillati; phylum Bacillota; class Clostridia; order Eubacteriales; family Clostridiaceae; genus Clostridium; species Clostridium sp. 1001283B150225_161107_B6. The sequence goes on along the minus strand of NZ_JADNMD010000009.1, from coordinate 193,748 downwards.
AGCGGTTTCACTGTCACTGAACTTGGGACTATACACATGCTGGGCACCAGGACCGTTCTGTTTAACCACGAAACAAGCGGCGCCCAGCTTTTATATATTCAAAACGATGACCGGGAACTGGGTTTTAACCTGATTTACCGGACGCCGCAGATGGATGAGCTGGACAATTCCCATATACTGGAACATCTTATTTTGTCATCCTGCAAAAAGTATCCCAGCAGGGATATTTTCTTTGATATGGACAGCAAAAGCTATACCACCTTTATGAACGGCCTTACGGACAATACCTTTACCTGTTACCCGGTGTGCAGCCAGAGCCAGGAACAGCTTCTAAAACTGATGGATGTATTCCTGTGCTGCATGGAGGAACCGGATGCCCTTAAGGACAGGAATTTTTACCTGAGGGAGGCCATACGGTATGAGCTCTCATCTGCCGGCGGTCCCCTGGCCATGCAGGGCACGGTGCTCAGCGAGGACTGGGGCCATCTGACCGATATCCTGGAAAATGCAGACAGCGCCATGTCCCATACCCTGTATGAGGGAGGACGCACTGCCAATCTGCTGGGGCGGGCACACCTTCATTACAGGGAACTGTCCTACGAACAGGCCAGGGAAACCTTTGGACGATGCTACAGCTACGCCAACTGCCTGATAACCTTATATGGGAATCTGGATTACAGGGCCGTGTTACATTTTCTGGACAGAGAACACCTGTCTAAAGTCCTCTCAAAAGGCAGCAGCCTTCTTGGGGAATTTGGGGAACCGGTGAAACCGGGTTTCCGGACCTGTACGGCGCAGAGTCCCGCTTATCAGGGCAGTCCCTCGGAACACGCCTCTGTGGTGGATTATGGCATCGACCTGTCCGGCTGCACAAGAGAAGAGCTGATATACTGGGACCTTTTTGCAGATATTCTGGATAACGACACCTCTCCCTGGCACAGGCATGCAAGGGAAATGGGACTCAACCATGTAATGGAGGTTTATCTGGACATTCTGCTTCCCCACCCCTCCTTAAAGTTCCGCCTGCGCAACGGGGATTCCTGTTTGAAGGAAGTGTTTTTGGATTCCATAAGGAAAGCCCTTGAAGATATCAGCCGGGACGGCCTGTCCTCCAGACTGTACCAGGCTTCCATGAAGGAAAACCGTCTCTCTGACGCCCTTACCCGCGAGGCCCCCCATCTGGGCTTTAATCTGTCTGAAGAAATCGGACGTTTCTGGAGCACCACGGGCCGGACTGATTATTTCCAGCTCTATGAGGATGCCTTCCGGCGCTTTGAAACAGACCCGGACCAGACCATCATAAAGAAGCTGGCTGCTTCTGCCCTTCATCCCGCAGCCAGCGCCCTGGTGGTAACCGTGCCTGTACCCGGTCTGGCTGAGCAGCTGGAGGAGGAAAAGGAACAGTATCTCAGGGAAAAGCTGGATTCCATGACTGCCGCTGAACGGGAACAGCTGATAAATGAGACAGACGCCTTCCGCCTCTGGAACTCCATGGAACGGAGCAACATGGATTTTCTCATACAGCCAAAGGAACTTCCTGAGCCGGCAAACCCATGCCCGTTCACCAAACGTCAGCACGGGACCATCACATGCTACACCTCTCCCGCCCCCTCCCCGGGCGTGGGCAGTTACCAGCTCTATTTTGACATCAGCCGGATTGGTAAGGAGGACCTTAACTACCTTACGCTCTATCAGATGCTTCTGACGGAACTGGACACAAAACGCTTCACGGTGGAACAGCAGAAAAACCTGGAACAGGAATATCTTCACGACTGTACCTTTGATGAACTGTTTCCCGAACATAACGCCGGTCCCTTAAGCCATCCCATGATGAGCGTATTCTGGTACGGACTGACCGGCGATTTTGAAAAGGGACTGGATTTTCTCCTAGATGTAATGGGCGGAGGAGATTACAGTGACACGGACACCATTATACAGGTACTGGAAAAATATCTGCCTGACTATGACCTGTCCAAGGCGGACAATGCCTCTGCCCTGGCCTTCAGCCTGGCCGAGGGCTATATGAGGCAGGACTGCAGATTCCGCAATATGTTAAACAGCCAGGAAAATTATTATTTTCTGAAGGATGTGCTGAGACGGCTGAAGGAAGAGCCTGACTTTGGAACCGCAGCAGCCGCCAGGCTTGGCAGCATTGCCCGTACCATATTGAACCGTGACGGCCTGGTATTCCTGGCAGCTGCTTCACCGGATGTATTGGGAAATGTGGAGCAGGCCGCTGTGGAAATACTTGGAAGGCTTCCGGCTTTTCAGGATAGATACAGCGCCCCTGCGCCATCCATCTGGCTCCCGGACCAAAAACAAAGGCTGGCCGTGTGCGTGGAAGCCTCCTGCCAGGAGACGCGCCTCATAGGTGATTTTTATGGAAACACCTGCTTTAAAGGGCGTTATCTCCCCTTTCTCATGGCTGCGGCGGACAAATATTTAAAACCTGCTGTCCGGTACCAGGGCGGGGCTTATGACAGCGGCATTGATTTCTATATCCCTACCGGCTATTTCTCCCTGTGGAGCACCGCGGACCCTGAGGTCAGAAGCACGCTGGAGCTCTTCCTGGCAACCGGCGCCCGGCTCATGGAACTGCCGCTGACGGATGAAGAACTGGACGGCTATATCCTGAACACCTATGCCCAGGCGCTTCCGCCCTCAGGAACCTTGAGCACCCGTATGCGGCACATGCGAAGGGACATGGTGAACATAGATTCCCGCAAAATAAATGAGATGATTTCAGACATCAGGAACGCTGCCCTCAGCCACCAGCAGGAGGCTGCCCGGGTCATTGACGGAATATTGCGGCGCGGGGCCATTGTCACCGTGGGGAATGGAAAATGTATCATGAGGGATAAGGATGTGTTTGACCAGGTTCTGGTTTATCATACGGATGAGGTTTAAATGGACTGACCGGGATAAACCGGCCGTGCGGACAGAAAGAAAGCCCCGGAGTTTTTCCGCCTCCGGGGCTTTCCTTTTATATCATGGATTCCATCTTCATCCAATCCCGCCATACACAATTCCCAGTATAAACACCACCACGGCCAGGGGCACATAGACATACCTGGCCAGAGGTCCGAAGAATCCGCTTAAAGGCTTTTTCCGCCCTTCCTCCAGTTCCTTCCTGATTTCCTTATAGCCCAGAATATAATAGATGGACACAGCTCCCAGCACAGCGCCGAAGGGAACCACAATGATGGTGATAAAGTCCATCCATGACCCTACCTTGGGCTCTGACTCCAGGAAAATGCCCACCAGCAGGGCTATGCCGCTGCACAGGGCCACGGCTGCTTTTCTGGAAAGCTTAAACCGGGTCTGCCATGACTCGCTGACCGCCTCAAACATATTAATCAGGCTGGTAATGCCTGCAAAGGCCACGGACAGAAAAAATATAACTGCAAAGAGCCTTCCCATGGGCATCTGCCGGAATATGCCCGGCAGGGTAATGAACATAAGAGGCGGACCAGCGTTGGGCTCAATGCCGAATGCAAACACAGCCGGCATAATGGCCAGAGCAGCCATCATGGCAGCCACCGTATCAAAAAACGCGGTCCGGATGGATGCCTTTGGTATATCCTCCGACTTGGCCAGATAGGTTCCGTAAACAATCATTCCTGAACCTGTGATGGACAGTGAAAAAAATGCCTGTCCCATGGCCATAACCCAGGTATCCACCTTTAACAAATCGCTCCAGTCCGGAGCAAAGAGGAATTTATATCCTTCTGCCGCCCCCGGCAGAAAAGCTACCCGCACAGCCAGTATGGCGAACAATACAAAGAAGGAGGGCATCAGGACCTTATTGATTTTCTCGATTCCCTTGGTAGCCCCAAACATAAGGATGCCGGCAGCTGTCACAACCACCAGCACATGCCAGGGAAGACTGCCGAACTCGCCTGTGGCCTGGCTGAAATAGACCGCTGCATCTGTTGTGAGGATAGCCCCTGTGACGGAACCGGCCAATGCTCTTACCACCCATCCTACGATGATGGCATATCCGATGGCAATACCCAGGGAACCCAGCAGAGGAATCCATGCCAGGAAATATCCCAGCTTACCTCTGCCTATCTTTTCCCAGCAGTATTCATAAGCTCCCAGGGTGCCGGTCCTGGCCCGGCGCCCTATGGCAAACTCTGCCGAAAGCCCTACCAGGCCGAATAATACAATGAATAAAATATAGGGCACCAGAAACGCGCCGCCGCCGTATTGTCCCACACGGTACGGGAACATCCAGATATTGCCCATTCCCACTGCGGAACCCACACAGGCCAGCACAAATCCCAGGCTGCTTCCAAAGCCGCCGTTCTGGTGCACGGCTGCCGGTGAGGAATCCGTTTTTTTCTGCTTGCTCATAACTTCTCCTTTATGGTGTATGTTTCAACGGCCTGCACGTCCTGTGAGGAAGGAAAACAGGACAGTCCAAAAGCCATCTTTACTATACTACCCCAATAACACCATTTAGTCAAAGCTTTAAAGCAAAAAAGTGACAATTGTTAAAACCCATCAACCACATCATAACTGCTTCCGTTCCACAAAGCCGGCCGCACCTGCCTGGTTTTAAGCTGCTCCACAAAATCGTTCAGCCGGTCCACCTTCTCCGGCAGCCAGGTAACATACTTTCCAATCTGGCCCGTGGTGTGGGCATCGCTGGCTCCGATAGCCTTAAGCCCTAACTCCCGGCAGTATGAAAGAGCTGTTCGGTTGGCTTCCAGGGTCGTGCTGCCGTTGAGCACCTCCACCCCGTGAAGCCCTGTGACCGCGCGGAGATTCTCCTCCAGCCCCCGGTTATTGTTCCTGAAGGGATGGCAGGAGACACAGAAACCGCCGGATTTATTGACATGGTCAATGAAATCCTGGGCATCCACCCGGCGGTCCGGATACTGTTCAATTCCCCATGCCGTGATATCGCCCTGGAGGGAAAAGAATTCTATACCCACGAAAATGGGAAAACCGGTTCTGTCCGAATATTCTGCGGCATATTCCCTGAGCCCCATGCTGTCATGGTCCGTGATGCAGACAGCGTCCAGTCCCCTGCCCCGGGCTATGGTCACGATTTCCTCCAGACTGATTCGGCTGTCCGATGAATAAGTACACTCATGAAGATGCATGTCAACCAGCATTTTGATTTCTCCTATCTCTTGATGATTTTAAGCAGCCTGCCGTCCTCTGTCCATACCAGGCTTTCCAGGTCCATGAATTCAGCTACAAAGGCGCTGGCTGGACGGCGGCAAAGGTCCAGGGGCGCATCATTCTGGACCAGCTGTCCCTGGTCCATGATTGCAATGCGGTCCGCCAGGATAATGGCCTCCTCCTGGTCGTGGGTAACAAACACCATGGTCAGTCCCAGGTCCTTCTGAAGCCGTTTAAGTTCATGGCGCATTTTGGTGCGCAGGGCCGCATCCAGGTTGCAGAAGGGTTCGTCCAAAAGGCACAGCTTCGGCTCCACAATCAGCGCCCTGGCAAGCGCCACCCTCTGCTGCTGTCCTCCGCTGATTTCCTGTATATAGGCTGAGGCATAATCTGAAAGACCTACCATTTCAAGATAATGCATTCCCTTCTGCCGGGCCTGTTCCCGCTTTACTCCCCGGAATTTCAGGCCGTAAACCACATTCTGGAGCACTGTCATGTGGGGAAACAGGCCGTAGGACTGGAATACGGTTGTAACCGGCCGCTGTTCCGGAGGGATATGGGTGATATCCTCGCCATCCAGCCGCACGGCTCCGCTGTCCGGCGTCAGGAAACCGCCTATCATGTTAAGGGTCGTGGTCTTCCCGCATCCGGAGGCACCAAGGATGCAGAGCAGCTGGCCCTGTTCCAGGGTAAGGGACAGGTCCCGCACCACTTCCCTGCCGTCAAAGTGTTTTTTCAAATGGTCCAGTTCAAGATACACGTCGCTTACCTGCCTTCCATGTTATAAAATAAGCCAGCCCTTCCACTGCCAGCACTACCAGTATGATGCTGGTGGCAATCAGGGAGGCCAGGGCGTAATCCCCTGTGTATACCGCATCAAAGAGTTTGAACACTGCCAGCTTCCGTCCAGGGTCAATGAGGAACAGGATTGCTCCGGCCGTGGTCATGCTGCTGGAAAAGTTATAGACAAAACAGCTGAGAAAGGCTGGTCTCAGTCCGGGAAGTATTACGGTTTTCAGCACTGAGAACTGTCCTCCCCCCAGGTCCCGCACTGCTTTTTCCTGAGCCCTTGGCACCTGGGTCAGGGTAGCCGCGCAAATCTTTGTGGCTGTGGGAAGCTGTTTGAACAGCATATTGGAAATAACAATCAGGGCTGTACCGGTCAGCTTTAAGGGCGGTGAATGAAATGCCAGGATATAACCGATTCCAAAGCAGGTTCCCGGCAGCATATAGGGCAGGGTGACCAGACAATCAAAAAAATTCCTGCCCGGAATCCGCCTGCGTTCCATGTAATAGGCGAACAGCATGGCGAAAAGGGTCCCTGCCAGGGATACAATCAAAGCATATGTCACGCTCCGCCCCATGGTCCCCAGGTCAAAACGGACCAGCTGTTCCAGATACCGGGCGGTAAAGGAGTACACCCCCCTGGTGCTTTTCAGGAAGCCTGATATAAATATGCATCCGTACTGCAGCGCCATCATCAGAAAAAAGACCAGGCTTCCCAGGTTGGCCAGATTTCCTGCCAATCCGCATTTTCCCAGTGAAAGGGCCAGGGGTTCCTGCCTCCCCCTGCTGCCCTCTGTCAGCATATCCGAACGCTTCATCAGCTTACGGTAAATAAAAAATGCAGCGATAGACGGAAGCATCAGGACCATGTTCATGGCAGACGCCTTCTCCAGGTTGGAGTATCCCACCAGCTGAAGATATATCTCCGAAGCAATGGTGCTGAACCGCCCGCCGATAATGACCGGAGTCCCAAAATCCGCCAGGGAGCGGACAAAGGAGAGAAGCAGGGCCACCCATATACCCGGCCGTATAAGCGGCAGCACAATGTCTCCCAAAATGGCTTTAGGGCTGGCCCCCAGGTCCCTGGCGGCCCGGATGCTGTCCCCGTCCAGCTTGGTCAGAATTCCCCCCAGGAACAGGGCGTTTAACGGTACAAAGGAAAGGCTCTGCATCAGGATGACGCCCCAGCAGTTATAGGGGTCCCAGCCCAGCCCCAGCAGCCGGTACGTAATCCACCCACGGCGTCCATAGAGCTGGATATAGGCCAGGGAGGATACAAAGGGCGGGGAAACCATGGTAATCAGCAGAAGCGCCATACAGAACAGCCTGACAGCTCCCCTTCTGGTAGCTAAAAACAGGGCTGCCGCCGTGGAAAAAGCAGTACAGAGAAGGGATGCGCATACGCCCACGAACACGCTGTTCCAAAGGTTTCCCCTGTATTGGTTCCAGACAGCGGCATATGCATCATAGCTTAAGGATTTCCCGTCCCACAGACTTCTAATCAGAATACAGAGCATGGGCCAGAATACGAACAGGAATACACCGGACAGCAGGAAAGCCAGCAGCAGCTTGTCCGCCCCGTATCCTGCAATGCCAAAAAGGACATCTTTCGATGCCCTTTTGCCATACATGTCTCCATGTATATTCCTGTTTGTATTTCCATTCATGCTTTCATGAGTGTTTCCAAACTTATTCATCTGCTGCCTTATCTCCCATCAGCGCCTCAAAGTGCTCCAGGATTTCCGTACGCTTTTCACCGAACAGGGACAGGTCCTCCTTCATCAGCATACCTGTGTCATATCCCAGGTCCAGTCCTTCCAGGGATGGCTTAATGGTCTTCACGCTGTTCTTCTGGTCAATCTCCGCCAGCATCTGAAGATTCTCATCGCTGCTGAACAGCCACTCTATAAAATACCTGGCTGCGTCTGCATTCTCGGCATTCTTAAATGCAGCCACTCCCTCGGGAACCCACGGAATGCCATCTGCCGGGTAAACGATGGACACATCATACTCATCTAACAGGGACTCAATGGTGCCGTCAATATATGTGATGCCAATGGCATATTCATCTGTGGTCACCTTATTCTTGGGGTCGGAACCGCGTTTTGCATAATATGCAATGTTCTTATTCAGTCCTTCCAAATAAGACCAGCCGCCTTCTTCTCCCTTAGCCTGCAGCAGGGCGTTGACCACTGCATAGTTGGTACCTGATACAGCCGGGTTGGACATGATGATTTCGCCTGCATATTCTTCCTTCAATAAATCATCCCAGCTGGCAGGAGCCTCCAGATTCAGCTCCTCCATGAGGCCGTCATTGAGCAGAAAACCTACAATGGTAATTCCCTTGGAATACCAATAGCCTTCTGAATCCTTGAACTCATCCGCCAGGCCGGCTGATGCGTCAAAGGTAACCTGCTCTAACAGCCCGTCATCCTTTGCGCTCATGAACGCGTCAATACCGCCTCCAAACCATAAATCGGCGGATGGTGTTCCGCCCTCTGCGCGGAGCTTGGAAAGCACCTCGCCGGAAGACATGGACAGCAGTTCTACCTTAACACCTGTATCCTCCGTGAACTTGTCAAACAGGGTTACGTAATTCTCACTGGTGGCAACCACCTTCATGGTACCGGTAAGAGCCGGAGCCTCTGCCTTTGTCTCCTCCTGGCTTTCAGTCTCTGTCTCTGTGGCTGTTTCCTCAGTCTGGGCCTCGGCAGAAGCTGCTGCGCTGGTATTATTGCTGGTATTATTGCTGGTATTATTGCTGCCGCAGGCTGCCAGGGCCGGTACCATGGACAATGCCGTTAGCAGGGCAATCATTTTCTTTCTCATCTGTGTTCGTATCCTTTCTCTCATAACCGTATTTTGCATCACAGTCCTTTATCCTCCTCTTAAGGACAGTAATTACCATTGTTGAATTATAATAAGCAGCTGTCTCTAAGTCAATATGAATACTGTTTGCATAGAAAAAAACGAACAGATGAGAAATCAGATAGAAAAAATCTATTCAAGGGTTCCGGCTGCCAGTCTCCGCCCAAATCATTCCCGGCATCATTTTACAAAAAGGAATGGACGGTGCCAGGGCATTGTGATAGAATAAACGAGGTTATTTTCCCGGCATATGGCCGGGATTTTTAATGGATATAACGGAGGGATTTTGAGAATGGAACATAAAAGGAGTCAATGGGCCAGCAACATAGGATTTATACTGGCTGCCGCGGGAAGCGCTGTGGGACTGGGGAATATATGGAAATTCCCGGGAAAGGTGGCCGCAGGAGGAGGCGGGGCGTTTTTAATCTGCTATGCCCTGATTGTTCTGCTGGTAGGATTTCCGGTCATGCTGGCAGAGCTCTCCATCGGACGCAGCACCCAGAAAAACGTAGTGGGCGCGTTCCGCCGGCTGAACCCGCGCTGGAGCTTTGCCGGGGGCATCGGCGTCCTGACCCTGTTTGTAATTATGTCCTACTACAGTGTGGTGGGAGGATGGGTGATGAAATACATTGCAGTGTATCTGACCGGAGCTGATTTCAGCGCCTTTGGAAATGACAGCAGCAGATTTTCCGCCTACTTTGCGGATTTCATATCCCGGCCGGGAGAGCCCCTCATATGGGGCGCTGCCTTCCTGCTTCTGTGCATCTACGTGGTTGTGCGGGGCGTGTCAGAAGGAATTGAACGGGTCAGCAAATTTTTAATGCCCGGCCTGTTCGTACTGCTGACCGGCATCGTCATCTATGCAATGACCCTGGACGGGGCTGCTGAAGGTCTTAAGTATATGCTGGCCGTGGACCCGGCAAAATTCAACGGCGGAACCGTTGTGGCTGCCCTGGGCCAGGCATTCTTTTCCCTCAGCGTGGGAATGGGCATTATGGTGACTTACGGCTCCTATGTGCCCAGGACAGAAAACCTGTCCAAAAGCGCGGGCTGCATCTGCATTCTGGACAGCCTTGTGGCACTGCTGTCCGGATTAGCCATCGTACCGGTGGTCTATATCACGGCCGGACCCGAAGCCATGGGAATGGGAGGCGGCTTTGCCTTCATGGCTCTTCCGGAGGTATTCAGCCGGCTGCCCGGCGGCGTGTTCTTTGGCTTTGCCTTCTTCCTGCTGCTGTTTGTGGCTGCCCTGACCAGCGCCATCAGCATCCTTGAGAGCTGCATCGCATGGCTTACGGAGGAATTTGGACTGTCCAGGCTGAAAGCCACCCTGCTTCTTGTGATTCCCATGTCATTTTTAAGCGCAGGCTATTCACTGTCGCAGGGGGCCATGGACATAAACCTGCCCTGGTTTGATTTCACCAACGGCGTACAGTATCTTCCCATGAATGCTGTCATGGAAAAATTCACTGACAATCTGATGATTCCCCTGGGAGCCCTGTGCTTCTGCCTGTTTGTGGGATGGGTATGGGGAACGGACAATGCCTCTGGGGAAATTGAAGCCTCGGGCCACAGCCTGGCCTGGAAACGGCTGTGGGCCTTTCTGGTGAAATTCCTGGCTCCGGCGGTTATTGTGGTCATCTTATATTTTACGGTTGGACGCGGGCAGGGCCTGTCCTAAAGGACCGGCCCCGCATATCATGAATCAATGGTTCCGGCATCTGTTTTTCCGGAACCTGTATTTTTTTCTTCCCGGTCTTCGTCAGCACGGTCTGTCCCGGCCTGCAGATTATCCGCCTCCCGGTTTTCTTCCAGCGCATCCATGCTCTCCTTAAGACTCTTTCCCTGGCTGTCTCCAAGCTCCGCAGCCTGGTCCCGCAGAGACGCAATCTCCATTTCCTTTCTCTTTATGGCGCTGGTCTCATTGTCAATCATATCCGCCACATTGGCGCCCCCCATGCCCTTACTGACCAGGGCATCCACATGGACGCCGCTCTGGCTGGCTTCCGCTTCCTTCACATGCATCTCACCTTCAATCCGGTCCTTTACGGATGCTATCCTCTCAGCATTTCTGATGCCGTCCGATACATTGGCAAGGCTGCTTAAACGCTCTGCTTCCCGCTGGTCCTCCGTCTTATTGGGGTCAGGCTTTCCGGACTTTTTTTTGTCATCCTGTTCCACACACGCCTTGGCCTGCTGGGCATACAGTCCGGCTATCTGTTTGTCCAGGTCCGCCAGCTGCTTCCCGTAATTTTTCAGCTGGTCCTTGATATCATCCACCTTGCCGCCGTTTTTCAAGGTACTTTCTACCAGGTCATTCTTTCTGTCAATAATGGCCTGCTTCTGCTTTGTCAGATTCTCTATCATACTCATAAACTTTCCCTGAGGCGAGAACGTGGCCCTGTCACTGCGCCCTGTTCCGGCTGCTTTTCTGGTTCCGGCCTTATTTTTTGCAAAGGAGGCGTTTACCCTTGCCGCATTGATGATGGTGTTTTTAGGCTGAACTGAATTAAAATTAATTCTCATAGTCTTTCCTCCCGCTGGGATTTTTTGTTCCTGTCTATGTTATCGTACGGTTGCTGTTAAAGTTTACAGTCCGCGCGTCATATCTTTTCCCTCAACTGCTGCCATTATAGCCGTTCCAAAGGCAGATAGCAACCCGGGGCCGGTCACTTTCCGCCCTCGCAGTTTCAACAAATTCCGCGTTATTAATTTAACTTTTATTGACTATTTTGCCTATATTTGTTAGGTTAGTCTTTATGGATACATATCATTTCAGAAATCAGACATAAGGAGAATAAAGCATGGAAATCACCAGCCAACTGACCGCCGAGGAAAAGAGGGCTATCATCCGGGACAACGGAGGGGACAAAGAACACCTTCTGGCTATCCTCTATGAACTGCAGAACGCCTCAGGCTACAACTACATTGATGAGGAAACCGCCGCACTGGTGGCAGAGGAAGTGGGTATGAATCCCACACGGGTATATGACATCATAACATTTTACGCCATGTTAAAGACAGAACCAAAGGCCAGGTTTGTGCTGAAGGTATGCAACAGCACCCCATGCCATTTCTCCCGCTCCGAAGAAATCGCACAGATTCTCAAGGAGGAACTGGGGGTGGGCATAGGCGAGACCACAGAGGACGGACTCTTTGCCTACCACTATATCCCCTGTGTGGGGGCCTGCGACATAGGACCTGTTATCAAGGTAAAGGACACGGTCTACGGAAATCTGGACCGTGAAAAAATCCGGCGGCTTCTGGATGACCTGAGGTCCGGAAAACGCAATCAATAATTGAGGGAGAACACTTACATGGAAATAAATGAATCCGTTTTATTAAGGCGCGTGGGCAGAATGAACCCTGTATCTGTTCCTGAGTTTGAAGCTCTGGGAGGATTTTCAGGCATACGCAAGGCTCTGGCCATGGAAAAAGAAGAAATCCTGGAGGAAATCAGCCGTTCCAATTTAAAGGGACGCGGCGGCGCAGGCTATCCTGCGGGCCGGAAATGGAAAAGTTTATACAGGATTGAGGGCGATACAAAGTACATTGTATGCAATGCAGACGAGGGAGAGCCGGGCACCTTCAAGGACAGGGTGCTGTTGGAGGAAACGCCCCTAAGCGTCATAGAGGGAATGCTCATTGCAGGATATGTGTTCGGCTCCAAACAAGGTTATATTTACATACGCGGAGAGTACCGGAGAATACAGAAGATTTTTGAGGAAGCCATACGGAATGCCGTGGATGCCGGGTATCTGGGAAAGGACATCATGGGGGTTCCGGGCTTTGACTACAGCATCACCGTTGTCTCAGGGGGCGGCGCATATGTGTGCGGCGAGAATTCCGCCATGCTCAACTCCATTGAAGGGAAAATAGGGCGGCCCAGAATCAAACCGCCTCATCTGGCCGAAGTAGGTCTGTACGGCAAACCCACCCTGGTCAACAACGTGGAGACTCTGTGCTGCGTCCCCGTCATCCTTGATGAGGGCAGTCAGAAGTTCCTCTCCTACGGCACGCCTGAAAGCGGCGGAACCAAGCTGGTATCCATAAGCGGCCATGCAAAAAACAGGGGCGTGTTTGAGGTGGGTCTTGGTATTTCCCTGGGCAGCCTGATTATGGACCAGGAATACGGCGGCGGCACGTCAACCGGCAGAAAGCCCGGTTTCTTCCACATGGGCGGCCAGTCCGGCCCCATTGGATTCCCCGAACAGCTGGATACGCCCTATACCTATGAGGACCTGGCCCGGGAGGGGCTGGCCGTCGGTTCCGGCGCCATTGTGGTTCTGGACGACAGTGTCTGTATTGTGGAATATATACAGAAGGTCTTTGAATTCTTTGTCCATGAATCCTGCGGAAAGTGTACCCCCTGCCGTCTGGGAACCACCCGCATACTGGAACTGCTTACGGATTTCGTGGAAGGAAGGGCCAGGGAAGGGGATGTGGAGCGCCTGGAATACATGGCCAATCAGGTGTCCCAGCTTTCGGCCTGCGGTCTGGGCCAGTCTGTAAATGTAGCCCTGATGTCCGCCCTCCGCCACCGCAGAGGCGATTTTGAAGCGCATATAAACGGAGGCGCCTGCCCTGCGGGAGCCTGCGTATGTCATGAGAACGGGAGGAATGAAAAATGTCTCACCATGTAAATCCGGATACCAGGATACATATAGAAATCGACCATATACCATGCCAGGTCCCGCCTGAGACCACCATTCTTACAGCCGCGGCCGGACTGGGCATCCAGATTCCCACCCTGTGCTACATGAAGGAACTGGCTCCTGACGGTTCCTGCCGCATGTGTGTGGTGGAAGTGGACGGAGGACGGAAAAAGGGCCTTGTCACTGCATGCTCCGAGCACTGCACCGAGGGCATGGTTATTTCCACCCGTTCAGATAAAGTAATTGAAGCCAGGCGCTTTGTCCTGGACCTCCTTATGAGCAACCACAAGGAGCACTGCTTCTCCTGTCCGCAGAACGGTTCCTGCAAGCTTCAGGACTACTGCATGGAGTACGGCGTGGAATACACCAGCTATGACAGGGGAAAACGCGTAAATGCCCCAAAGGATACATCCAGTCCCTTTTTTGAATACAATCCGCAGCTGTGCATCATGTGCCGCCGGTGCGTACGGATATGCGAGGAGCTTCAGTGCAGGAACGTAATCAGCCTGAAGGACCGCAGCTTTGATACCATCATCACCACTGCCTACGGAAAGCCCTGGTCTGAAACCACCTGCGAATCCTGCGGCAACTGCGTCTCCCATTGTCCCACAGGGGCCCTGTCAGCCAAGGACCATAAGAAGTACCGCAGCTGGGAGGTCAGGAAGGTCAGGACCACCTGCCCCCACTGCGCCACCGGATGTCAGATGGACCTGCTTGTCAGGGACAACCGGATTGTGGGAGCAGAACCGGCCGACGGGCCTTCCAACCACAATCTGCTGTGCGTAAAGGGCAAATTCGGCTCATACAAGTTCGTTGGCTCCGGCGACCGTCTGACCCATCCCCTCATCCGCAGGAACGGACAGCTGGAGCAGGCTTCCTGGGACGAGGCCCTGGATTACATGGCAAAACGGTTCAGGGAGATTCAGAACAAATACGGCAATGACGCCATCGCCGGTTTCTCCTGTTCACGGGCTCCCAATGAGGACAATTTCGTGTTCCAGAAAATGATGCGCGCTGCTTTCCGAACCAACAACGTGGATAACTGCGCCCGTATCTGCCACTCAGCGTCTGTGACCGGTCTGGCCATGACCCTTGGCTCCGGCGCCATGACCAATCCCATTGCAGATATTACAGGGGATGTGGATGTGATTCTCCTTGTGGGTTCCAACCCCACCGAGGCCCATCCCGTGGTGGGCACCCAGATACGCCGCGCCGTCAGGCGGGGGACAAAGCTGATTGTGGTGGACCCCAGGAAGATTGACCTGACAAACGACGCAGCCCTGCACCTGCAGATTAAGCCGGGCACCAATGTGGCCTTTGCCAACGGCATGATGCACATTATTCTGAAAGAGGGCCTGGCTGACATGGATTTCATTTCATCCCGCACAGAGGGATTTGAAATCCTGGAACAGATTTTAGAAGATTATCCCCCTGAGAGAGTGGCCGAAATATGCCACATCCGTCAGGAGGACCTGATACAGGCTGCACGGATGTATGCGGGCGCCGGAAAGGCTCCCATTATATACTGCCTGGGCGTGACAGAGCACTCCACGGGCACGGAGGGCGTCATGAGCCTTTCCAACCTGGCTATGATGACAGGCAAGCTGGGAAGGCCCGGATGCGGCATCAATCCCCTGCGGGGCCAGAACAATGTACAGGGCGCCTGCGACATGGGATGTCTGCCAACGGACTTCCCCGGCTACCAGAAGGTGGCGAATCCGGACGTTATCCACAAGTTCCAGATGGCCTGGAGCGTGGACTTAAATCCCAGGCCCGGCCTTACCTCCACCGAGGTCTTTCCTGCTGCCATTGACGGAAGAGTAAAGGGACTGTATATCTTCGGGGAGGACCCGGTCGTAACAGACCCGGATACAGGACATATTGAAAAGGCGCTGAAGAGCCTGGATTTCCTGGTGGTGCAGGAGCTTTTCATGACAGAGACAGCTGCCTACGCGGACGTGATTCTTCCGGGCGTCAGCTATGCTGAAAAGGAAGGCACCTTTACCAACACGGAGCGCCGCCTCCAGCGGGTCCGGAAAGCGGTTGAACCTGCGGGGCAGGCAAGGGATGACATACAGATATTCTGCGACGTCATGGGACGGATGGGATATCCCTGCCATTATGAGGGCGCAGCCCAGGTCATGGACGAGATTGCGTACGTAACCCCGTCCTACGGCGGAATCAGCCACGCCAGGCTGGATGCAGGCGAAAGCCTTCAGTGGCCCTGCCCCTCTAAGGACCATCCGGGCACGCCCATTCTTCATACAGGCAGATTCTCCAGGGGCCTTGGATATTTCTATCCCGCTGTGTACAAGGAATCCAGGGAGCTTCCGGATGAGGAGTATCCAATCCTCCTGACCACTGGACGTATGCTCTACCACTACAACACCCGGGCCATGACTAAGCGGACCGAGGGACTGAATGAAATCTGCAACGAATCCTATATCGAGGTCAATGAGGAGGACGCGGCTTCCCTTGGCATCCGCAACGGAGACAAGGTGCTTGTATCCTCCAGAAGAGGACAGATTTCCAGCACCGCCAGGGTGGGGCAGAAGGTACACCCAAGGGAGGCATTCATGACCTTCCACTTTGCGGACGGCAATGTGAACCGCATTACCAACGCCGCACTGGACGACCTGGCCCGGATTCCTGAATATAAAGCATGCGCCATCCGTATCAGGAAGGCGTAATGAGGTGCTGATAATGGAATTCACCAAACAGTATCCAATCATACGGTATGAGGACGGCAGGGAGGAGCCCTCCGCAGATGAAGTACTGGCGGAATGCGCCCTCAGCGTGCGCATCAACGGCCGCTTAACGGAAGTCCTTCACTGTATTCCGGAATACCTGGAGGAGATGCTCTTAGGCAGGCTGTATACCTCAGGCGCCATCTCCTCCCCTGAGGATATAACGGATTTAAACATTCATCCGTCTCTCTGCCGGGCAGACATAAAAATCCGGGAAACGGACCGTACCATGGTCCGCCTCCCGGATTCACACATCTGTCCCAATGACATACTCATGCTTTCCCAGCGCCTTCTGGACGCCTCGGAGCTGTTCCGCAAAACCGGCAACGTCCACAGCGTAATGCTGTGCCGTGATTCCGAGGTTCTGTACCTGACAGAGGACCTGGACCGCGGCCGGGCATTTGAAAAGACAGTTGGCCGGGCCTTAAAAGACCATGTGGACTTTGCAGGCACCAGCGTGTATACCACCGGGCGGATTCCCCTCCCCATTGCGCAGAAGGCCATATGGGCCGGCATACCCGTCATTGTATCCCGCTCCGCCCCAACAGACCTGACCCTGGAGCTGGCCGCTGCCTACAACCTGACGGTCATCGGATTTGCCCGCAGAAACAGGATGAATATCTACCGTGCAGCCCCTAATGGCTCCTCTGCCCCATCCCCGGTCAGGCCAGATATGTAATCACAGGAATGGTAAGCACAGACAGGATGGAGGTCAGCGCAATGCTTTTGGCTGAAATCCTTCCATCCGTGGCCCCGTATTCCTTCTCAACCAGCATGACCACGCTGCCCACCGGCATTGCAATCAAAAGGATAAAGATTCCGTAGGAAACCTTGTCAATGGGCAGCATCCTCAGAAACGGGATGCAGACAGCAGGTATGACCAACAGGCTGATAAAGGCAAAGAGCAGCTGCTTCCTGTCGGTGACCAGGGACTTTAAGTCTGACTGGGCCACCATGATTCCCACGGTCATCATGGACAGGGGCACGGCTGCATTTCCCATGCTGTCCACAAAAACAGCCGCGGGTTCCGGCACCCGGATATGGAATGCAAATATAAGAATTGCCAGGATACAGGCGCCCATGCCGATATTTAGCATCTTCTTCCAGGGGAGCCCGGTCCGGTCCGTCCTGCTGTTTTGCGCCCCGTCTTTTCTTTTCTGTCCGTTTCCAGCCTTTCCTTGCGGCCTGTCTCCTGTATTTTTACTGTCATCCCTTGTCCCCATAGCCAGAAGAATACCATACGAATAAACCAGAAGATTATAACCAACAATATAAAAGGCCACGAATATCACAGCCTCTTCCCCATACAGACTGCGCACCAGCGGGATTCCCATAAATCCCAGGTTGGGGAATATCATCATAAGGCGGTAGCTGTTTACCTCCCCGGGTTCAAGTCCCATAAGCTTTGTAAACAGCCGGCTCAGGAGAATGAGAACCAGGAAAAACACAGCCACCAAAACCAGGTTCTCCGCCACCATGTGAGGACTGTATGTGATTTTCTTATTCAGTACGCCGGATATAATCAGACATGGATTAAAGATATTGATGATAACGGAAGACAGACTCCTAGAGCCTTCCTGGGAGACGATGTGCGCCTTAAAGGCAATAAAACCAGCCAACATCATAAAAAACAAAACCAGCATCTGCCCGGCAATAATTCCTGCGTTCATTTCTATTACCTGCTTTTTTCTTGATTGTTCCATTGTAGCTGATTCCATTGCTATTTTCAATGATAACTCCAGAAAACAACCGCTGTTTATAATGACTGTTCCCCTGTCTTCCCCATAAATTAGGTTGAGCCGGCAGGAAAGGCCCTCTGCCAATCCCACCGGCTTATTTTGTATGGTATCTATATGAAAAGCTCTGACTGCTTGTTTATGTCTCATAGTATACCGGCTATTTGTGTCATAAGTTTGACCGATTGCTAAATAGTTTCTAAAGAGGCTTAAGAAAATATAACAGAATCTTTTGATTTTCTTGTGTTGACATATAATACTATATGCTGTATAGTATAACTATATTATACATTGTATAATATGACGCGACTAATAATATTGTTTTCAGAACAGAGGTGTGCTTATGATATTTAACACTGGCTCCGCACTTTTAGACGCCATTGTACTGGCGGTTGTCTCAAAGGATGCGAAAGGGACTTATGGATATAAAATCACCCAGGATGTCCGGCTGGCCATTGATATCTCGGAATCCACCTTATATCCGGTGCTGAGACGCCTTCAGAAGGAGGATTGTCTGGAGGTGTACGACATGGCCATTGACGGCAGGAACCGCAGATATTACAGGTTAACGGAAAAAGGCAGGGTACAGCTGAATTTGTACCGGGGGGAATGGGCAACTTATTCACAGAAGATATCCCAGATATTTAAGGAGGCGAAGCTATGACCAGGGATGAGTTTATGAAGGAGCTTGCATATCTTCTGCAGGACATCCAGGATGAAGACAAGGACGATGCGGTCCAATACTATACCGATTATTTTGACGAGGCCGGTCCTGATAAGGAAGCAGAGGTCATACAGGAATTAGGAAGCCCTGAGCGGATTGCCGCCATCATTCGGACCGACATAGCAGGACACCTGGAGGACGGCGGCGAATTTACGGAACAGGGCTATCAGGACGAGCGGTTCCGGGACCCGGGCTATGCCATGGCAAAGCGTCTGGACCTGCCACAGGAGCAGGAGGGCGGCAGCCAGGGAAACGGTCAGGCGGATGGCCAGGATGACTTCAGACAGAGCCGGGGATTTAACCAGGGACCGGAGGACCGTTATACAGATGCCGGAAAACGGGCCTCCCAGACGTCTCCGCCCAGAACCAGCAAGGTGATAAAGCTCATATTATGGGCAGTCCTCATCATAGTGGCATTCCCCGTGTTCCTGGGGGTGGGCGGCGGCCTGCTGGGCCTGGCTGCGGGAGTCCTGGGCATTCTGACAGCCATACTGGTGGGGCTGGGAGTCACCACCTTTGCGGTACTCATGGGAGGAATCGTTATGCTTCCATATGGCGTGTTCCACATGTTTTCCCACCCCCTGGACGGACTCATGACATCCGGTACAGGACTAATCCTTCTGGGCGCCGGGGCCCTGTGCCTGGCCCTTTCCGTATTGTTCTACGGAAGGTTTGTCCCTTTTGTCATACGAAGTATCGTCAATGGGCTTAGCCGCCTGCTCCACCGAAGGAGGTAATGAAAATGAAGAGATTCATAAAAATATGCGCTGTCACCGGACTGATACTCCTGTTCCTTGGATTGGGCATCACCGCTGTCTCAGCTGCTATGGGAGGACGATTCACAAGCACCCTGCCGTCCCGGATGGCCTCCAGGGTCTGGCACAATCATATGCCATGGACGCTCCGCTGGGACAATGACCGTATGGATGACTGGGATGACCTGTATAACTGGGATAATTGGGATGACCGGGATGACTGGGGTGACGCGGATAACCGGGAAGATACGGATGTCACAGACCGGGACCATGACCCTTCACAGATGGCCACGGTATCCGACCCCTCCTTTAAACAAGCCAGGAAGCTGGATTTGGATGTAGATAAGGGCGTAATACGCATTGCTGAAAAGGAGGGCATTTCCCAAATCCAGGTCAATGTACAGGATATCTATGGCCGCACACGGTGCTACATGGACGAATCCACCTTAAAAATCAAGAGGGAGTCCGGGCGCAGCCGCGGCAACGATGCTCCCCGGATTGAGGTTCTGATTCCGGCCGGAAAAGAACTTGATAAACTGTCCCTGGATATGGGGGCAGCGGAATGCAGGGTCCTGGGCATCACCCTCTCCAAACTGGAGATTGACACTGGCGTGGGAGCCGTTACATTTTCGGGCACTGTCAATGGGGATGTGGAAATTGAGACAGGAGTGGGAGATGTGACCCTGAACCTGACCGGCTCCCAGACCGGCTATAATTATCAGGTGGAATGCGGCGTGGGAACCATTGACGTGGGCGAGGAACACTACACCATGCTTTCCCATGAGACACACATAAACAACAAGGCTCCCTACACCATGGAACTGGAATGCGGCGTGGGAACCATTGATGTAAATTTTGACCAGACCCTATAGGGCCTGCCTTCAGAAAAGGAGATAACATTATGGATAAGAAATTATACCGTTCCAATATAAACAAAATGCTCTGCGGCGTATGCGGAGGCATAGGAGAGTACTTTAACATTGACCCTACCATCGTCCGCCTGATATGGGCCATATTTGCCTGCTCCGGCCCGGGAATCATAGCTTATTTCGTGGCGGCCATCATCATTCCCCTGGAGCCCAACTAAGGCCGGGACAACACCGGCCCCGGCCTAATCATCAGCCTTCTCCGGAAGCTGCAGCCATACAGACGCATAAAACATGCCGTCTTTTTGTTCAAACAGGGCCTCGCCTTTATACCGGTCCGCAATTTCCCGAATCGAGGCAGCGCCGATTCCCACCCCTTTCCGTTTTGAGGAAAGGGGTGTTTTGCTGTCAGCGTCAAAGGCCACGGTCCTTGTGCAGGTATTGTCTGTGAGGAATACAAGGCTGTTTTTATTTTTCCTGCTGATGCGCAGGCGGATGGAGCATTTTGCATCCTTCTCCCGAAGGCAGGCCTCCACTGCATTTTCCAGCAGATTGCCCAGGATAACCGTCACCTCGGTATCCGATACAGGGCAGGGTTCCGGGTAGTCTGCCTGGGCTTCAAAGCGTATTTTATGCCTGCGGGCCAGGGAAGCATAGTAGCAGACCAGGGCATTGACCACCTGGTTGCGGCAATAGATTTCCTGGATATCCGGCGGCAGCTCTGTCTTGTAAATCTCAATGTACTCAGCCAGGCCGGACCTGTCATCCCGGTCTATATAGGACTGCACCACAGCCAGATGCTGACGCAGGTCATGGCGCGCCTTTTTCATGTCCTCCATGTGGGCCGACATGGTTTCATACTGCTTTTTCTGGGCCAGGAGGCTTCGGTCCGCATACTTTAACTCCTCCTCCAGCTGGGTCTTTCTGCGGGATATCTCCAACACCTTCAAAAAAACATAAGACACATAGCAGGTTCCAAGCAGCATCAGATACCTGGAAATCAGAAACTGCCAGGAAGCATATGCATATACATCCTGCACCGTACAGTAAAGCATGCCGAACAGGGTGGAAAACAAAGGGATTTTCCACATATACCGCCACATTCTCCGGTCGTCCATCTTCAGTGCCTCTTTTACCGTATGTTCCAGGAAATGAAGTATGAAAGGATAAGTGAGGAGCAGCAGTACCACCCTGGCTATATTATATATGAGATAAGGGTGGACCTCTGAAAAATCCCAAAAAAAGCGGCTCTCAATAAAATTGGCATTGCCAAACACAAAAAAGGACCAGGCCATCAGGAGCAGGTAGGTAAACATCAGTTTCTGGAACTGTTCCCTGATTAATAAAAATGAACACGTCAGATTAAACAGCATGAAGCTGTACCGCATCAGGGTAGTCCAACGGGCGGCAGCCTCATAGCCGCCCTGATTGATAAGGCAGAAGGCTGCGCTGTTCACACACGAAACAGCCGCCATCATCAGTACCACATACCTGTACCGGATTTTCAGCTTGTCCCTGTGGACCCAGTATCTGGGAAGGCCAAAGGGCATGAAATCCAAAAAGGGAAACAGCAGCGTCATAGCTGTATCCATCATAGTAAATCCTCCTCCCTTGCCCGCCGGAACATGTACTGTGAAAACCGGCTCCTGATTTCCTTATGGTCCCGCTTGCGAAACGGAACCCGTTGGCCGGTATCCATGAGGAACTCCATCTCCTCCATACGCCCAACACGGTCCATGTTAATGATAAGCCCCCTGTAACAAGGCAAAAACTGAGGATAAGCAGACAATACTGTCTCCAGAGACGCAAAGGGTACCCGGTATCTCAGGATACCCTGCCTCCCTGTATGTACCTGCACATAATGGCCGTCCCGGTCACACCAGAGAATATCCTTTAACAGTATCCTGTCATCCCCCAGGGCAATGAAACGGGCATTTAATATCTTTTCCACCCGCGCCAGCCTCATGGTCCTCTCAAATGCTTCATATGTAAAGGGTTTTATAAGATAACCGCAGGCCCTGACCCCATAGCTGTCCACTGCATGGTCATGGCTGGTGGTAACAAAAATCAGGGCAGCCGCCTCATCCCGTTTCCTTATCTCCCTGGCAGTGTCCATACCGGACATGCCATCCATGTACTGGTCAATGAAAATCAAATCATATACCTGGGGCCGGAAAGCGCCAACAAACCCGGTCCCGCTTTCAAACTCATCCAGTTCCGGTACTTCCCCTTCATAATTCTCACGGATATAGCGCATCAGATATTCTTTTATCTCCTGCCTGCACATCACTAAATCGTCGATAATGGCAACCCGCATAAAATTCCCCCTTTGATAGGCAAGAAATACCTTCCTGACTTCATTTTACATAAAACAGACACTTATGGCAAATGCAAAATCAGGCCAAAAGCTGCAAAATCAGGCCAGCTTATTGAATGTACGGCTGAAAAACGGTATGTTTGAATCAGATGTTTGAATCCACTTAAGAAAGGGGGAGCACTGCATGAACATCATTATCTGTAACGACAACCTGCCGGAACGGACCCTAATGATAGATTACATCCTTAAATGGGCCTCGGCTAAATGCCTGGAAATGCAGATTGGAACCTGTAAAAACTGGGCGGAACTGGCTGCTGCCCTGGAAGGAAGGGAGTGGGACCTGGTTATTGTTGCCCTGGACGGCGTGCGGGGCCTGGATACCGCAGCCAGTGCACAGCTGCTCTCCAGGCGGCTTATCTGGATTTCCGACCTGGATTTCGGGGTACAGGCATACCGTATGTGTGTCAGCTATTTCTTCATGAAGCCGGTCAGCTGCCAGAAAATGCAGCGGGCTCTGGAATGTGCCCTGGAAGTACAGAGCACACAGTAATATCTGGAGGGATGTTTAAATGAAACAGAGACAGCAGACAGATACTGTCAGGAAGACGCGCAGACAGCTGGAGCAGGAAAATTGTGCCCTCCAGTCCCTGGCGGAACTGGACGGACTGACCGGACTGTATAACCGTATCACCATGGAGCGCAGGGTAGATGACCACCTTCGCTGCAAACAGCCCGGAACCATGATTGTCCTGGACCTGGACCATTTCAAGCAGGTAAATGACCGTTACGGCCACATTGCCGGGGATATGCTGCTGTGCACCATTGCGAGCGTATTGAAAAAGATGTTTAACGGGCAAAATCTGGTGGGGCGCGTGGGTGGGGATGAATTCGTTATTTTTATACCCTCTATTCTGGAGGACGCCAGGACAGCCGGTGAATGCCTGCGGATTCAGGAACGGTTCCGCGAAGTGCGGCTGGGCGATTCCATCCTGATTAAACTGTCCATTACCATAGACAGTGCAGACAGCCTGACCTGCAGTAAATACCGGGATATGTTTGACTGTGCGGACCAGAAAATCATGGCGAAAAAACGTCTTCGCAACTTAAAGAACGGGACCGGCTATGCATCCCCTGCCAGGGAGCCGGCAGGCATACAGCCTGACATGAGCCTGATAGCCAGGGAGATGGAAGAGAAGGAAATCCCGCCAGGGGCCTACTGCCAGGATTACGAAACCTTTAAACAAATCTACCGGCTGGAGGAAAGGCGCCTCAGAAGGGATAAAAAAAGGGCCTTCATCATCCTGTTTACCCTGACAGACCGGAATAACGGTTTCCTCCCCCTGGATAAAAGAGATGCTGAGATGGATATGCTGGGGGAGGAAATCAAACAGAGCCTGCGCATGGGAGATGTGTTCACTAGGTACAGCAGCTGCCAGTACCTGGTCATGGTGCTGGATGTGTCCTTGGAAAATGTGGATGTCATTGCAGAGCGCATATGCAGCTCCTACTACCGGGTACACCAGGAAACGGCAGACAACCTGGTTCTGCACCGCAGCTATCCCTTAAAGCCCGCCCGCAGACGTCCCAGGACCTGACGGCCCCGGCAGGACTTTATCCTGTCAATTGCGCACTGGAACAACAGCGGCAGCGCGATGGCCCATATAAGATACACCACACGGAACTGAGGCAGATTTTTGGGGAAATAGCAGTACCAGAGATCTGCCTTGTACTGTTCAAAACTGAATCCCACAAAGAGAGGCGTGTACTTTGCCATGGCCGCAAACAGGGTTTTCAGTACCATAAGGGCCATAATATGGTGCATCATCACTGCATATGTATGGCTGCCGAAATACCGGAGATACCGGCTGTCCTCAAAGGCCCGGGCCAGGATACGGCATACCCTGAGCCAGAATGCGATGCCCAGCCCGGCCGTGATGTAGGGCAGCAGGATTCCCGTAAAACCGTTGCAGAAGGCCACGGAGTAGATGAGAGGGCGGCCGGACATGGCCAGAACCAGCTGGACTGCCAGGATGATGCCAAAGTACAGGCAATGGTCCGCCCTGTCCCTTTGCTCCAGCTTCTCCCTGTACAGGGTGCCTGCACCGTAGCAGGGCAGCAGGAACATCATGCGCACCAGTGTAAGCCATCCGTCCTGGTACCGTCCGGAGCGCGCCAGAAGGATGCCTCCGGCCCCTATGGACAGATACAGAAGAAAGACTGCATATTCAGAATCCATTCCCTTTAAAAGGCGGCGCAGGAGCACATTGGCCATCTCCACCAGAAACAGGGCAGGCACAAA
Organism: Clostridium sp. 1001283B150225_161107_B6; assembly: GCF_015556325.1. Classification (NCBI taxonomy): domain Bacteria; kingdom Bacillati; phylum Bacillota; class Clostridia; order Eubacteriales; family Clostridiaceae; genus Clostridium; species Clostridium sp. 1001283B150225_161107_B6. The sequence goes on along the minus strand of NZ_JADNMD010000009.1, from coordinate 168,862 downwards.
CCAGGCAGCCAGGTTATATTCAAACTGGTGTCCTGTAATAAATGGCTCCGCCAACAGATTCCACAGGTTCAAATCCCCCCCAAAGGCAAAACCAGCCAGATGAAGTACCTGTGCAATCATGCCGTAAATCAGATTGTATACCATATACGGTCCCAGCAGCCGGACTATCTTTTTCCTGGTGTATGCCCCCAGCCGGTTTTCGCTTCCCTTTTTATAAAAATACCCGGAGATAAAGGCGAACAAGGGCATGTGAAAGGAGTAGTAGGGCACCAGTCCCCCTATATCCAGGTAACTGTTATTGAGATGGCCGTCCACCACAAAAACCATGCCCAGGGCCGACAGAATGCAGAACTGCATATTGAGGCCGTCATGGGACTGTACCCCGGGGCGCGCCTGGCCTGCGTTGCACCGTTTCTCCGCCCCGCCTGTCCCTTTTCCGTCAAATCGTCCTTCTGCCATGTCCGGCCTCCGTTTTATATATTTTTCTGAAATTAGACGGGGTCATGCCCATGACCGACTTAAACACCCTGTTAAAGTGAGTGATGTTGGAGAATCCGGTATCACGGCTGATTTCCGTTATATTCTTATCTGTTTCCATGAACATCCTCTGGGCATTCATCACCCGTGTGACGTTCACATACTGGATGATGGTGCTGTTGGTATACCGCTTGAACTCCCTGCACAGGTAGTAGGGACTTACATAGGACATCTGGGCCAGCTGGTCAATGGATATATCCTCCTGGTAATTTTTATGGATATAGCTGATTACATCTGTAATCCGGTTGCGCTTTTCCGGCTTAACCGGTGTCTGTATTTTCCTGGCAATGGTCAATAACGCCATGTTTAACAGGGTATGGATATAATCCTCATGGTAAGCCTGAGGTTCATCCTGTTCCTTAAGCAGGTCGTCCAGCATGCGGTGCACAACCTGCTTTTCCCGCTGGTCCGGCTTATATACCCCGGTTCCCTGCTCCAGCACCTTTAACAGCGGACGGGAATCCACTTCCTCCCTGGCAAAATACACCAGGAGCCGCTTAAAAGGCACATTTTCCTGGCCGTAGGAGTGGTGCATCACATAAGGGGAAAATATAAGAAATTCCCCCGGATGAATGCAGTAGAGCTGGTCCTGGATGATATGGAACCGTTCACCCTCCTCCAGATAGTACAGTTCAAAATAATCGTGATAGTGGGACTTTGACATATTGTCATTGACCCCCTGTATGCGTTCGCCGGCAATGCTCCTTCCCTGGGCCATCATGATTCCAGCCTGGTCAATCAATCTGTTTCCCCCTTTCTTTGGTACATATATCCAATTCCCATGTTTTTATAACCGTAAAATACACGGAAACATCATAGCGCTTCCAAATTAATACAGCAAGATATGTTTAATTTCAACCATAAAACTGCAAATATTGTCTAGTTTAGGCGGCCTTAATTCTATATGATAATAACATAAAACCGGTTGAAATAAAACAAGGAGGCAACAATTTATGAAGGTTTGTACGAATGCTTACACAGTCATTAAAAAGGATAATTACTTTTCAGTGACGACAAACAGTGTGGAAATCCGCATTCTTTTTCTGACTGATTCCATCCTGCGCATCAGGGCCGGGTTTGACGGCGATTTCGCAGAGGAATCCTACAGCCTTGTGATGACAGCATGGGAGGACCGGATGGACGATTTCCTGAAAGGCCGCAGAATACGGGTGGCTGCAGCGGATGCAGTCCTGTCGGACGGGGACAGGGAGGCAGTGATTGAGGGAAGCCTCTTAAAGGTAGTGGTGGAGAAGGACCCGCTGCGCATCTGTGTATACGACAAAGAAGGCACCCTGCTTCACGCGGACATCCCAGACCTGGCCTATATGGAGGACAGCAACCACCGCCGGATTCACACCAGCGAGATTTCACCGGAAGATTGCTTTTATGGTTTTGGAGAGAAGAGCGGTGATTTCAACAAAGCCCAGAAATTTATGGGCATGAGCCCCAAGGACGCCATGGGATACAACCCTAAGGAAACAGACTCTCTTTACAAGCACATCCCCTTTTACATAAAATTAAGCCGCAGCACCAGGAAAGCAGTGGGATATTTTTACCACAATACCTACGAGTGCGACTTTGACATGGGCCGTGAGAAAAGCAATTACTGGAAACCCCACAGCCGTTACCGTACAGACGGCGGCGACATTGACCTGTTCCTTATTGCAGGCCCCTCTGTGCGGCAGGTCGTGGAGCGCTATACGGACCTCACCGGCAAATCAGCCATGCTTCCCCGGTATGCCCTGGGCTATCTGGGTTCTTCCATGTACTACCCGGAGCTGGATGAGGACTGCGATGATGCCATCCTGGATTTCATCGACACCACAAAGGAGGAGAAGATACCGGTGGACGGTTTCCAGCTTTCCTCCGGCTACTGCACCGTGGAGACAGATAAGGGTATCAAGCGCTGTGTCTTTACCTGGAACAAAAAGCGGTTCAAGGACCCCAGGGAATTCTTTGCCCAGATGGATAAAAGAGGCGTGTCCGTATCCCCCAACGTAAAACCGGGCATCCTTCTCATCCATCCCAAACTGGACGAAATGAAGGCCAGGGGCATGTTCGTGAAGGCCAGTGACAGCGACGAGCCGGGCATCGGAACCTGGTGGGGCGGAAAAGGCGTGTTTGCAGACTTTACCAAACCTTCCACCCGGACCTACTGGAAGGAAATGCTCAGGGAAAATGTCCTGGAATACGGCACCAGTTCTGTGTGGAACGACAACTGCGAATATGACAGCCTGGTGGATAAGGACTGCCGCTGTGATTTTGAGGGCAAGGGCGGCACCATCGGACAGCTGAAATCCGTTATGTCCAATATCATGTGCCATATTACGGATGAAGCCATCCATGAAACCTTTCCCAATACCCGTCCCTACATTGTGTGCCGCTCCGGCCACTGCGGCATACAGCGCTATGCCCAGACCTGGGCAGGGGATAACCTGACCTGCTGGGACTCCTTAAAATATAACATTGCAACCATCCTGGGCATGAGCCTCTCCGGCGTGGCCAACCAGGGCTGCGACATCGGCGGATTTTACGGCCCCTCACCGGAAGCAGAGCTTATGGTCCGCTGGATTCAGAACGGCATATTCCAGCCCCGTTTCTCCATCCACTCCACCAACACCGACAACACAGTGACTGAGCCCTGGATGTACGGTGACTGCACGGGCTATATCCGGGAAGCCATCGGCCTCCGCTACCAGTTAAGTCCTTACCTCTACTCACTGATGGAACGGGCCCATGAGACAGGACTTCCCATCATGGAACCCATGTGCAGCGCATTCCAGAATGATGTTAGGTGCTACGAGGAGGGCGTGGACTTCATGTTCGGCGATTCCCTGCTGGTAGCCAATGTGGTGGAAAAAGGCGCCTCCGCCAGGAAGGTATACCTGCCTGAAGGCGAAACCTTCTATGATTTCTACACAAGGACTGCCTATGAGGGCGGCGCCGTCATCGAGCTTCCCGTGGACCTGGGGTCTATCCCCCTGCTGGTGAGAAGCGGCGCCATCATTCCCATGGCGGAAGACAAGCTTGATAACCTGAAAACGCAGCAGACAGAGCACCTCAGGATTCTGTGTGCAGCTGACCGGGACGGCCGGTTTGCCCTCTATGAGGATGACGGCATTTCCATGGACTATGAGAATGGAAGTTATCTGAAGACAGACATAACCATGACAGCCGGGGAACGCACTACCCTGGATTTCCACCAGGAAGGCCATTATGAGACAGCTGTAAAGACACTGTATCTGGACATGATTCACCGTGAAAAGGCTCCCTACTGGGTCAAGGCGGACGGAGAAACCATTCCTCATTTCCTCCACCGGAGAAAATTCGAGGAGGCGGACTGCGGATGGTATTATAGCCAGAGGCTTAAATCCGTTCAGATTAAGTACCCTAATCCTAAGAAGGATTATCAGGTGATTGTATCCTTTGAGCAATTCGACCTGATTGGTATGTAAAAAGCGAGCATATGCTTCCCCTCCCGCTTACAGAGGGGAAGCTGCTACCATAGAAAGGGGATATTGAAAATGAAAAAATTTGCAGCAGCAATGGCAGTGGCTATGAGTCTGGCTGTGCTGGGGCTCACCGGATGCGCCCAGGGCGGCGCCAAGACCAGCGCAGAAGCTACCGCAGAAAACCCAATGGTGCTTACTCTGGCCCACGGCCTCAGCGAGACCCATACCGTACACATTGCAATGACAGAATTTGCAGACAAGGTGGAGGAACGGACAAACGGAAGAATCCAGGTCCGCATCCTTCCAAACGGACAGCTGGGTTCTGAAAATGAGAACATGGAGCAGCTGATGGCCGGTGTTATTTCCATGACCAAGGTGTCCGCACCCGGCCTTGCCACCTACAATGAATCCTATCACGCCTTTGGCCTTCCCTATATCTTCGATGACACGGAAGACTTTTACCATGTAATGGATTCCAGCCAGATGCAGGATTTCTTTCTTTCCTCCTCGGATGACGGATTCGTGACCCTGACCTACTATACATCCGGCGCCCGTTCATTTTACACCAAGAACAAGGCCATCCGCACTCCTGCCGACTTAAAGGGATTAAAAATCCGCGTGCAGGACATGAAATCCCAGACCGATATGATGAAGGCTCTGGGCGGCATTCCGGTGGCCATGTCCTACGGCGATGTATACACCTCCCTCCAGACCGGCATCATCGACGGCACTGAGAACAACGAGACAGCCCTCACCACGGGCAAGCACGGTGAAATCTGCAAGGTATACTCCACGGACCAGCATGCCATGATTCCGGATGTAATGGTCATGAGCGCCAAGGTATGGAAAACCATCAGCCCGGAGGACCAGCAAATCATCCTGGAAGCAGCCCACGAATCCACGGAAAGCCACAAAATTGCCTGGGACGCCGCCATTGATGAGGCCATCCAGGAAGCATCCGCCCAGATGGGCGTGGAATTCGTGAATGATGTTGACAAGGATGCGTTCCGCCAGGCCACAAGCGGCATGATTGACCAGTACTGCGCACAGTATCCGGGTGTGAAGAAGCTGCTTGACATCATTGATTCGGTAGAATAAAGGGGAGGTAATCACATGAATGAACTATTATCTGTCATCAAGAAGTGGATGACCCGTCTTCTGGCCGGCATTGCCACTGTGCTGCTGTCCGTCATGACCCTTCTGGTCCTGTACCAGGTATTTACACGCTACGTGCTTAACAGCCCCGCCGCCTTTACCGAGGAGCTGGTGCGCTACTTTCTGATTTGGACCGGTTTCATCGGAGCTGCCTATGCCTTCATCACCAGGGAGCACATGTGCCTGGTGCTGGTGCGCGACAGCTTAAGCCCGGCAGGCCGCCGGATTCTGATGACAGCCATCGATGTGCTGATTCTGCTCTTTGCCATCTTTGTCATCACCATAGGCGGGTTCAAGCTGGCATTAAGCGCCCAGAAGGTATTCTCAGCGCTGCTTGGGATTCCCAGAAGCCTGGTATATGCCATGGCGCCAATCTCCGGGCTGTTCATCATCCTGGCACAGATTATCAATATCTATGAGGATGTAACCGGAATCACCATTGAAGGAGGGAATGAGTAATGAGTATCGGACTTACAACAGTTATCCTGTTTGCGGTATTTGGCATCCTGCTGTTCCTCAGCTGCCCAATCTCCGTCAGCATTGTAATCGCTTCCATCGTAACCGCCATCTCCAGTCTGTCCTGGGACCAGATTACCTTCATCACCATGCAGAAGATGAACAGCGGCGTGGAAAGCTTTTCCCTGCTTGCCATCCCCCTCTTCATCCTGGCAGGCAATATCATGAATAACGGCGGTATCGCCAGACGCCTTGTAAACTTTGCAAAGCTGTTCGTGGGCTGGATTCCAGGCTCCCTGGCCCAGGCCAACATCGTGGGCAACATGCTCTTTGGAGCGCTGTCCGGTTCCTCGGTGGCAGCTGCATCCGCCATGGGCGGCTGTATCTACCCCATCCAGAAGGATGAGGGCTATGACCCGGCCTTTGCAACAGCGGTCAACATTGCCTCTGCTCCCACCGGACTGCTGATTCCCCCCACCAGCGCCTTTATCGTGTACTCCACGGTAGCGGGAGGCGTATCTATCTCCACCCTGTTCATGGCCGGATATATTCCCGGTATCCTCATGGGCGTCGGCTCCATGGTAGTGGCCTTTATTTATGCGAAAAAGCATAAATATCCGGTATCCGGCCGCACGCCCATGAAGGAAGCAGTTAAAGTGACCCTGGAAGCCATCCCCAGCCTGCTGCTCATCATCATTGTTATCGGCGGTATCGTGGGCGGCATCTTCACTGCCACTGAGGGAGCAGGCATCTGTGTGCTATACTGCCTGATTCTTTCCATCTGCTATAGGAGCCTTACCATGAAGTCATTCATGAAGATTCTGGTAAGCAGCGCATGCACCAGCGGCATCATCCTGTTCCTGATTTCCGCCTCCTCCGCCATGTCCTTTGTCATGGCATACTCAGGAATTCCGGCAGCCATCAGCCAGGGCATCATGTCCATCTCCACCAACAAATACGTGATACTGCTGCTGATGAACATAATCCTCATGGTTGTGGGCATGTTCATGGACATCACGCCCGCCATCCTGATTTTCACGCCTATCTTCCTTCCTATCGCCCAGAGTTTGGGAATGAGCGATATTCAGTTCGGCGTCATGCTAATCTTCAACATGTGCCTCGGCAACATCACGCCGCCTGTTGGTTCCGTACTGTTCGTGGGCTGCGGTATCAGCAAAATCAGTATTGAACAGGTGACCAGAACACTGCTTCCCTACTTTGCAGTACTGTTCCTGCTCTTAATGGCCGTTACCTATATACCTGCCTTGTCACTGGGTATTCCCAGCCTCATGGGATTGATTTAGTGGTATTATGAGATAAGCCTTTGTATTTAAAAAAAGAGGTCGTCCGGGTATTTCGCCCGGGCGGCCTCTTATTCTCTACAGCACCTTTTCCAAAAATCCTCTGGCCCTGTCACTCTTTGGATTCTTAAAGAACTCATCCGGATTGGCATCCTCCACTATCTGCCCGTCGTCTATAAAGCAGATGCGGTCCGATACCTCCCTGGCAAATCCCATCTCATGGGTTACCAGGGCCATGGTGATACCTGTGTGGGCCAGGTTCTTGATAACCTCCAGAACCTCCTTTACCATCTCAGGGTCCAGGGCGCTGGTGGGTTCATCAAACAGCATAATCTGCGGCTCCATGGCCAGGGCCCTGGCTATGGCGATTCTCTGCTTCTGGCCGCCGGACAGCTTACCCGGATAGGCATCCGCCTTCTCCACCAGCCCCACCAGCTTAAGAAGCTCCAGAGCATTTTCCGCTGCCTTGTCCTTGGAAATCCTGTTCACCTTCACCGGGGCATAGGTCATATTCTCCATGACCGTCATATGGGGAAACAGGTTAAAATGCTGGAACACCATGCCGATGTTCTTTCTGACCGCCTGGATATCTGCCTTTGGAACCGTGATATCCGTGCCGTCAATGAACACCTGCCCCCTGGTGGGTTTCTCCAGCAGGTTGATGCACCTTAGGATGGTGGACTTGCCGGAACCGGAAGGGCCAATCAGCGTAACTACCTGGCCCTTCCCGATATTCAGGTTGATTCCCTTTAATACTTCCAGGTTGCCGAAGCTTTTATGCACATCACGAAACTCTATCACTTCTGTTCACCCACCTTTCCAGACGGCTGGCAACTGCCGACAATATCATAACAAATACGTAGTAAATAACGGCAATGACCAGATAAGGTTCAAAGAACCGGAAGGTCAGGACCGTAATCTGGTCCGCAGCCCTTAAGAGCTCCACCGCGCCGATGTAGGACAGAATGGAAGACTCCTTCAGCAGGGCAATGGCCTCGTTCACCAGGCTGGGCAGGATATGTTTCACGGCCTGCGGAATGATGATGTCCTTCATCATATCACCGTAGCCAATGCCCAGGGACATGGACGCCTCATACTGTCCCTTGTCCACGCCCATGATGCCTCCCCGGAATATCTCGGAGACATAGGCTGCGGAGTTCAGTGTAAATGTGAGGATTCCGGACTGGGTGGTGGTCAGTGTGAATCCCAGCAGCTGCGGCAGTCCAAAATGGACAATACACAGCTGTACCAGGAGAGGTGTTCCCCTGAAGATGGATGTATAAAACCTTCCAAACCATATGAGAGGTTTATATTTGCTGATTTTAACAAGAGCCAGTACGATGCCCAGCAAAAACCCCAGCACGGCGCAGATGGCCGTAATCTTCAGGGTGAGCAGTGCTCCATGGTATAGGAATGGCCAATATTGCCAGACACTGGTAAAATCTAATTTCATATGTGCAGCCCCTTCTTACATTGCCTTAATCTAAGATGAACTGTTCGCTTAAATGGCTTGCGATGATTTCATCCAGTTCTCCGTTTTCCATCATTTCCTTCAGCGTGTTGTTGAATGTCTCATAATAAGGGGATTCCTTGGGGAAGCCAATGGCAAAACAGTCATCATCCACCTTATCCATAAGGCTCAGCTTAAGGCCCTCATTGTTCTTTAAGAACTCTGTTGCGCCTGCGCCGTCAACAATACACGCATCCGCCCTCTTACTCTTTACTTCCTCAATACAAGCAGGGCTTCCCTGGATGCCAACCGTTTCAGCGCCCTCCACGCTCTCCGCTACCTGCTGGTAATTGGTGCCGAATACATAGGCAATCTTCTTGCCCTTCAGGGAATCCAAATCCGGGTAATTGTCCTCTGCCCTGTATACAATTGCATTTCTGGGATAGAAGAAGATTTCGCTGAAATCCAGTGTTTTCTCCCTCTCTGCCGTAGGCGCCATGCCGCCGCTGCAGAAGTCAATCTGTCCTGCCTGGATGGCAGCCATCAGACTTTTAAACGGCATATCCACAAACTCCACCTGGCCGCCGTTCTTCTCCACAGCCGCCTTTATAATATCAATATTCATGCCCACATAGGTCTTGCTTCCGTCTGCCGCCATCTCGATGGACTCAAAGGGAACGAAGGTAGCGGAACAGCCCACCTTCACAGTCTTACCGGAAAACGGATTCTCAGCCGCTGCATTCTCTCCGGCTGCATCCGGCTTGTCCTCAGAGCCTGCTGCGGTATCCGCTGCGTCCTTGCCTGCCCCGTCCTTGTCCGCTGCCTCCTGGGTGGCTGCCTGCGCAGCAGCCGTGGTGGCATCCGCCCCGCCGGAACATGCGGTGAGTGCGCCTGCTGTCAGAACAGCGCACAGCAATAATGCAATTTTTTTCATAATAATTCTCCTCTCTGCTATATGTATATAAAAAATAAAAAGTCTGCATTCTGCAAACCTTATCCCCTCCCTCTGCCTTACCGGCATAAATAAAGGAAGAACTTGCATAATCATAGCATAAATATGCATCAGATTCAATAGATTCCAGGCTTTTTTCTGCCCCCCATCCGTGCTATAATGAAAACCGGAGACAAATAGCAGAAATGAATAAAAGGAGCAATTTACCATGTCATATGAAATAGACGGCAGGACAAACGGACCTGCCATGGCCTGGCCCGGCCGCGCCAGGATTGCTGTCATGGTCACCTTTGACTTTGACGCGGAATTCCTGCGCATGTCCAGGGCCGCTTCCAAAGGCGCCACCATTGGTTTCACGGATTATTCCCGGGGCCAATACGGCCCCCGGGAGGGCCTGAGACGGTGTCTGGATATGCTGGACACCCATGATATCAAATCCACCTTCTTTGTACCCGGAATCGTTGCAGAAACCTACCCTGACCAGGTGGAATCCATCCATGCCCATGGCCACGAAATAGCCTGTCACGGATACATGCATGAATCCGTCCGCGGCATATCCAGGGAAGAGGAAACAGAAATACTGGAGAAAAGCGAGACAATCCTGGAGCGCATCACCGGCAGGCGCCCGGTGGGACACAGGGGACCGGAAAGCATCATCCATCCCTTTACCCCGAAGCTGCTGGCAGAGCGCGGTTACCTCTACAGCTCTTCCATGAAAGACTGCGACTGGGCATATCTCTGGCAGCAGGACGGTCAGACACTGCCTCTGGTGGAACTGCCGTGCGACATCACCATGGACGACTTTACCTATTTTTATTTCACCTTCAGCGACCCTGCCGTGCGCTCCATGTACAGCAACCGTGAAGTATTCGGCAACTGGAAGGATGAATTTGACGGCCTGGCGGAAGAGGGGAATAAAATTTTCGTCTTAAAGCTCCACCCCCAGATGATAGGACGCGCCAGCCGGATTGCGGCCCTGGGAAGCTTCATTGCCTATATGAAGGGCCACGGCGCATGGATTACCACCTGTGAGGAGGCTGCGCGGTATGTACTGTCCCAGGCTGAATCCGATGGAGCAAATCATGAAAAAGGAGGTGACGCCCTATGATGGCCTGGCCTGACAATAAGCGAATCGCTGTCATGATGGCATTTGACCTGGACGCGGAAACCATGTGGACCACCAGGGGTGATGGAAACCACGACCATATAACCAATCTGTCCAGGGGTGCGTACGGACCCAAACAGGGCGTACCCAGAATCCTGGACATGCTGGATGTGTATGGGGTAAAGGCCACCTTCTTCATTCCCGGCGTCATAGCCCAACAATATCCCCTGGTTGTAAAGGAAATCAGCCGCAGGGGACATGAAATCGGATTCCATGGATATCTTCATGAGGAATCCGCCTCCACTGCCTATGAGGAAGAGGATGCCACCATGACCCGCTGCGAAGCCATTATAAAAGAACTGACCGGGCAGTCCATTGCAGGCCACCGGGGTCCGGGAGGCGTGATACATGATTACAGCCTGAGGCTGTTTCTGGAGCACGGCTATATATACAGCTCCAACTGGCGGGACTCGGACGGCCCTTTTATCCACAGGATAGACGGCCGGGAGGTTCCGCTGGTAGAGCTTCCCAAGGACTCCATCTTTGACGACACTGCCTACGATTTTTACACGGATTCCGCCCCGGAGCGGTATGAGCTGAAATCCCCCCGGGAAATGCTTGAAATCTGGAAGGATGAATTCGACTCCCTGGCTGCTGAGGGCAGAATGATTAACTTTGTCCTCCATCCCCAGTTCATTGGACGGGCCAGCCGGGTAAACATGCTGGGGGAGCTTATAGGCTATATGCTGTCCCGCGGGGCGTGGATTGATACCAACCGGGCAGTGGCCGAATATGTGCTGGAGAACCGGAATCTATTAATGTCTGACTGATAAACCGCATCCAGACCCTGTTCATGGCTCAGAACAGGGTCTGCTGTTCGTACTCGCAGTCCCTTTCCAGTTGGGGCGGTTCCTGCCCCAGCAGTTCTTTTGTCTTACCGCTGTCCAGAATCCATTCCCTTACCTGTTCCTTTTCAAGTACCAGGGGCATGCGGCTGTGGACAGGGGCCATGGAGGCATTGGCCTGGGTGGTCAGAATGACAAAGCGGTCTCCGTCCTCATACCTGCCGTAAAATCCTGCCAGAAACAGGACACGGCTTCCCGCCCTTGTAAATGTAAACTTCTCTTTATTCCCATTCCACTCATAAAACCAGGAAACAGGGACCGCGGCCCGGCGCAGCCTCACACTGTCCCGGAACATCCGCTTCTCAAACACGGACTCCGACCTGGCGTTAAAAACCAGCCCTTTGCCGCCGGGCCCGGGGTATCCCCATTTCTGGCGGCAAATACAGAGCCTGTTGTCCGGGCCTTCATCTGCTGCCGCCGCAATAACCGGCGCAGTGTCGCCTGGGCGGATGTCCCTGTCCAGCACTCCCAGCTCCAGCTTCCAGTCCCTCTGCTCTGTTAAGTCCCTTATCTCATCCAATAATTCCATACTGAAATGATATCTGCCGCACATGAAATCCCTGCCTGCCCTTTCGTGAGTATTCTATCCTTAATGGGTATTATATTCTTTATAAATATTCTACCCTTAATCCCTATTCTGTCCATATAGCGGTATTTTACCCGCCTATCTCACTGCTTCCAATATTCCCTCGCTAAATGTGGGATGTGGGAAAATAACCTTAGCCATATCCTCCAGCGTCAGTCCATTGGCAATGGCCACCGCAAACTGGCTAATCATATCCGTGGCCCTGGCGCACATCATCTGGGCGCCCAGGATGCGGTGAGAGCCGCTGTCCGCCACCACCTTTATGAATCCCCGTTCCTGCTGGGACAGAATGGACTTGCCGTTGGCGGACATAATATATTTCTTTGTCACGGTTTCTATCCCCCGGGCCTTGGCCTCATCTGCACTGATTCCCACGCAGCCGATTTCCGGGTTTGTATACACGCAGGACGGAACAATATCCGTACGGATTGCCATATCCCTGCCTGCCATATGGGCCACTGCGTTTCTGCCCTGGGCAGTGGCTGCGTGGGCCAGCTGGATGCCTCCCGTGACATCGCCGATGGCATAGATACCCGGTACGCTGGTTTCATATTTCTCATCCGTGACAATGCGCCCGCGCTCCATTTCCATATCCTTCACTTCCTGGCTGCTCTCATCTGTTATGAGACCGCCTGTATAGGCCCTGCGCCCCGTGGCGATAAGGATGCCGTCAGCCCTGGCCTCGCAGGGTTTGTCCTTTTCCGTATAGCGGCATATAAGCCCGGACCCATCCTCTGTCTGAAGGATTTCCTCCACCTTTGCCCCTGTATGGATATCTACATTCCTTTTTTTCATAATCATCTTCAGGTTCTGGGCAATCTCCTTGTCCATAGTGGGCAGGATGCGGTCCAGGGCCTCGATTACGGTTACGCCGTGGCCCAGCGAACTGTACACAGACGCAAATTCCATACCGATTACCCCGCCGCCTATAATAATCAGATGACCAAACATATCCTTCTTGTCCAGCAGCCCGTCGCTGGTAACCACTCCTGGCAGCGATGCGCCGGGTATGGGCGGGCATGCAGGCATGGAACCTGTGGCAATGAGAATATGGCTGGTTTCCAGAATAATCTGGTCCGGCCTGTCTCCGGCCTCTTCTGCCGGCGCCACCTTCACATGCTCCCTGTCCAGTATGATTCCCGTACCGTAATAAACAGAAATCTTGTTGGTTTTCATAAGTGAGGCAATGCCCTTTCTCAACTGTTCCAGTACCTCATCCTTCCGTCTCTGGACCATCTCCATATCGACTGCCGTGTCCCGGACTGTCAGTCCAATGGATGGGCCTGACTGTAATTCATGGTACAGCTCTGCTGTATGGAGTATTGTTTTGGTGGGAATGCATCCCCGGTTCAGACAGGTGCCTCCCAGCTCACGGTTTTCCACCAGGGCGACCCTCATCCCATTTTCCGCCCCTTCAATGGCAGCCTCATAACCGCCCGGTCCCGCGCCAATCACCACCAAATCAAATCTGTCAGCCATAATAACTTAACCTCTCTTCCATTCATGTTCTGCGTTTACAGCGATTCCCTGACAAGGGCCTTGATGTCCTCTTTTATCCTGCATGCCTGCGGTATGTCCGCCCTGTTTTCTTCACCTGCGGCCTCTCCTGCCTGGAAGGCATCCGGCCCAAGGGCTTCCACTGCCCTGCAGATATCTTCCTCCGCATAGGCGCAGCCCTTTAGCTGTTCCGCCAATTCTCCTATCATCTCCTGGTCCATGGCATCGGAGAATACATTCACGTCCTGTATCACTCCTGCATCCACATGGAACTGCATCTGTATATTACCCCATGGAAAACGCTTCTCCATCTCGTACTCAAAAGGAATCTTTCTGCCGTATTTCCACTGCCAGGATGCAAATTTCTCTGTCAGTGCATCTATGTCCGGCTGAGGCAGCTCCCCTTCCTCCATGCGGACTGCGGGCAGCCCGTATACCCTGGAAAATGCCTCCACCAGTGCGGATTTTACTTCCTCCAAGGTGATATCCGGCTTAAACTCACATAAATTGGCCACCCTGGATTTAACCGAGGTCACGCCTTTGGAGGCAAGCTTTTCCTTTGACACATTCAGATAACGGGACATATTTTCCTTGTCGGCCCGTATCAATATGGTTCCATGGTGGTAGCAGCCGTCACCGGTGCGGTAAAATGCATTGCCGGAAAACTTGCGCCCATCCACCGTTATGTCATTGCGCCCTGTCTTCTCAGCATGGATGCCCAGGCTCCTTACAGCCTCCAGTATCACATCCAGCTGGCGCGAAACATTATAATCCTCCGCCCCGGCAATAAATGTGAAGTTCAGGTTGCCCAAATCATGGAACACCGCGCCTCCGCCTGAGAGACGGCGCACCAGATAGCCGTCCTCCTGCTCCAGGAAGTTCACCCTGCATTCCCTCCAGCAATTCTGGTTCTTTCCTATCACCACCGTATGGCGGTTCTGCCACAGGTACATGATGCAGGTTCCCTTGGGAACATTGAGGGTCATGTACTCCTCCATGGCCAGATTCCGATAGGGATATGTATTATCTGTATCTATCCACACAAGTCTGTTTATCATGTCATTCTCCATCCTTATAGAAAGGCTGCCTGGGCAGTCCGTTCCCTGGCCGTATACAGATATCACGGATATCCGTACATGACCAGGAACATACCGGCTGTCCAGGCAGTCCTGTTACATTTTCATCATCATTCCCAAGTATAGCGCAGTACCGGCTTACGTGCCGCCGTAACCTCATCCGGTCTTCCAATGGGCGTCAGGTGAGGCGCGCTGTGAAGTGCCTCAGGGTCTGCCAGGGCCTGCTCGTAAATCTTGTGGAATACCTCGATGGCTTCATCCAGTGTTTCCCTGGACTCTGTCTCTGTAGGCTCCACCATCAGCGCCTCATGTACAATCAGCGGGAAGTACATGGTCGGCGGATGGATGCCGTAATCCAGAAGCGCCTTGGCGATATCCATGGCAGACACATCCTTGTCATGCTTCATCTTCTCCAGGCTCATAACAAATTCATGCATACATGTCTCAGTGTAAGCCATATCATAGACATCCGACAGCTTTACCCTCATATAGTTGGCATTCAGCACTGCATTGCAGGCTGCCTCCGGGATGCCCTCCTTTCCAAGGGTCAGGATGTAGGACAATGCCTTCACCACCACCAGGAAGTTGCCGTAGAACATCTTCACGTCCCCAATGGATTCCTGTGCCTTTACAAAGTGATATGTTTCCCCGTCCTTCTCCACCCGTACGCCTGGTATAAAGGGCTTTAAGAATTCCTTGCAGCCCACAGGACCGCTTCCAGGTCCGCCGCCGCCGTGGGGTGTGGAGAATGTCTTGTGCAGGTTCAGATGGACCACGTCAAAGCCCATGTCGCCCGGCCGTACAATGCCCATGACCGCATTCAGATTAGCGCCGTCATAGTAACACAGTCCGCCTGCATCATGTACTATTTTAGTGATTTCCAGTATGTTCTTGTCAAATAATCCAACGGTATTGGGATTGGTCAGCATCAGACCGGCTGTGTCGTCTCCTACCGCTGCCTTTAACTGCTCCAAATCCACACAGCCGTCCTCCCTGGACGGAATGCTCACCACGTCATAGCCGCACATGGCAGCGCTGGCAGGATTGGTTCCATGGGCAGAGTCAGGCACAATAATCTTGGTGCGTTTGGTGTCATTGTGATGAACGTGGTATGCCTTGATTAAGAGCAGTCCTGTAAACTCACCGTGAGCGCCTGCCGCTGGCTGGAATGTCATTGCATCCATGCCTGTGATTTCGCAGAGATATTTCTCCGCCAGATATAATACTTCCATGGAGCCCTGCACCGTAGCCTCCGGCTGCAGCGGATGGACTCCCTTAAATCCCTTCAAGGCAGCTGCTTCCTCATTGACTTTGGGGTTGTACTTCATGGTACAGGAGCCCAGAGGATAGAAACCGTCGTTGACACCGTGGGAACGCTTTGCCAGCTCCGTATAATGGCGGCTGATTTCATTTTCCGACATATGCGGAAGGCGCGGCTGTCTCTCACGGGTATGTGCTTTTTCAAACGACACCTGGGGCACGTCGCAGGGGCTGATTAAATCCAGCCTTCTCCCGGCTGACCCTTTTTCAAATACAAGTTTCATGAACCGCACACCTCCTTTTGTCCGCATTCCCTGTGAAGCGCCTCCCGTACAGCTGAGGCAAGCTCATCCATCTCTTCCCTGGTGTTCATCTCCGTTGCGCACCAGAGGATTTCCCTGTCGGACAACGGCAGTCCGCCCAGTATTCCCTTGCTTTCCAAAGCCCTTAATATATGGGCGCTGTCCGTACACTTGCCCTCCGGGCTTACGGTTACAAATTCGTGGAAGAATTCACATTCATGCTTTGGCTCAAGTCCTGCTTCCTTTAACACGTCCCTGAGATAGTGGGCCTTGGACATGCACTGGTCCGCTGCCTTAGCCATGCCCTCTGCACCCATGGCCGTCATGTATACAGATGCAGTCAGGGCACACCATGCCTGGTTGGAGCACACATTGGAGCTGGCCTTTTCACGGCGTATGTGCTGTTCCCGTGCCTGGAGGGTAAGGACAAATGCCCTGCGTCCCTGGTTATCAGCTGTCTCTCCCACAATACGGCCCGGAAGCTTCCTGGTCATGGCTGCCGTGGCTGTCATGAATCCCAGATAAGGTCCTCCGAATGCCAGAGGCATACCAAGGGGCTGGCCGTCGCCAACTGCAATATCCGCCCCGTATTCAGCCGGCGTCTTCATAACAGCTAACGCCATCGGGTTGCAGCCCATGATGTACTTGGCTCCTGCCCCATGGACAATGCGGCCCAGGGCATCCCCGTCTTCGATATTGCCGTAATAGTTGGGCTGCTGTACATAGAAGCATGCTGCCTGCGGGTCCGCCTTCAGAAGCTCCTCCAGGGCTGCCGCATCCGTTACCCCGTCTTTTTCCGGAACCATGACAACCTTTGTATTGCTGCCAAAGCAGTATGTCTTCATGACCTCGATAACGCCCGGGTTTGCAGCCGCGGAAATATAGGCTGTTGTTTTCTTTCTCTCCTTACACATGGCAATGGCTTCCGCCGCGGCTGTGGCGCCGTCATATATGGATGCGTTGGAGGCATCCATGCCT
Organism: Clostridium sp. 1001283B150225_161107_B6; assembly: GCF_015556325.1. Classification (NCBI taxonomy): domain Bacteria; kingdom Bacillati; phylum Bacillota; class Clostridia; order Eubacteriales; family Clostridiaceae; genus Clostridium; species Clostridium sp. 1001283B150225_161107_B6. The sequence goes on along the minus strand of NZ_JADNMD010000009.1, from coordinate 151,850 downwards.
GTAAGCTCACAGAGCATGGTCTGATACTCAAATATGGACTGGAGGATGCCCTGGCTGATTTCCGCCTGATAAGGCGTATAGGCTGTGACAAACTCCTCTTTTGACGTTACACTTGAAACAATGGCAGGTATGTAATGGTTATAAGCTCCTGCACCTCTGAAAATATGGCGGAACACAACATTCTTACCGGCTATGTCCTCCATCCTGCTCTTAACTGCCTGCTCGCTGAGTCCTGAAGGGATATTGACCCCTTCCTTCAGCATTACCTCATCCGGTATATGGGAGAACATCTCCTCAAAGCTGGCAAACCCAATTTCACGAAGCATATCCTGCTGCTCCTGCTTCGTACCTGGTACATAACTTCCCATATAATCTCACCTCACCTCTCATGGGATGGAATACCTTCCCCGTCTTAATTTAATAAATCTCTGTTCCGGGCTAATCCGTATTCCAATTAATCCAGGGTCTTCACATACTCCTCATACTCTGCCGCGCTCATCAGCTGCGCTGTGCCGGTTACATTCTCCACCTTCATGAACCACGCCTCATAAGGCGCCTCATTGATGGATTCCGGAGCGTCCAGCAGACCCTCGTTGACCTCTGCCACCGTGCCGCTGACCGGTGAATACACATCCGAAACAGCCTTTACGGACTCCACATCTGCAAACGACTCTCCCTCTGTCACCTCGTCTCCTGCCTCGGGCAGGTTTACGAATACCAAATCCCCGAGAGCGTCCTGTGCATAATCTGACAGTCCCACTAAAACAGTGCCGTCCTCCAGGGTCTTTACCCACTCATGTGACTTCGCATACTTTAAATCTTCTGGAAAATTCATTCTTAATACCTCCTTGAACATGCTGTTCTTTATTATATTTATAAATCATACTTTTTATATCTGCTGTACCGTTACCGTTTATAAAATGGCAGCTTCACCACCTCTGCAGCCACGCGTCGTCCCCTTACATCCACTTCCAGTGCGGTTCCCGGCTCCTTGAATCCTATGTCAACCAGGGCCATGGCTGCCGGATATCCCAGGAACGGGCAGTGTGTGCCGGAGGTGGTCATACCCACCTGCTGTTCCCCTATGTAAACAGGCTGGTGCTCCCGGATGATGCCCCGTCCGGTTACCTTTAATCCCACACGTTTTCTGGTCAGAGGTCCCTTGTCCTGGATGGCCTGTTTTCCGATGAAATCATCCTTATCCATCTTCACAAAAATTCCCAGCCCTGCTTCCTTGGGAGAAATGGTATCATCCATCTCATGACCGTATAAAGGCATGCCGGCTTCCAGTCTCAGGGTATCCCTGGCGCCTAAACCGCATGGAATCAGTCCCTCGTCCTTTCCTGCCTCCAAGAGCAGTTCCCACATCTTAGGAGCATCCTCCGGTGCCAGATAAATCTCCACTCCATCCTCCCCCGTGTAACCGGTCTTGGATATAATGCATTTCATGCCGCCCACCATGCGGTCAAAAAGGCAGGTATAATATTTCTCAGGAATGTCCTCCTCCCTAGCCACCTTCTTAAGCACATCCATTGCCTTTGGTCCCTGCAGGGCCAGCTGCGCCACCTGGGAGGAAATGTCATCAAATACAACATCCCCCGACTGATGGGCCTTCATCCATGCATAGTCCTTATCCTTGTTGGATGCATTGACCACGATAAAATAGCAGTCATCCCTGACCTTATAGACAATCAGGTCATCCACCACGCCGCCCTGTTCATTGCACATGGGGCTGTACCTGGCCTGGCCCTCTGCCATGACCGTATAGTCATTGGTGAGAAGCATGTTCAGATTCTTAAGCGCGTCCGGTCCCTTGCAAATCACTTCCCCCATGTGCGACACGTCGAAAAGACCGCACTTGGTGCGTACTGCCATATGCTCCTCGATGACACCCTTATCGTACTGTACCGGCAGAAGATACCCTGCAAAAGGTACAATCTTGCCCTTATACTTTACGTGTGTGTCGTAGAGAGGTGTTTTTAACAAAACCTCCCCTGTTGCTTCTGTGCCCATAATCACTACCTCCTTCATGAAATTGTCTGGTCCTTAACAATATAAGATTATGAAAGCGCACGAACAAAAGATGTTCATGCGCTCTGTCCTTGGACCTGAAAGATTTGGCTTCTTCGGTGCTATGCTCTCCAGAGTATCGTCCGGTATCCGGTCCTTTTGCCTGAGAGTTTTCCGCTTCCCCTTCGGCGCTGCCCCCTGGGTGTCTGAATATACGTGGATATGCAGTTTCCCGCATCTCCTCTATCTTCCGCCCATGGCTGTCAGTCTCTCCCGAATCCATCTTCCGATGATATAAAATTGTCCGCAAACGCAATTCCCACCGGCTTGCCTTGTGCTAATCCCATACTAACACAGCCGGGATTTTCAGTCAATAGCTAAAAGGTGTTTAAATTTTAACACATTAATCGCATTTTTCGCCTTATTTTCCAAACTTATTTTCACGAATATTTTACGGTTTATTTAGAAAAAATACTGGTAATCTCCTATGAAGTAGTATATAATGAGCAAAGGTGATGAGGCGAAGGGGTTCCTTTGGCCTCATTCTTGTATGAGTACGGTTTTAACTGAGCAAAATCTCAAATGAAAGAAGGTGACAAGATGCATAAGTTTATGCGGACAGTAGGATTCAGTATGTACCAGAAAAAACAGGATATGGCGAAGCTTTTAAAACGCCTGGTAAAGGAAGCGGAGATGACCGGCCACCTGGCAGAACAGGAGGGCAGCCGCCTCTGTGAGCTGCGCGCAGAAGTGGCTCCCGGTATGGGAGTTGCCATGATAGGGGAGATGAGTCCCAAGGGTACGTTCAGCCGTGAATATTATTTTCCCTATGTCAAAAACCAGGATGTAAGTTCAGAGGCAGAATGTTCCATCCAGCGTCACACGGAGCGTGAAACTTATGCAGGCCTTCTTGATGAATACAGGGTGGGCATATCCCTGATTTTCTACATGGAGAATTCCATGGAGTACAGGATGCGCCGCAAAGCCCGTCAGCCTGTCCAGCCAAAGGGTGCTGCCCTTACGGGCCTGGCTGTTCAGGGAAAGGTGCTGCTGCCTGTGAATAAAACGGAAAAACAGGCCGAGGATTCCCGGCAGGCCGCCCAAAAACGCAGCAGCCTCCTGGAGGCAGCCAAGCACGGCGACGAGGATGCCATTGAGACCCTGACCATCGAGGATATCGACCTCTACTCCATGGTTTCCAGACGGATTGCCCATGAGGATGTATACTCCATCATAGAAACCTGTTTCATGCCCTGCGGCATAGAGTGCGACCAGTACTCCGTCATAGGGGAAATCACACAAATCAATACGATTGCCAACCGGATTACCAAGGAAGAGATATATGACCTGAAGCTGGACTGCAACGACATGGTTTTCCATGTGGCCGTCAACAAACAGGACCTGCTGGGCGAACCCAGGATTGGGCGGCGCTTTAAGGGGCAGGTGTGGATGCAGGGCACGGTGCTGTTTTAAGCGCGGGACGGAATATGGATTGGATATTCCCGGATATTGGTTCAAGGCGTCCCAGGGTGAATTGAGGATGTTTATTTAAAAATAGGACTTGATTTTTTTTAACACATAGGTTATCATATAAGGCGGACCGCATGAGTATCATACGGCCCGCCTTATATTTGTGTTTCTGTAGCTCAGCAGGATAGAGCGTCCGCCTCCTAAGGTTGTGCTCTACCAGCTGCCTTACGGGGAAAAGTGATCGTTGCCAGTCTCAATTTAATATAAGTCTCTGTAGCTCAGCAGGATAGAGCGTTCGCCTCCTAAGCGAAAGGCCGTGGGTTCGAATCCCGCCAGGGACGCCAGCAAACACGCCGAAAACCTTTGATTTATCAGGGTTTTCGGCTTTTCTTATTTCTGCGGCTTTTGTGGCTTTTTTGCAAAAAACCTTGGTTTGCTAACATTTGCTAACGAGATTTGGCCTTTTGCTAAGAAAGGCGGTAAGTCAGAGGTTCGATTTTTACCAAAGGAACTTGCAAACATTTGTTAGCAGAAATTAGAGGAAGTTGCAAACAAAATCGCGAATTTGCTAACATCGCTCAAAAATGCTTTCAGAACCTTGCTAACAAAAAAAGTGTTTGGTCACTGTGCAAAGTGGTTCAAACGAAGAAAACCTCTCACAAAGTGAGAGGCGTTCTTCTGAGGGAGGGACTTTATAAAGCTTTTGCCAGCTGCTTGAGCAGTGCGGCAGTTTCGGGATTTTTAAGCAGTTCCAGTATCTTCGCTGCATCACTTTCATCACTTTCAGTGACGGCAGTATCCGCAGTTTTAGGCTCTGTATCTTCAACAGGGTCAGGAGTCTTGGATGAGTAAAATGCTTCCTCCAATCGCTGAGCGTTTATGCAGCGATCCTCGTCGATGATGTGAGAGTAGACATCTGCAACCATTTTTACCTGAGCATGACCAGAGTCGCCCTGGACGGATTTCATATCGCCACCATTGAGTTTCAGCTTGTAGGTGATACTGGAGTGACGGAGAGAATGGAATACAACATGAGGCAGTCCGTTTTCTTTGATAAGTTTATTGAAAGCACGGTTAATCACCTGGCTTTCCATCGGACGGCCATTGCTGGAGCAAAAGACCAGGTTATTGTCGATGTATTCATCTCCAAACAGATCCATCAGCTCATCAATTTCTTTTTTTCTCTCTACCAGCATATAGGCAACTGTTTTCGGCAGGTACACGCGGCGAATACTGGTTTTGGTTTTAGGCTCTTTCAGGACCAGAGCAGTATGGGTACTGGCTATGCAAGGTGGAAACTTCTTAATAACACCTTTGTCGCTCAAATCGTCCAATGCACCTCGTGTAACCCGTTGCAGCTCTTTGTTGACGAATATATAAGCTGAACCATTTTCTATGCTCTGTGGTGCAATATCAATGCAGTCCCAGGTAAGGCCCAGCATTTCACCAATGCGTAAAGAGCAGGAGAACGCCAGATTTAAGGCAAGGGAGAGGATAGGATCATCACAGACTTCCATAGCCTTGCTCAGCGTTTCGGCAGTCCATATATCCCGTTCTTTATGTTCTTCTTTGGGAAGTGTCGCATTCAGGACAGGGTTACGGCTGATTAGTTCCCAACGCACCGCCTGATTAAAGGCACTGCGAAGTAGCTTGTGAATTTCTCTTACTGTATGCGGGGTCAGATATTCGCTTGTGGGTTTGCGGTTGTTGACGCTTACCGTTTTCACAGAGAGCAGATCACGGTAATACTTATCCATCATCCTTGGAGTGATGTCGGATAGTAACATATCTCCGATAATAGGAGTTATGTAGTTTCTCGCCAGACCACGGCGGCTTTCATATGTTGACATTGCCCAGGTATTTACACCATAGATGGACATATATTCATCGAGCAGATCGTTCAGGGTCTTTGCCGTAGGAATAAAGAAGGTTCCAGAGTCCTGCTCATACTCAATTTGCTTTTTTCGTTTTTTTGCTTCTGCATTTGTGCTGAAGGTTTCCCAACGCTGTCTGCGTTTTCCGTTTTCATCTGTGTAATCATACACCACAGAATATTTGCTTTTACGCTTCACGATAGATGCCATTTTCATTGCTCCTTTCTGAGATTTTCACATAATGAGTTTGCTTTTGATACCAGGCTTCAAAACTGCTGGTAATGATACGAATTCTTCGATCAATCAAGGTCGTCTCAAAATAGCCCCTTTTAACAAGGTCATAAGCTGTGCCAGATTTCAGCCCCAAAAGATCCGCCATTTCCGGAACTGACATCGTAGTATGCCTCCATTTCTCTCCGGGCGGTGTACCATCCACTTTTTTATAGTGGAACTGGCCGGCATACCAATCTTCAAAGCTATCCAGCATAACTCTCATTCGTCCGGCCACTTGAATTGTTTTGAAATAGTTCTTTTTAACCAACCAGTAGGATTCTACTTTACCAAGCCCAAGCATTTTGCCCATCTCTGGTACAGACATACTGGTCTTTACTCTTTGTTTTTGCATGGCTTTTGCCTCCTCTATAAAGTTTTTCTTGCTATGGCCTCATTGTAAGAGAAAGCAGAAAAAAAGTTAAGGATGTCGATTTGGAGATCGGCATCCTTGACAAATCATTCATCTGCGTGATCCAGCCAGTCATCAAAGCTCTTTTTGGAAATGCGGATATGACCGCCGACTCTGACGCTGTGGAATACACCCTGTTTTACCAGATTATATGCTGTGGGACGACTGATACCCAGAATGTCCTGAATCTCATCGACCGTATAGGTTCTTTTGTCATAGCTGACAGGATTTTGTTCATTAAAGCGGTTCAATTCCGCAATTCTTGCTTCAAACATAAAAACGCCTCCTTTATCCGGTAAGTGGCCTTACGGAGCCTCCATTTCCTCCGGAATATGAATATCTAAACTAACTTGCAGAGCATCATCAATCGCTCTCATTTCTTCGCGAGATACGCGCCCAATGTACGATAAAACACGCCTTTTATCAATCGTTTTAATTTGCTCCAGCAGAACAACAGATTTCAGTCCAAGCTCTGGAACGCTCTCCAGTGCATAGTGTGTGGGCAGCTCCTTTTTCTTAATCCATTTACTGGTGAGTGGAGCTACGATCAAAGTGGGGCAGAAAAAATTCCCCACATTGTTTTGAAGAACCAGGACAGGACGGGTGCCGCCTTGCTCTGATCCAAAATAAGGGTTCAAATTGGCATAATATAAATCCCCACGCTTATAAATCCAATCTTCTTTCATGTTCATCCTCCTATGTTTTGAGATTTGATTATGTAAGAAGGAGGCTCTGCAAATTACAGAGTCTCCTTCAATTTAGCGCCTGTTTTATCCCTTACTTGTCCACGACACCCCAGGGATTTGGGTAATCATTAAGCCGCAGGTGGCTGGCCTGCTTCTCAGGAGTTTCACCTCCACTTCGTTTGGTCTTACCCATGGCCTGCGACGGTTATTATCACGCTCGGACTATGGCTGTAAGAGAGCTTTCCTCCTTGTTATGCCATGACCGGATGCCATCCGATGTATTCCAGCCTGATATATTTCTGATAAACCGAAAACTCATCTATACAGCAAAAATGGGTTGGCCTGTTATGCGAGTGGCAGCTCTCAGAAAATATACCGCTGATGTAGCGGCTATTACGCCCAAAGAGGATCAAACTTAATGATTCGTATATGAGGTTGTCAAGGTGCAAGTGAAAGGATTTCCCTCTCACTTGCTACTGCCACTTTTTTAGAAAATCGCAACCAACTTTTTTATTTTTTCTTCAATTTTTTTCAATCGCTTATCTGCGGCTTGCCGAGTAATACCATATCGTTGGGCTAAACAAGTTGCATTTGGTATTTTCATTTCATAATAGGACAATATAAAATCTCGTTCTGCTGGACTCAGTTTCAATAGAGCTTGGTGTAAATCCTCAAGAAGTAAATTCTGAATAGCTTGTTCCGCAGTATCAACAGATTCATCCACAAACAAATCTGTATCCTGATAACCTTCCTCTGTGCCGTCACGATCTCCCACATGAGAAGCCGGGAATATAGAGCGACTTTTCTCATGTTCCTGGAGATAGCGGCTGTGGCGGTCCTCCTGTTGGTATTTTTCAAAATCTTTGCGAGAACATTCCATGATAATGCGGTCATCTTCATCACGGAACATTTTGACTGTTTCAACAAAAAAGCGCCCAGTAAAGCAACCATTGCGGCGTGCCTTACTGAACGCTGAAAAACTGATTTCCTCCCATTCCTGTGGGCTGTTATTTTTCCAAATGAATACTCTCGTCATATCCTTTCCTCCGTTCAAATTCTTGGTAGTCAGCGAATTTGAACGGTGTCATGGATATTTTGCTATGTACGCCTCCCAGCGCATACCGGCCTCCTAATACCGGGCAAAGAAAAAGGCCGGAAGTGTTTTCACCTCCAGCCATGTTCCTGCCGCCATATTGCAGCAGGAATGAAAAAAGCCCGGTTAATGCCGGGCCTTATGTAGAAAAGTATTCAATTTAGCGCATTCCTGCCACTATAACAAGTATAGCAGGTCGGAAGTCGGAAGGGAGTAGGGATTAGGTCGGGGATTTGTCGGGATTTAGTCGGGATTTAGTCGGGGCAGCTCCTCCAGGACTTCTGGAATAGAATATCCAAACAAGCAAACAGAAAATAAATAGATGGCTTCTCGTTTTCGGTCATAAAAGACACTGCGCTCTATATTTAGTTCTTCCAGCAATTCTTTCTCTGTACTGTTGAACCGATAGATAAATTGCTTAGTCAAAATTTCATAGTAAAGTTCTCCTCGATCCGGATACCGTTTCAGACGAAGGAGTGCACGGTCAATAATATTGACTAGCATTTGATTTTGAACAAGGCAGCAAACTTTTTCTTCAAAGGCTTGCAGTTCAATATCTGGTGCAAAATTTTCAAGATAGCAGAGGCCAGACTCTATATCTTGTTCTCCCATAATCCAAGCAGTTTCTTGTAATTCTTCTGCCCGTTCACTCAGAACCCAGACTACATCACGGTAAATCTTTAGAATCAGCTTACTTCTATGAAACGCAGCGTCGCTGTTAAGCCCCAAAGCTGTTAGCCTGCTGTTACATTTTTGGATTGTTGTGCTTTCTTTTCTCATAGAACATCCCTCCTTGTTCGCAATATTGCGAACATATTAGGTACAAAATAGCATAGCAGAGGAGCGTGAGAGAGGGCAGTGCCTCTCTCTATTCCCCCATTTGGTTATATCAGGTTTCTGGATTTTAGACGAATCTGCATTGCTTGCTTGGAAACCTCAAAAATATTTGCCATTTCAGCAATGAGCTGTTCATCTGTCCGGCCTATTTTAAGCCGGTAAAAACATTTTTTGATCTGCGGTAAAGGCATCAGCAGAGCAGAAGCCAGAGTATCCGCCTGACGCTCAATTATGCCATGACTTTCGTCGGAAGAAACATTTCCGTTATAAGCAGCAACATCTCCAGTACCAGAGTACAACTTCTTATGTAGTACCCAATGAGCCAGCTCATGGGCACAGGTAAAACGGAGCCGCCCTAATTTTGACGGATCACAAAGCCGTTCATCAATTAAGATTGTACCGGCTCTTACTGCAATCATTCGATACTGTCTCTGTATCTGGTCATATAAGACAACAGCACCGTCATCGAAAATTGTTTCCCCTAATATCTTGGGGTTTTTTCTTAGTGTATGAAACTCCAGGATTAGATCAAACTTTGTCTCGATAATGGTTTCGATTGGCACAGGACATGGTTGCCCGGATAGCAGAGAGGGATCATATTCCATCAGGATTTTTCGCCCTACTGCCTCGATTGCTTCTGTACGGATTTGTGGAATTGACAAAGCTCTCCCCCCTATCGTTTGCGCTCCTTTAGCATTTTCATAAATGTCTGCCATTCTTCATCGGTAGCATCTACTTCTTTTGCCACACGCAAGGCTGCCCGAACAATATCTTTTTCCATGATATAGTCTGGCAAATCAGCAGATACTGTATTGCGTGATTTTGCAGCCAGATCCAAAAGCAACTCATGTTCTGATTTATCCAAATTCAGAAAGGCAGAGATGCGTTCCACAAAATCTCCATTGGGTGCAGGACGGCGGCTTTGCTCAATATCACACAGATAACCGTAAGCAATATTCAAATGCTTGGCTGTATCGCGTAAATTGAATTTGTGCGCCTTGCGTTTCTCGGCTATAAATGATCCAAAAGTTATATTGCCCACAGCATTCACCTCTCATTTGTTCGACGAACTGCGAACATCTTGCTTATATTGTATATCGAACATCTGTTCACTTCAAGGATAAAAATTTCATTTGAAAAGAGGTGTTAAAAATCAATAACACCTCTTTTGCGCTATATAAATTCCTGAGCGATTTGCTGCATTTCCGTAATGCACTCTTTGGGAGAGAGAATTTTTATTTTCCCTTTGAATTTGAATATCCAGCCATAAAAAGTTCCACTGGGGTTCACTTCAATTTTGGCTGTGAAGTGTGTATCATCATACCTATCAACAGCAGCATCTTCTCCATAATGATCTATGATTACTCTCATCAATTCGTTTTCACATAGAAGGGTTACTTCCTTCGATGACTCCGATGTAAACATATCAACCATTTTATTTGTATAGGAGGCTACATCAAATCCCTCTATCGGCATAAAGTAAGTTTCCAGATTTTCTACACTTGTTAGCCGATCTACACGGAAGTGAGCAATTTTCTGATGCTTCAGAGAAAATCCAATCAAATAGTAATGGTCATTTTTCCATTCAAGCGCATAAGGATTTACGACATAATAATATCCATCATGCTTTAAGATTTTCTTTTTTTCTTGAGTATATTCATAGTATTGGAACCGAATTTGCTGATGGTTTCCAATCGCTGTTTGGATATTGTCAATGATGTAGTAAACCTTTTCATTATGCGGTTTGACACGGCTGGATAAAGCAGCAAATTTTTGAAGCTGCTTTGCCTGATGTAGACTGGTCAGACGGCATAATTTCTGCACCAGCTCCTCAGACTTCTTGGCAGAAATGATCTTCGAGGATGCTACTGCGTCTGTCAGCATTTTCAGTTCTGGATACTCAAACAGGCGGTTTCCCATAAAATATTGGTTTTGGGTACTCTTAACCACCACAATATCAATCCCCGCATCGATCAGCGCATTGGTATCTGCGTAAACAGTCTGCCGCACTGCCTGAATTCCTTTTCCATTCAAATGGGCAATGATGTCAGATACTGTGGCGGGATGGTTTTCATCGGTCCGCTCATAGAGAAACCGGAGTAATTCCAGTATCCGCATATTTGTTGAATTCTGCATACTTCACCTCCTCGATTCTTAAAATGGCCTATTTTGTATGGTGTCCAGCCCCAAAGACCAGAAGCAGGGCGACAGCACAGAGAAGCAGGCCGATCCAATTTCGATCTATAATCAGCTTGATCACCGCCACAAGCAGAAGTCCGCCTACCAGGAGCACAACGCCATTCATTCAGCGTCCTCCCGAAGCATAGTTTCCCATGTTGATGTCCAGCACCCCTCTGGGCGGCTGGATCAAGGCATCTTCATATTGGCACTTCCACTGGATCTCCCGGCACATCTGGCCATCCGCCACGCCGTCTATGGTTTCCCCATCCTCAATGGGGTTATCATGCTCCAGAATATAGGACGCTGCATTATAGGCGTGGTTTACCACCCAGTTGGGGTCCATGCCGTGGAAGTGGTACTGGAGATCCGGCAAAAACAGGGTGCTCATGCCCACCGTGTCGATGAGCATATCCTCCGTGCCCTCGATGTTGAAGAAACGGACATTGACGCCAAAGCGGATGAACCGATCCGGCCCCTCAATCTGATGGGAGCGCACATCCTCTGCCAGAAACAGCTTGCCGCAGTTCTGGAAATAGAATGCCTCACAGGTAGGATACAGCTCCGCCAGAGCCTCCAAAAAGTCGGCATCCAGGTTTGCACGCTCCAGCGCCGGAAGTGTCGCAGCCAGCATATCGGTGGCTACCACCTGATATTTGCACTCCCGGAAGATCCGCTCCCGGTCCTCCTGGCAGTCCCACATCTGGCTCATCAGGAAGGCATCAAAGCCTTTGCCCTTGAACTTGTCGCATTTCATCACCATCAGCTGCACCGGGCATTTTCCGTCCTTGAACTCTGCAATATGCTCCTGTGCGGCAAAGCCAGCCATTTTCTTATCATAACAGAAGCACTCTGTTGATCCGATGTGCTTCTCCATTACAGCAGTCATTTTTTCTTTATCCGGCATTTCTACCGGCTCTTTGAACAGCATCTGAATGAGATAGGGGCCACCGGGCTGGGGGCCTTTTTTGTCGTCCAGATTTTGCTGGAAAGCTTTATTGCTCATTTGGTTTCCTCCTTCTTTTCTGGGAACAGTTTCCACCGAAACTCCAGCTCTTTCTGGACAAACTCTTTCGGCAGGCCGCGGGGGTTGGCGATGAGATACCATACCCGAAAGGTGCGCTTCTTCGGATCTGTTTCCTGCCGGTAGAGCTGATAGCCCGCCTCATCCTCCTGTGTCCACTGTCCTGTCTGCCGCTTGGCCTGCACAAAGGGTTCCACCACCTGGTCCAGTTCCTCTCTGGTGCGGCTTGAGGCCCAGGCTTGATCCACATCATTGGCGTGGGAGAGGTGGAACAACATCGAACCCATCCAGTTCTTTGCCTTGTGTTCAGGCGTTCCGCGCAATTCCGCCTGATGGCGGTACTCCGCCAGCTGCTCCGATGTTCCGTACCGTTCCACCATCTGCTCATCCACATGAATGCACCAGCTGTAATCCTCCGGCTGGATAAAGGGGGCGCAGACCGGCTGGAGCGCCTCTGCTGGGTCCACCTCAAAGTGAGAGATAAAGTCAAGGTAGTGGGCTTGGATCAGGGGCAGGAAGGTGTCCAGCAGCCCGGTGTCCAACCGCAGATCCTCTGTCAGCATCCGAAAGAACGAACCGCCTGTTGTCGGTTCTATTTTGAAAGAGTAGAGACAATCATCTCCCTGCTTTATGATACAGGTGAAGCCCACCTCAACATTTCCATGGCCGATTTCGTAGTCTATGTAGTTGTAGCGCCTCCGATCAAACCAGATCAGGTAGGTCAGGCCGTTTTTTGTTCTCTTTTTGAAGTCGCCCTTTTTCAGCCGCTTCCAGCCCTTTTCCTCCAGGCCCAGGCCGTTCCATAGGTAGTCCAGAAGCTCCTGAAATATATCTGCCGGCCGTTTTTGTTCCACGGTCTCCACCCCCTGACGAATTCTCTTTAATAGTCAAGCAGGATAGGCACCTGCTGCTCCTCGGCAAACCGCATGGCCCGCCAGAACACGGAGAAGGCAAACTTGGCCAAGGATTGGGTGTCATACTGGGTGTGTTCCGGGATGTCTGCCTTGCTGTACTGTCCATCTGCGTCTACGGTTCCGTCTACCGGGTATCCCTCGGTGCCTGCCCAGCCAAGGACGGTGTCCTCATCGGCCTGCCATGCCAGCTGGTTCAGCTTTTCCAGCTCCTTCCGCAGTCCGCCCAAGGTGGCGATCATCGTCTGATCATCGGTGGGCAGAGGGCCTTGGAATAGAAAGCTGTCGGTGAGGGGAAGCCACCAAGTCGCGCCCCGAAGCAGGGACCACACCCGCTCCTCGTCCGATGCAAGGCGGGCAATCAGGGGATGCTCCCCGAAGTCCCAGTCCTTCTCCACGGTGAGAGGCACCGGTTCCTCGTATGTATGACAGGCAGCCACCAGCAGCATAGCGCCAAAGGCATCCCAATCCGGCTTATCGGTGTAATAGGGCCGCTCGTTGTCCTCCGGCCATGGAGTGTAGTGCGGCTGGTTCGGCTGGGAAATGGCGGCTAAGATCTGATCCCGCCAGTCCTCCACTGCCGCCTGGATCTCAGCCGGGGACAGCTCCTCCTCGTTGTCGGCGGGTTCTCCATCCGGGGTGATCCGGTTAAAGGTGTATCCGTTTTCCTCCGCCCACTGCTGAACAACAGTTTTCCAGTTGTGAGAATAGTACCGGGTCAGCGGCCCGGCGTAAATATCAAGTCCCATAGCAATGTCTCCTTTTCTGTTATGCAGTCATTCTTTTGCTGGAGCGAACATCTGGTCAATCTTCTCCAGATCGTATTCCAAAATCCAGTCATGAAATTGATGATAGAGAGGCAATAGCAGCTTCTGTGAGCCGCCCAGCACATCCAGCCCACGGTCATCGTACAAATGGTAGAGGAACGGCCCCGGCCCAGCCAGATAGACGCTGGACACAAAGCCGTTCCAGCCGCCGATGTCCCCCAGAATGATTTCCCGAAGAAGCAGCTCTGGTTGAAAGCTGATCTTGCTGAGATCCCAGTAAAACTGCACTTGTGCATGGGTATCCCCATCTTCATCCTGCTCTGTGGCCGAAAGTTGTTCATCGGGAACTGGGAGGCCCACTCGCTGCCGGATAACGGTCAGCAGGGACTCGGCGGGTTCTTCATCGGGATACCCGTCGATCCGCAGAAGGTCCGGCACCGCCGGAAGTGCCCGATAGATCGCGGCGGCTCGGTCCAGCGCCCCCTGAACATAAGCGGGGTTGGTTTTCAGCTTCGCCGCACGCCTATCCAGATAGATTGGTTCCTCCCCGCCGATCTTAAAACGAATGCCCACCGGTGCATGGTAGAACAGAGGGTGTTCCAGCCCAGCCATGCCCAGATCATGTAAAATGTGTTCAAACCGCTTTGCCAGCATGGTATCCCTCCGTTCTCATGTCATTTCATACAGCAGAGCAGCATCGCCCTGCACCAGTTCCAGATGGGAGCGCAGCGTATTAAGCCCGCTTTGCACCGCCTCGGTGGGCAGATCCCAGTCCGGGGCAATTTCAGCGGCCAGCTCCGGGAGATCCTGCTCCCGCAGAGCTGCCAGCAGTTGAGACGCCAGCTCTCCCTCCAGCAGAGCGCAGTCCAGGGTGTCTTCCGTCTGGGGAGCAGAAAAACGGACATCCAGATCCAGTTCGCTCTCACACCAGTCCCAGATGGCCATATAGACCGCGCCGGAGCAGTCACCGTCGGACAACTCCTGCCGCTGGTTATTTTTTATCAGATAAAAGGACGCGATCTGTGACATGGTGGTTCCTCCTAAATGTTATTCGCTTCCATCAGCCCTTCGGCCTGCAACCGGATCACATAGAAAGCCCGCACCCAGTCCAGTTCCTGCTCCATGGAGTCCTCCAAAGCCAGCAGGCGGCGCTTGCCAAGCCTGCGATCCAGAAGGGCAAAGATACGGACAAGGGGATTCTCGCTGACAAGGCTTTTCTCGATGCTCTGGTTGTCAAAGATCCCAAACGCCTCATAGAACACCTTTTGGTCAAAGGTGCCCTGCTCCAGCGCATAGGCATGAGCCTGATTGATGGCCTCTTTTGCGGAGTCGTGATCTTTCAGCGTGGTGGAGCGCAAGTGATGAAATTTCGTCCACACATTTTCAAAATAGGTGTAGTAGTTGCTCCGCAGCACTTCCACGCCGTCCACACGAATGGCGGCCCGGCCCTCATGGTCGGCGCTTTTGCTGTAACTGGTGGCAAAATACTGGATGTGGCCCCGGAGTGCCGGGCACAGGTAGTCATTCTCCAATTTGTTCCGGATTCCACTCCAAGTGGATACTCTACTGTTTGACATAGGTGTTGTTTCCTTTCTGCTGATTCCTACTGCTTTTGGAGATACTCCCGGAAGCATTCGATGAACTCCCGATTCCGCTTAGGGACATCGAACCCCTTCCGATGGGGGAAGAACCCCTCCTGTTCCACATCGTCCAGCAGCTTGGGCAGATTGGAAAACCGGGCAAAGAATGGTAGTGCATAGTCCTGGATCTGCCCGGAAATTTCCTGGATAGAGCGTTCCCGCTCCAGCAGAGTAGATACCTCATAGCGGGGGAAGTCATCATACCGGTGGGTCAGCCGGGCGATGGAGGTACCCACGATACCATCATAGGTTTCCTCCGTCCCTTCCTGCTCACTGCGCCACTGGGCAATCACCGGGGAACTCACATCGAAGAAGGCAGTAAAAGTGGTGGAGCCAAAGCGGATGGAGGGGGAAAAGTAAAAGGAGAACACAAAGATGCCGTCTTTTTTGTAGATGTCATTTTTGCTCTTGCGGTATTTGTAGCCCAGCGGGTTCAAAGGCTCCGCGATCCGCTCACAGGTATAGACGAAGATCTCACGGGGCTTGGTTCCCTTGGGAAAATCCTTCTTCTCCATGTTGCCACCTCAATCAAAATCCATCCAGACCAGGTGTTTTCCGCAGTGAAGGCACTGGAACAGATAGCATTGCAGATGCCCGCCATTGACAGATTCCCGGATCATTTCTTTTTGCTCATCGTCCCACATGGGGTCGTCCAGCACCTCCTCCAGCACACCCAGTGCCCGCAGTTCTCTGGCTCCCACATTACCCAGGTAGGCGCAGTAGTCGCCGCAGTGGGCGCGCCAGTATTCCTGCTGCCAGCCGGAGTAGCCGGGGGTGCGGTGGATCAGCTCGTCCAGCTTCTCCGGATCGTCTACACCATCATCCACAGAGAAATCATCTTGAAAACTACCGTCATATTTCCGGGCTGCTTCGCCGTTGGCGATGCACTCTGGGCACAGATATGCAATATCCTCCACGGCGTAAAAGGGGGCTGTATAGAAAATATGGGTCGTCTTGCCGCAGCAGTCGCAGACAACGCCGTCTGCGGATTCCTCAAAAGCCCCAGTTTCCAGAGGATTGGGGTGATACCGGAAGGCGGGCAGGCCCAGCTGGGCCTGCCGCTCCTTCTCTTTCTGCTTCTCCTCCGGCGTTTTGGGCCTGGGGAGGGCATAATGATTGCCCCAGTTTTCCGCATAGTCCTTCAAGATGCCCAGCCGCTTGAGGGTCTTCTTGTCGGAACGATTTCCGATTTGGCAGAGCAGTTCGTAGGCATCCTTCTTGAAGTCCAGTAGATCATACATATCCACCAGCACTTCCTTGGCCTGCTGATCCTCACTCTGCTCAAGTTCTTCCTTGAAAGTATATAGAGCGCGGACACTGTCCGGACCTTCATTGGTCGCAACAAACTGTTTTTTTAGTTCGATATAGGTTTTCTGATATTCTGTCATTGGTCGCACCTCCCATCAATCCCACCAGAAATACCAGACGGTGGACTGCCACAGGACATCTGCCAAGGAGCCAATGCTTCCATCCTCATTCTGATCCAGATCTGGGCAGAAACCATATTGCTCCACAGCCACCTCCATAGCTCTTTCCTTGGAGATCGGAGTTGGAAGTTCAAACTCCAATTCATCGTGGCTCATGGCGGCAGGGATGGCACCATGTTGCTCGAACCAGTATTTCGCCACTGCCATCAGGTCCGGTGTGTCGGGACACTCATTCCAATTTCCAAAGGGCAGGTAGGCGAAGATCTCCCAGGGGTTCTTTACCGGAATTTTAGCCAGAATGAGCGGATATGTCATTCCGGTATCATCGTTCCAATAGTTTGCGAAGCGGTCGTTGGGTTCTCCGCCCTCCATCTCGCCCAGGACTTCCTCCTCCCAGTCCAGATCATCGTCCTCGGCTTCTTCCTTGCGCTGGCCGGTCAATTCCTCCAAAATCGCCTTTCCGTCCTTAACAGGAGCGGAGAGCATCTTCTTCCGGTACTCCTCTACCGTTTTGAGGTCAAATTCATAGCAGTCCGCATCATGCTCCGGGTCGGCGTTCATTACCAGACATTCCAACAGCGTTTCATCATCCGCCTGGATAAGTACGGGAACAAAGCCCTCCCGTACCCCCAGCCGCTGGGCGTAGCTGTATGCCGACATGATGGGGTCATCATCTGCCATGGATGGGAAATAGGTACACTCGCAGTCCAGATACTCCATGATGGCATGAGCCACTTCGGAAGGCTCCAGCGTGTCCTCGTCGAAGTCCTGTCCCTGCCAGTTTTCAAAGCGTTCCTCAATCACTTGAGCCATGGTCTGATAGTATTTCTCATCAAATGGGATGAATAAGTATGCCTCCTGTTGAAATTCATTGGAGTGGTATCGGGACGGACCAAAATATTTCAGGGCATAGTCATCAATGTCGGCAGGATAGTAGGGACTGTCGCCCTCTCCGTAGTAATAGCCTGCAAAGGCACGGCCTTGCTGATTGAACAGCACAAAGAACAGACAGCCGTCCAGCTCATCCCGGATAAACTCCCGCAGATCCACGCTGGCAGGGTCGGCTTTGACCTGTTTGGCCACTTCGCTGTATTCTTTCAGGAAGTCCTCGCCCATCAGGTCGTGCTCCATGCACCAGCGCAAGTAGATGGCCATGTGGTTATAAGCATTGATGGGGTCAATAGGCAGTTCCTTCTCCTCAATGCTCTCAAGGTGATAGGAAGCGTCGTCCATCTCACCGTCAAAATTATCATTGGAAAGGGTGCCACGGGTGATCGCATTCTGACGAGTGGGGTTTACAACAAAACTGATCCCCCTCATCTTGTTCAGCAGAGCGTCTACATCATGTTCCAGTTTATAGTCCAACTCGTCCTCATAAAGCGGAATGACCTGATAGAAGTTGACCTCCTCGCCGCCCGGCAGGGTGCAGACCTCGCCGCCCTCCTCTGTACTTTGGGGGCCGGTGAGAATGGCGGCACACAGCTTCGTATTTTCCGCAAAGTTCTCCTTGTTATCCATGGTATGTCCAAAGCCCAGCCAGGTATCGCTGGCAATGGGAAGGCGGGCCAAGGATTTCAGCAGGCGGATGGGCCAGTACCACTTTTCGTCTTTCATGGACTCCTGATCCAGCTTCCAGTCCGCAGGCAGGGCAATGGCCAGCTCCGCCCGCTCCAGCTTATATTCCGCCAGTTCCTCCGGCACATTCATCCGGTGAGCGCCCATGCCCATGGTGACCAGGGTGCAGTAGTCCCGCTCCTCAGAGGGCGGCACCACGCAGATGTCCACATGGATGTCGGGAGAAACCAGCTCATGGAACACATTCTCGAACTTGCCGAAATACTGCTCAATGTGCTCCTCGACGGCTTCCATCTCCTCCTCGGTGTAGACTTCGGGATTACTGAATTCTTCCTCATCCTGCGTGTCATCATTGTCTGAGTGGTCGCAGCTGTCATCCTCCGGATCTCCCTTTATAGGCTCGTAACCGATCTTCAGGGTCATCTGTTCTTCTGGCAGAGAGATGCCGGGGCTGCGGGTGATGGTGTGCTTATCGTCCGCAGAAAAACCGATGGTCTCGCCGTCTTGCAGCGTCACATCACACGCCAGCACATAGGAGGCAAGGCTGGCCAAAAAGTCCCGCAGTTCCTCCGGCTCAGCGTCGGTGTTCAACACCTCCATTTCCTCCTTGCCAAACACATCCATGCCGTAGGTGTAGCCGTTTAGGCCCCCCTCGCTCCGGTACAGGCCGAACCAAACCCAGTTGAAGATGGGCAGTTCGTCCTTTTTGAGCATATCGGCAAGGCCCTCATAGAAACGAGGCTCAAATACCACGCCGCTGGTGTAGACACCGGTGGCGTATTTCTGCTTGCAGCACACTGCCATCGCCTTGGTGAACAGCTTGCCCCGTTCCAGCAGTTTTTCCTCCTCGCCCAATACAGCCACCATGATATGGGCCTTGTGCGCTTTGGCCACCTCTACGGCCTCTGGCCACATATAGTTGTTTTCGGCGTTGATCTCCGCTTCATTGTCCGGGATGTGACCGTGGAAGAGTGTCACGATCAGCATCATGCCGCCGACCCGCATTACCACAGCGTCATCGCTGTTCTCATCATCTTCGTCGCCCTCATCCGGCTCCTCATCTACGATGCCCCATTCTTCCCGTAGATTCCGGATCAACTGCTCCTTGTCCCATTCCGCTTTGGAGAGGAGCACAGACCCGGCAAAGGAGCCCTTACGGTCAGTTTTCTCCTCGTCGGCGTCATCCTCAAGATCCTCTACATCTTCATCCGGATCATAGAGGGATTCATGCTCCAGTCCGCGGACAAATTCCTCAAAGCTGTCTGCCAGATGGGTAATCTTGTAGTCGTTTTCCTGATCCACATGGACTACCGCAGGCTCTCCCTGGGGGCCGCAAGCTCGGTAGTCCAGGAAAATCATATCGTGTCCGGCGCTTGGACAGTCACAGATGGCCACACCGATGGCAGGATACTCCCACTCATCGATCATAAACTGGCTGCCCAGCTCTCCGCAGAGGGAGCAGCTCTTTTCTCGTCCGATGCCGAAAATGCCGGTGATGGCCACATGGTCATCTGCCCAGCTGGTAGGTTCATCGCAGGGATAGCAGGTGTTCACCGGAATGCCGCCGTTGTGCTGCTTCATCAGCCAGATGTAGGCGGCGGGCAGCTTGTAGCCCAGTTCCTCCTCCACGCTGGCGATCAGCTCATCGGAAGGCGGATCACTGACATATTCTTTCAGTGCATACCAATTATCATCCCAGAAGTTGGTGAGGTCGAAGCCCTCAAATGGAGTATCACCGGGCACGAATTTGGCCTTCTTCTTCCGGCTGCGCTGGCGTTTCCGAATCTCCGCCTTACACTCCCGAATTACTGCCGGGGCATTTTCATCCTCCGGGTCCAACTCTGCCCACCGCTGAGCGTAGGGAATGGCCTTTTCCTCCTGGCCGTAGAGATACTGATAGCCATAGGCCATCCGCATATTCCACTCCGCCTTGTCCTGGCCTTCCTCCCGGACGGACTCCAGCACCTCAATGGCCCTCAGAAGGGCTTTGTCTCCCTTGGATTTCAAAGTACCTTCGTCATGGTCCCCGATGATGGCGTAGTTCTCCAGTGCACGGGCCAGGGCGTAGGCGGTGCGGTAGTTCCTCCAGTTCTCCGGGATGGCATTCAGTGCCTGGATACAGCGGGTGTACTCGTCTTCGTCGTTCCACTGCTCCAGCTGAGCGAAGAATGCTTCGGCGTTCTGTTGGGTGTAAGGAATATAGTCCATGCCCGTCAGCGTTTCGTCCAACTCGTCATCCTGATTCTCAGTTTCTGTCCCATCATCTTGTTGCTTTAGGGATACAGAACCGGCTTCACGGCGGAAGGTGTGGAAGATGGCCCATGGGATGTCCGTGCCTTCAAAGAACTCTTTCACCATGTTCAGCGCCTCTTGGATGTCCCAGGCGATGAAGTCCACATAGCCACAGTAGAGGCCGGTAGCCCCGCCGGTGAGAGTGAGCACTTCCGAACCATCCCCGCCGGTGAGCACTTCCTCCAGTTTGTCCCGGAAGTCGAAAATTTTCTGACTGCCTTCCTCCTCCCGCAGGGTATCCAGGGGATAGCAGAAGAAGCCCGCCACCGCGCCGTCGGCATGGAGATCGTCCATAAAATCATTGTCGGCATTCAGATAGCCGTTGATGAGCGGCACACAGCAGGTGGAACCGGCCATTACATCCAGCCGCCAATCGGCGTCCGGGTCCTGTTTGGGTTCCATTTTGTAACCAAGGTAGCTCTCCAGATAGGCTTCCGGGTCGGTGGAGAGCTCCAGGCCCTGCTCCCGCAGTTTGTCGGGCAGCTGGGACAGGAGGAAGGACGGCTCTGCCTTGGGTTCCTCCAGCACATCAAAGCTGTCTATGTATCTCATGTGGGAGATCTCGCCCAGCACTTGGTCGGTGAGGGTAGTGAGCATCCACCAGGCCCGGCCTTCTTCCTCCCGGAGCATAGGCAGCAGCTTTTCGCAGTAGGCGGAGATGGCGAAGCTGTTTTCACCCTGCTCCTCCAGCCAGATCTGCACATCCTCCCCGGAGATGTCCCAGCCATCCTCAGTACGCAGGCCGATGTTCTGGAGAGGCTGACGGCCCACAAGGATATTCCAGTGCTCCAGCACCTCCTTGGGGGCGTGCTTCTGGAAGTAGACCAGCTCAAACAGTTTGACCTTATCCCCCTCCGGGGTGAGGATCAGCTCATGCTTTTCGCCGTTGAAGCCCATCTCGAAGGAAATCTCGTCAAAAACCAAATTCAGGGTTTCCTCCATTTGGGCCACGATCTCCGCACCGCGGGTGTGATCTTTGTCCTCGTCCATCATCTGGCGCAGCTCTGCTTCCATCTCGGCAAAGGTTTCCCACCAGTTCTCTGTCCGTTCCCGGAAGCACTCCCAGAACTGCGGCAGAGAAATACCCTTTTTGCACGAGTCAATTAGTTCCTCCATGTCCTGTCGGGTGTTGAGCTTAGGATCATCACCGGGATGCAGTTCCAGAGCTTTTTCAAAATGCCGCAGAGCGCGGCCCTCCTGATCCAGATAATAATAGGCATACCCCATACGGAAATTCCAGGAATAAGTATCTCCCAGTTCCTCCTCATGGGACTGCATCAGTTCCAGTGCCTGGTGAAGCAGCTTCCTTCCCTCCGGCTCGCTGGAGTCCGCCAGATTGTTGTAGGCGCGGGCCAGCTCCATATCCATTTCCGGGGTACGCTCCTCGGCAGAGATTGCCTCCAGTGCGTCAACGATTTTCTGGTGTTTGTCCTCCTCATGCCACTTCTGGCACTGCTTCAAAATATCCATATCAGGGTCCTCCTCGTCCTCATCTGGTTTCCAGTCTTTGATCTGCTGGAACACGCCATTTTCATCCCGCTCAAAGGCGCAGGGAGCGGGGGTGTTCAGCAAAGGGATGATGTCGGGATCGTCATTGCAGATCGTGTTCAGCTTGTAGATCCCGGCGTTGTTAGGGTCGTCCATGTACTCGTCGCTCTCATCACCGGCGGTAAAGCGCCAGCCGCTGTCCCAGCCGCCGTCCGGCTCCTCCCTGTAGCAGTAGCCCACCTTGCGGCCCTCTACTGTGATGCGGTTGGTGGCGATGCAGCCATCGGCACCCTTCCAGTCAGGGAGCAGAGATTTCACATCCTCCGCTTTCACATGGTAGTCCCGGTTGCGGCCAGCGGCCTCGTACAGTTCCTTCCGCAGCGCCTCCACATCCCGAGCCATCTCCTGGATCTCCTCGTTGTCCATCATCTCACTGAGGTCATATTCCAGCGGATTCTGGGCAAAATCCGCCAGTGCCTTGTTCATGGCGTCATGCTCCTCTGGCGTGACGGTGATGCGGATGCGGCGGGCAGGGGTGTTGTACTCGTCCAGATCCTGAAGGTTTACACTGCCGCTGACGCTGCACTCCAGCAGGATGGCGGCCAGATCAGTGACCACATCAATGGCGAAGTGGAAGTCCATCTCCACGCCATCGGAGTGTGTAAACTCCAGATACTCCACGGTCTGGCGGAAGTCCCAGTTTTGTTTGTCCAGCCCAATCTTGGCAAATATCTCGCTGAGGGGGATCTCCTCTTTCTTCTGGTCTTCCAAAAATGCCACAAGGTTCAGACTGTCATCGGAACCGCCAATAAAGTTGCCCCAGTATTTTTTGATATACATTTGTCGTGCCTCCGGTTCTGAATCCAGTCGATCAATGAGCTGATTCAAGTGTTCCAACCACGCAGGAGCGATCTCACCGCTGTCCTCGTTCTTCCAAAGATCCACAATCTCACGGATGCCGTCCTCGTCCGGCACCTCGTTTTTGATGTCGGTGAGCTGCCGCAGCAGGAAAGCAAGGGCTTCTTTGGATGCTGTGAAACCGGTGACTTTATCCCATATAGCTTCTTCATGATCGTAGTCCAGTTTGCTGTTATCCTTCCATTGGAAATACAGCTCCGCCAGAGCCATCGCAGTATTGTCAAAGAGGAAGTCGATTTGTGAGAAGTCAGATCCCAGCATGACTTCCTCTTTCATCAGTTCGATCATCTCGCCCAGATCCATTACCGGATGCTCCGGTACATATTCATTTTTGAGGATGTCCAGTACATCCAACCCTTCGTCACGCTCTAATGCTTTTATGCCCCATGCTCCCATGTCGGCACCTCTCTTTCTTTATTTCGTATCAAGCTTCTATTGTCAATCATAGTTCTCCAACCGAATGATAGGCCGATAAAAGTCATAATCTCCGTTTAGTTCATTGTCCTCCTGCACTTCTGGCTTACAGTGGGGCGAACAGGGTAGGAAACCGAGAAATGGGCCCAGCCCACCGCAGATATTGCATCCGCCGTCACCGCCGCAGGTGGTAAGCCTATCAGCCTGCACCACTTCCCGCATATAGGGATCGTAGGCGATGGACAGGCCGAAGAAGTTGGGCTCCTCCATGTCATAGGGCCGGTTCTCATCCTCATCCATGTTCTCAAACCAGTGCAGACGCATGGAGTAGTCTAACCCATCTCCCCATGGAAACAGGGTCCGACACCCGCCGCCACACAGGTAGGCCCACTCGTCCGCCGTGGGCAGGGAGAAGCCCCTGTTTTCCAGCATGGCAAGAAGCGCATCGTAGTCTGTGTGGTTATAGATACAGATCTGAAAGCCCTTTTCCGTCCGCTCAATGCGGGCCGACTGATGCAAGGTAAGACTGCTGCTGTCACTCCAGGCAAAATCACGGAATTCCTTCAGCCAGTCAGGGTGGACAGTCAGTCTGGGATCATCCATTTTGACTGGCTCCCAGTTAATTTCCTCCAGCTCCCGGCCCACCAGCATGGGTCCAATGGCCGCCTGCCGAACAGGAGCCATGCTTTCCCGAATCATCTCCTCCGGGTCCCGCTCCATTTCCCATTCTCGGAACAGATACTCCAATTCCTCCCGGCTCTCCTGATTCAATCCCACGGCAAACTGCTCCCAGCCCAGGGTGACGGTATCGCCGGGGACAAAGACGAACTCCCGACCATCTTTCTTGAAGATGCCGGTGGTGCAGCTCTGGCCCCAGCGGTCAAAAGTATGTAGACCGAGAAAGGTCATATCATAACGGGCAGCCAGGCTCTCCATCAGCACCTGCTTCTCGATGTTTTCCATTTGATTGAATTGGGTGCGGAATAGTCTTTTGTTCATAACAAGTCCTCCTACAGCCTATCCAGGTTTTCCTGTAAATCGCCCTGCATCAAGTGCTGGGCAATAGCTTGGTTCAGTGCCTTATGGGGGTGATAGGCTGCCTGCTCTACATCGTGCAGGCACTCCTCCATCAATGCCTCCGGAGAAATGCCTTCCCGTTTGCCATAAAGATGGCCGAAGGCATAGCACACGGACTTGAGAAAGTCGAAAATATAGTCGTGATTTCCACGCATACTGGGCAGGTCGTTGAACGAGCCCATACCTCCGTATGCCCGAAGATGGTGGGCAACCTCCCGCCGCTGGTTCCAGTCCTGAATGCCCCGCTCCAACCAGTCGATCCAGTTTTGGAACTCTGGATGGTCTGCCAGAAGGATGGAGCGCAGACAGGTCAGAGCCTCGGTATAAATATCAGACTGTTTCATTGGCCATCGCTCCCCCAAATACCTCCATAGAGCACACCATCTTTTCCAAGGAACAACATCCGGCTGCGAAGCAGGCTGCACTGCTCCACAGCGACCTTGTTTCCGTCACAGGTGGGAATAGCCTCCTGTTTTTTCCCAAGGTGATCACCATGAGCGGTAAGGAAGTAGAATTTATCCCGTTGCTGGTATCCGCCTTGAAACAGGAAGGTATTGCCGGACGGGGCAACAGAAAAAGCTCCGCTTCCTTCGATTGGCAGTTCAAATACAAAGTCCTCTTTGAAGTTCGTCCGCACCAGCCGGAATTCATCGTAATAATAAAACCACAGGTTTTCTTCTTCGTCCAGGCTGATGGCGTAGCAGTCATAGATGGAATAGTTCTCATTCTTCCAGAGAGGAGTTCCCTCCGATGTCCATGCAATCAGGCCGCAAGCACCCAGAGGTTCATCCCAACCGTAATTACCAAATACACCTTCGTCAAAGTAGCTGGTAATGATGGTGCCATCTTTTTTTACCACACAGTCTTGAATGCCATCCCCCAGGCAGAAACGGGACAGCACAGCTCCGTCCCGGCTGACGATCCAGGCGTTCTGGTCGGGGCCGTTTTCCCGATAGGCGCATCTTGCCCCCAGCAGGAGGAAGTGATCACCTGCGGGCCGCAAATAATGAAACTGGAACTTCAAGAGGCCAAGAGGAAACAGCGTCGTTTCCAGCACCCGCTGTTCCGCCCAATCCAGCTGGATTTCCACTGCGGTATAGGTGGAAGGAGTGCTGAGCCAGTCCTTACCCTGTGTTTCGGACGGCTGTTCCATGAGAAGATAGACTTTTCCATCCCTTGCCGTGAAAAAGTCTGTCACTTCTGTGTCCTCCAGATGTTTTTCCCGGCGCAGCTGGTCCAGGTCAATGATGGAGAACAACGGCAGATTTTTGGCTTTTATAGGTTTGTTCATAGTGTCTCCTCCTGGCTACTTTAACGCTCCATCATAGGTGTGGCTTTCCCAGGCGGCCTCAAATTCCGCCTGCTCTATGACGCAGGCGTGGAACTCCTCACCCCAGACATGGGCGTTCAATTCCTCCACGGTGGGGATCGGCGTGATCTCGATGGCGCCGTCGTAAAGGTCAGGGATATTGCGGGTGCGGCCATCTGCAAAGATGTCAATGGAGCGGAGGGCCAGCCGCTCATTTTCTGTATCCACTTCATAGAGGATCACCGACGGTTCTCCCTCCGGTGCGTCCTCCCCAAAAAGCTTGATGTACTCCATCATTCCATTTCCCTCATTTGAACCAATGTCACCCCGTCATGGTGCCGGTTACCTCATCTATCTGTATTGCAATATCATAATTGCCGCGACAGCCCAGCAAGGCCGCGAGATGATCGTTTTCCATAATCAAATCATAAAACTCAACCGCTATGTCTTGGAATTCCTTCGGAATTTCCAGTGCAGAGAAGAAATCCACTGATTGAGCATTTTGGAAAAATTCAATGGCCGTTTTACTGCATTTTACTATAATCCCTGTTTGAGTGGTCAAATCTTTCATGCTTTCGCAACCTCGCTCATGTTCAGATACATCCCCATCGTTTTTTCATTGTCACAGGCCGCCCGGATCATTTTGGACAGCAGCATCAAATCGTCGATGTATTGGGAGTACACGCAGAACACATCCTCGTCAGAGTCGAAGTGAAACAGATCCACGCCGCTGTTATTTTCCTCGAACTCCTGGATCACGCCCCGGACCAGCCGCTCCCAGTCTCCGCTGCTTCCAGTCAGTCCCAGCCGACGGAATACTTCCGTCCGGAATCCATTGTTGATTTTCAGCAGAAGGGAGAGCGCATAGGGGTGGTGGGGAATGAGAAAGAATGGCGCAATCTGCTCCGGCTTCACCCAGATTTTGAAGGGCGGACGCGGGTCAGGTATCCAGGGCAAGATTTCCCATTCGTCCTCCGGCCGGTTTCCGTATTGGCAAAGGTCTTTCATAGTGTTCTCCTTTGTTCTGTCACATTTTTAATCCTGCTCTCGATAACTGGCTTCAATGTCAATGAACCGCACATACACGGCGCAGATTTTGCCCTTGGCGTCATACCCGAAGTAGACAGGATAGTAACCATCCCCCCAGCCGGAGGCAAAGATGGGCAGGTTGCAGTCCGTGCCCGGCACTGTCCAGTTGAGCCAGTCGCCGCAGTCCCCCTGATATTTGGGGTAGGCTTTGGCGTTTTCTTCCAGAAGATCGCAGAACAGGTCGTTGTAGGGGTCGATGTCCGGGTCTTCTTCTAAACGCTTGGCCCAGTATGCCTTGAAGGCCGCCTGGGTCTGGATGTCCGCGACACAGCCCATCCCGGCGTCTACGCCAAAGCCAAAATACTCGTCCTCTCCCAGTTCCTCGTCCAGATCCTCGTTGCCCACCATGCCCAGCTCATAGCGGACAGGCTTTTCCTGAGAAACCTCCACCTTGACGCAGGCATAGCGGTCGCCGTATTGTTCGCTGGGCACCACGCAGATTTTTACGGGATAAGTTCCGGCGGGGATCGTTTGAAGGAACGGCAGAGTGTCCTCCAGTTCCACCAGCGGATCACAGGCGAAAATCTGCCCGGTGGGGAAATGGACGGTGCCGATGTCCAGCACATCCACCGCCATGTTCCCAATCACTTTCTCTGTAAAATGGGCCTCCAAGTCATCTTTACAGGTCAATTTATCCTTGATTGCTTCGTATTTGTTCAGCCATTCAGTTGTAGGCATATCAGTTTCCTCCTGTTGATTCTGCTTCTTGATGTACACACTCTTTGAGCCGTCCCAATAGCAGTTCACACACCGGCCATCCTGAAAATGATGGTCACAATTCGGGTAGCCATAGAGAACATGGGCACATTCTGGCACAGCCCCATCATCTGTGAGGAGCCTTTGAAAAACAGGCTTCCGCACTCATCACAAAGGGCCAGTTCTTTTTCTGCCATAGGGTTCACCAGTCCCGTTCCCGGATGGCCTCCTCGGTGTCAATGGGGATGCCAAACCACTCCAGAATGTAGGCCACGGTTGCCGCAATACATTCCCGCGCCACCGTTTCGATCTCGCTGTCGTTCTCGTCAAACTCCTCCTGGAGATCATTGATGCCGCAGACCGCCTCGTCCAGCGTTTCCTGCACCACTTCGGTGTCGGTTTCGCCACTCTCCAGCAGGGCGATGACCTTCTGAAGCTCGTCCTTTACCTTGTCCACCAGAAAAGCAGGATAGTAATCGTCCTGATACATCTCGTCCAGCAGCTTGTAATTGGGGTCAAATGCTTTCATAGGGATTGCTCCTTTCCTCGTGTATGTCAGTCACGCTCAGCTCTCATGTGTGATACAGAAAATCTCCTTGTTCAAATCAAAGTAGATTACCATCAGTTCGTCGGTAATCTCCGGGTTAAAGGACAGATCCAGAATGAAAACTTGCTGGTTCATCTCGCTATCCACCAGACTGCCGAACCGCTTGAGCTTCAAAAAGTCAACCATCTCAGCAAAGGACAGTTTGGCTGGGTCGGTTTCCGGAAAAAGTTCCGCCACAATATCCGGGCCTACATCGTCCCGATGGAACTCCATGAAAAATGTCACAACGCTATGGTAGCGGCTGTCCTCGTCTGCCAGCGCCGCTTTGATGGCGGCTTTGGCCTTCTCCGCCAATTTCTCCGCCTCATCCAGCATTTCTCCCACCGCATCCATGACAGCAGGATCGCCGGTCAGTTCTTCCTCTACATCGAAGATAAAGGGTAGTCCCGATTCCTCGGGAAAGTTGAAGATTTCCTCACCGGGTGTATATGTAAAATCAATGCGTTTACAATTCAGTTTCATAGATATACCTCTTATTTCAATTTCAGCACAAATCCCCAGATGCTCACCACGATCAAAAGGACGCCCAGCAGGAAGAACACCACCCGCCGGTATCCTCTGCTGTGGCGGTGGGCATCCCGCGTACCAGTGGGGTCGCAGAGCCAGTTCCAGTTGCGGATCGCCCCAATTAAAATCACGGCCCCGATGAGCACCGAGGCAATGTACCAATGCTCTTGCAAAAATGCTGTGATCTGTTCACTGTTCATTCTACTTCCTCCTCACGCAAATACCTGCTGGTATTTCTCTTTTCATACTCTTTTCAAACAATAAAAAAGCCCCACGCCGCACTGTCATAAAGACAGGCTGACGCAGGACATGAAGAAGCCGCGTTGAAGGAGCCGCATCCACCAGCAGATGTAGTTTCTTCAACAACCAAAATATTTTTTTCGTATCTTAAAGCAGCAAATTGCTGTCCAATATATTTGTTCATAGCGGCACCATTTGTTCTGAGCGTAGTTTTATATCTTATTATATCACAGCACCCCTTCAATGAAAATATTTTGTTGGAAATGCTAATGAAAAATTTTTGTGAATTTGTTAAGGCGCAGGGGCTGTTATCTCCATAGTGTCTGGATGGATCAGAGTGATTACTTTTCCCTGATGCAAGGCATAGTTGACTGTCTGTGCTGTACCTGAGCGCAGCTTTTTCTGATTATCAAACACACCGATAAGGTACTCTGCATGATCGACCATATAGTAATTCCTTTTTTTATAACTGGAAACATCCGCAGAATGTGAAATAACAATGGAATCGTTTGCGTTTTGGATCAGCTTTTTCAATCTATGTCTACTCTGATCCGGCCATTTAGAGTCATAACCGATGAAGGGAACTACAACGACAATTTTAATATCTTCGTATCCCGTTTGTGCCCTCAATGTCAGCAGCTGTTCTCCAGCCCACATATCCACACCAAGAGCACCGCCGACAAAAAAAGTACGGACAAATTTCTCGTCATGAAGTATCCGAAACTGCTCCAGGAGACATTCTTTTAATTTTTGGCATAGGGGATCTTCCTCATTATATCCAAAGCAAAATCTTGTTGGTCGGTGGCCGGTAATGGCGCAGGCATACTGATTCATATAAATCACCCTTGATAACTGCCTTGATTACGCATATAAAGCAAAAATAACGCAAATAATAATGCGTATAAAGGTTGTATTATAAAATTATAACACAATACATACGAAGTATCAAGAATTGCTTTCTGCTATGCTAAAAGAGCAGAGAGGTGAGCGTATGGACGAAGAATTTATCCGCAATCGGATCACAGAATTGCGATTGAAAAAAGGTGTTTCAGAATATCAGATGAGCATGGAGTTAGGGCAGAACAGAAGCTATATTCAGGCGATTTCCTCTGGGCGTTCTATGCCGTCTATGAAGCAGTTCCTCAACATCTGTGAGTATTTTGAAATCACACCGCTTCAATTTTTTGATGCACAGGAAAATAACCCTCAGCTTATCAAGAAGGCTTTGGACGGAATGAGAAAGATGTCAGATGACGATTTGATTATGCTGATTGGTTTTATAAGTCGCTTAAACACAGAAAACTAACGATAGGAGGCAGTAAGCGTCCCGTCGTTAGTTTTTCATTTTATGCGCAGCATATTGTGGCAAGCAATGCTTGTGGCTATCCATTTCGCCACAAACTGCTTGTTGAGGGCAGTGCCCCCAAGCCCCTTTGAACACAGAATTTCATTCTGTGGCTGCGCGTTCTACGAACGCTTTTGACCAGGACCAGCTTATCGCTGGCCGTGGTTTTTTTCTTTTTCAACATCCTGTTCTACCTCCATTTTCAGCACTCGATCCACATTGGCCTTTGCCGTTAAAAGCTCCCGCATTTCCTCACGGGAACGCCGGTACTCGGCATAGGTCTTTTTCTTTTCTTCCAGCAATTTCGCGTACTCCGTCTGTAACTCTTTGACCTTGGGCAGCTTCTTGACGCCCATCTCATCAAAGGCATTCTTAGCAGCCTGGTGGAGCAGAATTTCTTCCTCATGTTCCTCCCGGAATTTCTTAGAGTAGCCTGCCTTGCGGTATGCCACATAGACCTCACGGGTCTTGGCATAATTTACAATGTGAGTACGCAGAACAGCAATCTCTGCCATGCGCTTTTCAGCCGCTTTGATCTGCGCCGAAAGCTCATTGTGATGTGCCGTGGCAGCCGCTGCCTTTTCTTCCAAAACCGCATACTCCAGCAGGTTATTCTCTGACAAGTAATTCATGGTCTGCGCCATCTGCTTGAGGTTGAACACCTTGGCCCATCGAGCATAGCCAGCACCTTTTCCAGCCTGCAATTTTGCCTGAATGTCCACCAGCAGATTGACCTTCTGCGTCTCTGCCTGTGTAACTATTTTCTTTCGTGGGGTATGCGCTTTCTTCCCGGAGAGAACCGCCTGCAAATCATCTAATCCATATCCTTCGCCCAGGCTGTCCATTCGGGCGGCTTTCTCCCAGCCGGGGAGTTTCAAACGATACGATTTTCCGCGCTTTGATACTTCACAGCCGGACTCTTTTAGCAGCTTCAGCAGTTCCTCAAAATTAGCAGGACTTTGTGATAATGCGTTGTCAATCGCTACACGCAGCAGCTCTCGGTGAGAGGGCTTTGCCTGATCGCCCAGCCACTTGTTATAGCTCTTTCCGTGAGGTTTCGGATTCTCCACAATGGACAGTCCGTTTTCGACGCAGATGGTGTCACTTAACTGTCGGACTGCCTTGGTGCTGCCCCAAAAGTTTCGGAATTTCCGGTCATATTCTAAGCTGACCGATGACCAGATAATGTGATTGTGAATGTGCGACTTGTCTATGTGGGTGCAGACCACAAAGGCATGATTGCCCTTGGTGAATCGCTTGGCAAATTCCACACCCAGCCGATTGGCTTCCTCCGGTGTGATCTCACCGGGGCGGAACGACTGGCGCACATGATAGGCGATCACATCATCCGCACCTCGCACTCGTCCGGTCGCGGCAAGGTACTGCCGCTTTGCCAGAAGGAACTCTGCATCCGCAGTCCTGCTGTCACACGCATAGCCGGTAATGAGCCTGCCATTATCTGTTTTTTTGGGATTGGCCACATAGTCGATGATGTCACTGATCGCCCGACTTTCTGTGCGGCCCTTGCCGACATGAAGCGGCATGATTCTTGTGGTTGCCATAGGTCAGACCTCCTTCCCGAAAAGAAAACGGCCTGCCATAGCAGACCGCTTTCACTATTCTATAAAACTTTCTTCATCGAAAAAATTGAACTCATCATCTTCTAAGTGTCTTGGTGGAAATCTCATTTCATATTGCTCTTGCGCCAATGCACGGACATCAGGCCGCCTATCCTTTAGTCGATTTTTCAGCCAGGACAACTGCTCTTTCGATAGCCTCCATGGAAGATTCAAAAGACGATTCAGTGTCATCAGTTCAGCCTGCTTTTCTGCTGGTAGCGAAGCACAGGATTTACAAATGTGGGATGCATGACCTTTGCCTGAAAATTTTTCGTTGGCTTTGTATTCACCACAAACTTTACAATAGTGTCCATGCTTTTTCATAAGCTGATGCCCTTCTCGCAAAGAACATATAACCTGCGAATTGCTTTCATAATCACATCCCATTCCAAATCAGAAGCATAAGAAAACTTTTTACGGTATGCCTCCCAAAGTTTTTGCATAACCGAATCATTTTCCACTTCGTCAAAAACTTCTTCAGCCTGGTTAAGATACTTCTCCGATCCCCGTTTATGAGCAGTTGCCAGAAGCGCATCATGTAAAATTTTCGGGTTCAGCGTGGTTCCATGCAGCTGTTCTAAAATGTAAATATCGTAGAAATCTCTCATGCGGGTATTGGTTGTGGTTCTAGTAATAATGGTTTCCAGTTTTTCTGCCAGCACAGTTTCTAAATTATAAGCCCAAATATCAATGGAGCGATCTTCCAGCATAAGTTTGAATGAATACCGAACCTCTCTTGGAGTGATTGCATCTCCCGTAGAAATATCAATTTTCAAAGGGGTCACTACACCATCGAATGTTGTACTCATGCTGACACGAATCCCCGGATACTCTGCTTCATCCATAATCTCCGAAATACTTTTCAGCTGAAATTTAACACCATCATCAATCGGAACAGTTACGATTGATGAAATTAGATTCTCAATATCCTCCACATTAACATTAGCTCCTTTTATGGTTGCATCCAAATCCATCGTAGAGCGGGCATCCAATCCAACCATAGCCGCTACCAACATACCACCCTTCAAGATAAACTTATCACGATACTCAGAAAGAGAAATACGCTCCAAAAAACGCTCCATCATGTAGTTCCTCATTAAAATCTGAGCATCTGCGGATTTTTCTCTGGAAAGGTTTCGTATTAAATCTTTAAGCTGTCTTGCTGTTTTTATCATAAAAGTACCTCCAAATACTGTCGTAAAATTTTTTCCACCTTGAACATCCCAGCATATTGCATTAAAGCTCGCAGGTTCTTATCTTTTCTACGGGCATACGCTTTCAGTGCTCCCTGAAAGGTCTGAATTTCAATTCTGCTACGGCTTCTGAGCAAATCACAGATTGTTCGCTCCATATCATAAACCGGCACAGTATGCCCGAACGGAGTTTTCGCTGTTGTAAGTCCTACATCATGTAAGTCTGCTTTAATCGTAAAAACTTGAATGCCTTCTGCTTTCATTTTGCTTGGATTGCATCCAGTTTTGACCGTAACTGTATATTCTATTGGTTCACGATCTGTCAGATCGTGAAAAAATAAAGCTGTTTCATGTGAAAATACTGCTTGTTCAAATCGCAAATGAAGCAGATACATGGCATCCACCCAGGAATCTTTGGACAGATAAATCCCATGTGCGACTCTATCCAAATCTCGTGAACGCACATAATCATAAAATACCGGCTTTGAAATTCCAGAAGATACGACCTGCGATGTTCGCAGCATTCCTTCTTGTTCTGTTAGCATCTGATCCAGCTGTTCAAATTGTCCCATCATATCACTTCCTTTCACACTAATATTATACGCGATATTAGTTCAAAAGTAAAGTCGTGGATATATAGTTTCTCTTTCCAAATTTAACAGACGGTGTCTGGCATTTTTATGGTTTTGCGTATTTTTATCCATAAACCAACTCCTGAATTGCAAATTTCAAACTCTGCACCTTACCCATCAGCCAGATTGCAGCCAACGGCAGCCCCATAGGGCTAATCAAAAATGCCATAACCAGCAAAATCACACCATTCTGCGGGGAATAGGTAAGCAGCACAGCCACACCAAGCAGAGCAATCACGGTACTGAACAGGCCGAGCACCAGACCGGATATGTAGATCAGCCCTGTGCAGAGCCAGACAAAAAGTGTCAGAACCAAAATGACCGGTGCAGTTATAATCATCAAAAGCCCTTTCAAAATCTTCATGTCATTTCCTCCTTGCAGCGTTCTTGGTATCTTTTCTAATCATATTATCCGGTACGGACAGGCAAAAGACAAGGATACAGACAAAAAGAAAAAGCGGAGGAAGGTGCGGCGAAGAAACGCCGTTCCTCCCTCCGCAAATGGAGTATCTATCCCCGTTATAAAAGTTTGGAAAGCTGGGTAAGGATTTCCTTTACGCCCTCCCATAACTGTTCCTGCCGCTGGGATATATCCTCCAAGTCAGCATCATAAACCCGCCCGGTCTCATGCACTTTACGGGTCAGCTGGTTTAAGTTGTTGCTGCTTCGGCGCATCAGGGAAACAAGCTCCTTCAGCTCCGGCAGCTCCAGCTTGACTACATACCCATCCAGCGCCATTTTTCTTAGATAGGCTTCACGGTTGGAGGTTCCAAACTGAGACATTTTTTGCTCAATCACAGCAAGCTCCTCCGCTGAAACTCTAAAGTTTAATTGCATATCCCGCTTACGCTTTGCCATAGTTATCGCTCCGGCTCCCGTTTTTTCGGGGCGGCAGACTTATTGGCGGGCAGCTCCTGTTTGAGCTTATCCCGTACTGAGGGACGGGACGGTTCCAGTTTTTCTCTCTGGGTACGGCTGCGCTGCTGTTCTTCACGCACCAGATCAATAAAACCATCCAGCACAGCAGGGTGGCTGTTTAAGGCATAACCACAACGGACGGTTTCGGGATTCTCATTAGGAATGGTCTTGGCCCATTCTTTGTTGCGTCGGGAGTAGCGCCCATCCCAGTCCTGAAGCTGGATCGTGTTAGACAGAACCATAGATACACGCTCCATGCCATAGGTCTCGACCACACCCTTTGCCGCATCGTGGCTGAGATACATTCCGTCGAAGTGTTCCCGCACCGCCGCTTCAATGGACTCCTTGCATTGGAGATTTACATTGTTGGAAGCTCGGTACTGCTCCAGCTCCCCATGTTCTCTCGCATAGGCAGCTGAATGGGGATAGATTGGTGTTGTTCGCAGTTCCTCTTTAGCTCTGCACACATCGTCGGCACGGTTCTCAATGCTGTCCCGGATCATATCCATATAGCCGGTCTCCAGCTTTTCAAAATAACGGTACACATCCGCCAGCGGCGAGGGAGATTCCAAAAGCGCCTGGGCCTGTGCGTCGGTCAGCTCCAGCTCCTCCATCGCCATCACGATGTCCTCACGGATGGTGTACTCATAGGTGTGGTGCAGGATTTCTTCCGGGGGCTGGCTTTTCAGCCAGTCCCTGTATTTGTCCTGCTCAGCGGCCATCTTTTCATAAAGGGCCATATTCAAATCGTTGGTATTCATGTTATCGCACCTCCTCATGTTGTTTTGGTTTCTTGTCAGTACTGCGGGGCGGCACCGGGCGTTTCAGATGATCCAATACCGAAGGCCGTGTGCTTTTGGCAACGACAGCTTCATCGTGTGCCGGTCCCTTTCCGTCGATGTTGAGCAGGGTATCCAGCTCCACCAGACGGGCGTTTTTGCTTCTCAGTTCTTCTTCATAAAGGAATGGCTTTCCAACTTCCTCCTTTGCGGCAGCCTGCTGCTGATAGAGGTTATCCAGCTGGGCCTTTGCCGCCTCCAGACGCTGTGGCATCTGGGCGAGGGCATTGTCGATGCGGGTAAGATTTCCGCGAGGGTCTGTACCAAGGGTTGCCCTGTGGGTCATCTGGCCTTTCAACAGGAGCGTATATTCCTGTTTCCAAGCGGAAAATTCCACGGACATGGCATAGCCCCGGTAGCTGCCGATCTGTACCGGATCGGAGGTTTTGACCTCCTTGCAGGCATCCAAAAGGGCAGCACCGGCGTTCTCCTTATCGGTCAGCAGATCTCCACGGATCTCCATACCGGCAAAGCCGTCCTCCGGGTGCGGGTGCGCTGCCAAAACCTCCAGATCGGATTCAAAGCCCTTGATAAAACCTTTGTGCTTTTCAATCTCCTCCGGGAAGTATTTGAGCAGCTGGTCCTCCAGACGATATTGCTTGCTCTGGTGGTCGGCTTTCATCAGCTTCAGGCGGGATACCTCCACATCCAAATCCATGCGCTCCTTGATGCGGGGATCTCCGGCACACAAAGCCTTGATCTCTGCAAAACTGAGGGCTGTTTCATCCACATCATCGCAGGAGCGCACCGGCGATTTAGAAGTCATGATCTGGCTGATGAATTTTTGCTTATTCTCCACCGTCTGCCAGAGGTATGCGTCAAAGGTTCCTTCGGTCACATAGCGGTACACATGGACAAGAGGATTCTGGTTGCCCTGGCGCTCGATACGGCCCTTGCGCTGGGCAAGGTCTCCCGGTCTCCACGGACAGTCCAGGTCATGAAGTGCCACCAGACGGTCCTGCACATTGGTGCCTGCGCCCATCTTGGCGGTGCTGCCCAAAAGGACACGAACCTGACCGGTACGGACTTTAGAGAACAGCTCCTTTTTCCGCACTTCGGTATTGGCTTCATGGATAAAAGCGATCTGGTCGGCAGGCATCCCCTGAGCAATGAGTTTCTGACGAATATCGTCATATACCGTAAAGGTCGGTTCCTGTTCCGGCAGAGGCACAGCGCCTTCCAATGCGTGAAGCAGTGGATTATCCAGCGTTTTCGCCGCCTTGCTTGCAGGAGCTTTGGCCTGTGGTGTAGAAATGTCGCAGAACACCAGCTGGGTCAGCTTGTCAGCTTTGCCGTCCCGCCAGATCTGCATGATGTTGTCCACACACTGATTGACCTTTGTGCCAGGTTCGTCCGGCAGCATCTGGTTGACGATCCTCTGGTCAAGCCCCAACTTACGGCCATCCGAGGTAATCTTGAGCATGTTATCCTGGGACGGGTCAACAGTTCCGCTGTGTACCAGCGATGCGCGCTCCGAAAGGGTCTTGACCATTTCCTGCTGATGTTCGGTGGGCTGCGCCACGATGTTGTGGTACTCCACTTCCGGGGTAGGGAGATTTAACTGGTCGGCAGTCTTAATGTCCGCCACTTCTTTGAACAGGTTCATCAGCTCCGGCAGATTAAAGAACTTGCTGAATCTCGTTCTTGCCCGGTATCCGGTGCCTTCCGGTGCCAGCTCCAATGCTGTGACGGTCTCCCCAAATCGGGAAGCCCAGCAGTCGAAGTGGGTCATGTTCAGTTCTTGCAGGCGTTCATATTGAAGATAACGCTGCATGGTGTAAAGCTCGGTCATGGAGTTGCTGACCGGTGTACCGGTGGCAAAGATCACGCCACGGTTTCCGGTGATCTCATCCATATAGCGGCACTTGGCAAACATATCGGAGGATTTCTGCGCGTCCGATGTGGAAAGACCAGCCACATTCCGCATTTTTGTGTATAAAAACAGGTTCTTGTAGTTGTGGGCCTCGTCCACAAACAGCCGGTCCACACCCAGCTGCTCAAAAGTTACCACATCATCTTTTCGCCCCTCGGCTTGCAGCTTTTCCAGTCTGGCTTCCAGAGACTTTCTGGTACGCTCCAGCTGCTTGACGGTAAAACGCTCGCCGCCGCTGGCCTGCACCTCTGCGATACCCTCGGTGATCTCGTCGATCTGCTCATAGAGAAGCCGTTCCTGACGCTCCCGGCTGATGGGGATACGCTCAAACTGGCTGTGTCCCATGATGATGGCGTCGTAGTCACCGGTCGCAATACGGGCGCAGAACTTCTTGCGGTTATGGGTCTCAAAGTCCTTTTTGGTTGTGACTAAGATGTTGGCAGAAGGATAGAGGCGCAGAAACTCCGATGCCCACTGCTCAGTCAGGTGGTTGGGAACCACAAAGAGAGATTTCTGGCACAGTCCCAGGCGTTTGGCTTCCATCGCAGCGGCCACCATCTCAAAAGTTTTGCCTGCGCCTACTTCATGTGCCAACAGGGTATTTCCTCCATACAGCACATGGGCAATGGCGCTTTTCTGGTGTTCCCGCAGGGTAATGGCCGGGTTCATGCCCCCAAAAGTGATATGGCTTCCATCATATTCGCGGGGACGGGTAGAGTTCATTTCTTCGTTGTACTGACGCACCAAAGTCTGGCGGCGCTCCGGGTCTCTCCAGATCCAGTCCCTAAAGGCTTCCCGGATCGCCTGCTGTTTTTGAGCCGCCAGGGTGGTCTCCTTGGCGTTCAGCACGCGGCGCTCTTTTCCGTCTGCGTCCTCTATGGTGTCATAGATGCGGACATCCCGCAGGTTCAGGCTGTCCTCTAAAATCTTGTAGGCATTGGCACGACTGGTCCCATAGGTGGTATAAGCTGCCACATCGTTGTAGGATACAGAAGATTTCCCCTTGATCTGCCATTCAGCGGTAAAGGACGAATAGTTGACCTCGATACTGCGCTGGAGATAAAACGGGGTGTTGAAGGTCTCGTACATAAACTGCTGGATGTACTCTTTGTCGATCCAGGTAGCGCCCAGACGCACCTCAATCTCCGACGCATCCAGGTCTTTGGGCTGGGCGGCGGTAAGAGCTTCCACATTGACTGCATAAACCGGGTCCTGCTGTGCCGCCCGCTGCGCCTGACGCAGTTTGCGGCGTACATTGCCAGAGAGGTATTCATCAGCAGTCACATAATGGGGCGTTCCGTCCTGCTCCAACTGTCCCGGTATACGGAAGATGACGCCTTGCAGCTCTCCGGCCAGTTCTTCTTTTGTTTTTCCGGTAAGCTGGCTCATATAGTCCATATCCACGCAGGCTTTTTCCGAGATGGACACCGCCAGTGCTTCACTTGCCGTATCCACCACAGCCACCGCCTGATGGGGCTTGATGGTCCGTTTGGTGAACATATCTGCCTTGCGTTCCAGCTTTCCGTCCTCGTCGATGACTTCCAGCGCACAGAGCAGGTAATAGGAAGAATCATCTGCATAGGCCAGTCGGTTTGCACGGTCATTGATAAGGCCATATTTTTCAGAAAAGCTGTCATACAGGCTGTTCAGTTCCGCCTGCTTTTGGGTAATGGTGCTGTCCGGAACCGCTGCATCCATCTGAAGGTCGATCAGTTCCTGCACACAATCACGCAGTCCCACAAGACCTTTTACGCGGGCTTCTGCGGTGGTGTTGAGATCCGGGCGCACCATGCGGCTGTTTTCCCGGTAGTACACCTGCCCGTCTACAATGGCATAGGAATAGTTCTTCACATTAGGATCGGCAGGAATGAAGGTGTCAATGGCTTCGCCTTCGCCCAGCTCCGGCAGCTCTGCCTCCTGATAAGTGCCATGAATGTACTTCACAGCATCATGCAGCTGGTCGGAAAGCTCCAGTCCCTCGATAGGGTTCACGGTGTAATCCATACCATGAGCAGTGCTTACCGGCTCCTGTCTGCCCAGCACCATTTCCGGGTGGTCGATAAAATACCGGTTGATGGCAAACCCATCCTCCGTTTGTCCGGTCTGAGTCCATTCCGGCACGATGTCCAGCGGACGGTCCCGCTTTTGGAGAAAGATGATGTCCGACACCACCTCGGCACCGGCATTCTTTTTGAACGCATCATTAGGCAGACGGATCGCTCCCAGCAGCTCGGCACGCTGGGCAAGATAGCGGCGCACGGTGGAATCCTTGGCATCCATGGTATAGCGGGAGGTCACAAAAGCTACCACACCGC
Source organism: Clostridium sp. 1001283B150225_161107_B6 (assembly GCF_015556325.1). Classification (NCBI taxonomy): domain Bacteria; kingdom Bacillati; phylum Bacillota; class Clostridia; order Eubacteriales; family Clostridiaceae; genus Clostridium; species Clostridium sp. 1001283B150225_161107_B6. Next base: position 112,305 of record NZ_JADNMD010000009.1, on the reverse strand, counting down.
CGGGACGCACCTGATCCAATGCTTTGGCGAAAAAGTAATTATGAATGTTGAAATTCAGCTTGTTGTAGGCTTTGTCATTGACCTGATACTGACCAAAAGGCACATTGCCGATGGCAAGGTCAAAGAAGTCCCGCCTGTCAGTGGTCTCAAAGCCGCCTACTGTGATGTCCGCCTTGGGATAGAGCTGCTTTGCGATACGCCCGGAAACCGGGTCCAGCTCCACACCGTACAAACGGCTGTTTCTCATTTCCTCCGGCAGCATACCGAAGAAGTTGCCCACACCCATAGATGGCTCCAAAATATTTCCGGTCTCAAAGCCCATGCGCCCCACCGCTTCATAGATTGCCTGGATAACCGTAGGGCTGGTGTAATGGGCATTGAGGGTAGAGCTTCTGGCGGCGGCATATTCCTCCGGGGTCAGCAGCTCTTTCAGCTGGGTATACTCGGAAGCCCATGCCAGTTTCTCTGGGTCAAAAGCATCAGGAATACCGCCCCAGCCCACATAGCGGGAAAGAATCTCCTGTTGTTCGGGGCTTGCCTGCTGTCCGGCAGATTCCAGCTCTTTCAGCAAACGAATGGCATTAACATTTGCTTGGAACTTGGCTTTTGGACCGCCTTCGCCCAAATGCTCATCGGTAATGCGGAAGTTCTGTGCATTGCGGCGCAGGTTAGCCTTGTATTCCTCATAGGAGGCTTCCTCGGCAGCTTTGGCATTGGGGAAGGTCTGCCACTGGCCGTTGACCTGAATGGAAACCGGGTGTTCATCCAACACTTCCTCAAAGGTTTTTTCCGGCTCTGTTACAGGGGCTGGCGGCTCCGGCTCCTCAATATGCAACCGTTCCACCACCACATCATAAGGTAGATGGTTCTTATCGCCCGGATAGACTGCCACGGTCTCGGAATGAAAGGTCAGGGATTCAGCAGACGGTTGGGGCTGTTCTTGTCCAAAGCCATCCAGCTGACGGGCATACATCCCGCGCAGCAAAGGCGCAACCTCATCCCAGCGGAAATACAGCACAGCCAGACGCTTTTCCTCTGCATCCATGACTTCCAGCTCCATGCCCTGTGTCGTGGTACGGTAATCGGCAATATCGCCGTTCTCCAAATCCAGCGTCTCAATCTCACGAGGATAAGCCCTGCTCAGCCAGTAGGCGATCTCACTGTTGCTCCTGCCGGATTGAAGTAGCGTGGAAAGCTGCTGTTTATCTGCTTCATCCATCAGTCCATGGGACAATACATCCCGCAAGTCTTGATCTGCCTTGTCCGGGTCAATGGGAAGAAACTCGGTATAGTAAGCATTGCGGAGGTCTGCCCGAAGCAGCTGCTCGAACTGTTCTTTGCGCTCTGCCCGATAGATGGGATATACCATGCCGGTGGGCAGAAGCTGTACGGTGTCATCCCTCAGCTCGGTGATCTGATAAGCGTCATCCTCGATATACACGGTATCACCCACGGCATAAACCGGGGCGGCAGGGTCATAGGAGGTTCTTTGCGGAGTCGGGCGGCGAACTGCATCATATTCCTCATCGGAAATGGAAACCTCGGAAGTCTGTTCTGTCTCGGCAGCTGCGATCTGCTCGGCATCCGACATCACCTGTTGGATAAACGGGTCATTGTCCAGTTTTTCCGGGTCTGCCACCTGTCCGTTGACGATCCCTCTTTCCTCCAGGGCTTCCCGGATGGCGATTGGGTCGATGTCGTCAAAACGGTCCTGTTCTTCTTCGGTATAGAACCGGTCCTCCTGAATGAGCTGGGCAAGCCTGCGCTGTACCTTCGGCCAGGGCAGCTGTGTTTCCTCCGGGCTTCCGGCACGGACAACGAACGGGCTGTTGCTGCCACCGTATTCCTGAGCCAGCCATGCAGCGGTATCTTTTTCTCTTGCATGGTCTTTCATATAGCGGACAACAGCGTGTTTACTCTCAATATTGCCGTTCCATGCACAAAGGGCGGTATCAATATCCTCCTGAGAAAGAGGGCGCAGAAGCTCATGGAGCTTTGGATAGGTCTCGTCGATCACTTCCCGGTGCAGACGCTGACGGAACTCCGGCACATCGGAATAGAGCCGAATCAGCTCCATATCCTTAGAGCCAAGAACCGCACGGCGCACAGCGGCATTGCCCTCGATGACAGCATTTTCACGGTCGGAATGACCGCAGGCATTTCGATATGCCACATCCTCAGATATGGCGGCAGTCACCACAGGCTTATACTGCTCAAACTGCTCCCCAAGGGTAGGCTTTGGCGTTTCTTCCTCTATCTCCGGCTGCTGGGCATGAATGGCATCTTCTTCTGCCAGATCCTTTTCAGCCTGGATCTTGTCATACTGCGCTTGTTCCTGTTCGGTAAGATAGCGGCCTTTCCGGACAAGAGAGGTAATGCGCTTGGCAACCTTTTCCCAGTTCAAGTGAACATCCGGGCAGTCCTGCTTTTTATAGTGCAGTCCTTTCCCATCGTGATCTTCGCCGCTGTGTGTTGCGCCGGACAGGGCATGAGAGCGTCCGCCAATACCATACTCATCTTTGAGGAATCTTACTTTCTCCTTATCCGTATGGTTTTCCATGAAGAACGCATAGATACGGCCTTTTCCTCCGGCAAAACTGCTGCCGCCGGTCATGGCGGCGTCGATCTCATCCTCGGTAATGAAATGCTGGACGGTTGGCACTTGGGAAAGGTCTGAAGAAAAAGTCCTGCGGGGCAGGTCAAGGTCCTTCAGATTCTCCCAAATCTCCCTTGGTCTGTGGTAGTGAAAGCGCAACAGGTCACGGTCCTGCTGATAAGCGGTCCAGAAGGCGGCGTATTCTTCCTTGAGTGTCTGGCGGAAAGCCGGGTCACTCAGCTGCTCCGTCAGGCGGCGGGTCTCCTCTGGGAACCCATTGCCTTTGATCTCTGACAGGCAGGACAAATATCCGGCTTTTCTGGCTTCCTCGCTGAAATCGTGGTACAGATACCAGAGCTTTTCTGAAAGGAGGGAGCGTTCATAACCTGCCGCTTCTGCAAGCTCCACATTGGAGGCGAACTGACCACTCTCCAAAAGCTCCCCGATACGCTCTGCGGCACTCTCCCAGGAAATGACCTGGGCAGACCTGTCATAACGGACAGACTTCCCGTGGGAAAGATGGATACCATCCTCGGCATACCATGCGCTCACGCTGCCAAGGCCGTTGCCGCCGTGGTACAGCGTTTTCAGTATCTCGGCAATCTCAGCGGTGGTTTTCTGCTTTTCAAAGGCTGCAACCACACGCTCCCTTTGACGGTCTGTATTGCCGCCCAAACGCAACACATGGTCGATGTCATTTTGGGCAAAAGAAAAAGCAGAGGATGTATGCGCTACATTCTCTGCTTCATCTATGGATTGGATCTGTTCCGCTTCGGAGAGGAACAGGTTTAGAGTCAGCTGTTGATAAGCTCCGCCATCAGGATTTCCTCGGCCTGAGCTTTGCAGGTGTTCATCAGCCCCACCCACTTCATGGGATCGCTGGCTTTCAGTTCCTCGGTGGCTCCCGCTTCCTTCGCCAGCTGGGGCATCATCTGCTCCAGTCTGCTCTGGGCGGTCTCGTCGATCTCCAGAAGGTGCGGGTACAACTTCTCGCTCAGCAACATCTGGTTGTAGAGGATGGGACGATGTTCCTTCAGGTAGGTTTTCCTCATCCTGCCGTACTTGCCCAGGGGTTTCTCCGGCTGCTGGCTCAACTTCAGGTCGGGAATCAGATAGTCTCCGTTCTGGATATAGGTCATGGGATTGTTCATCTTGTTTGCTCCTTTCTTGGTTGGCTTCGCGCTCTGCATTTCGGACGGTAACGCCGATCTGCCGCAGCACCTGCTGGTTGATCTGGCTGACCGCTGTTCCCAGCGCCCCGATGGTGGACGGGGTATTGAAATCAAAGATTGCCATGAAATCTTCGTGGTCGAAGTAGCGTTCCGGCTCCAGTCCGCAGCGGGACATCAAAGCGTAAGTGATGCTGACGGTGGCTGCTGCCTTGAACTGTACTCCGATGTTAAACTCATCATATTCCTCCAAAAAGGAACCGTCAACGATATAGAAGAAGTCCTGCTGATGCTCCGTCCAATATTCCTCGGCCAGTTTTCCAGCTACCTCCGTGAGCTGTCCGGCAAGATCATCACCGGAAACATCATAGGTGCGCTCCAGCATGGCCTGCACGGAATCCAGATGGCGCTCCTCCAACTGCCACAGCCAGGGAGTGCGGGAATGTTCACGGGTTCCGGTGTCGGAAATGTCAAAGACATAACGCAGGCGAGGTCTGTCCCCGGAATCATCCACCAGAGCGATTCCCTTGGAACCGCGCCTTACATAACGGCCCATCTTTTCATTCCACAAATCGTACTCCGCACAGGCAGTGGCGTCCGGTCGCTGGGCGTAGATCATCAGCTGTTCATGGAACGGGTATTTGTAAAGTCGGGAAGCAGTGGTGAGAAACCCTGCCCATTCCTGCCAGCTCCCCGTGAGCTGCGTTGCCACCTTGTCCGCCATCTGTGCATATAGTTCAGCTTTGGTTGGCATAGTGTTCTGTCCTCCTTTCGGTTTTTGGGTAAAAGATGGGGTAGCATATTGCCACCCCATCCCTGCGATTATGGTGTTTACTGGTCAAAATCCGGGTACAATTCCAGCTCGGCAAACTCGGCATCACTCATGGCTTGGAGCTTGCCCAGTGCGCTGTCTGTCAACTCCCGCAGCTCGGTTTCCTCCGGGGCCAGCTCGCCGCGCATCTCACGCAGGCTGTCGATCAGTCCGGTGCGGCTGCCGGTATTGTAAATGCACATCAGGTTCATTTCCTCAAAAGTAAAGTTTCCCATATCAAATCTCCCTTTCCGCACTCTTTTTGGGTGCTGTCTTTTTGTGTTCCGCTTTGGGCTGGCTTTTCAGCTGATCCACAACGGATTTTTTCTTATCCCGTTCCTCCCGATGAACGGCATCAGCCAAGTCCATGAGGGAGATAGGCTGACCGCTTCGAGCCTGCTGTTCCAGCTCTGCCACCGTAGGCTCTTTTGCGCCATTGTTGATGATACCGTCGATCATGCCGTAATCGTCCTCCACGGCCATCTCTGCATTTTTCAGCGGATTTTCCGGCAGGAATCCGGGGATCTGGGTAAAACCAACACTGTCACAGTAATGACAGGATACCTTACCGTCCTGCTTGATCGCAACGATGTCACTAACACTCATAGAAGGACTGTGAAAATCCGCCGGTTTTTGCAGATTAAACTGCTCATATAGTTTTTCCAGCTGCTCCGGTACCGTGCCAGACTCCCTCAGCGGAGCGGTGTAAATGAGGTCATAATTGCTGCGGTCTACGGAAACATCATGGGACTCTAACCAGTCCAGATTCATAAAGCGCACATTCTGCGGATCGTCACGGCTCACCTGATAGATGGCAAAACAGTTTCTGTTCTGGGAGAGAAATGCCTGTTCTCGTTCCTGCTGATGTTTCTGACGCTCCATGACCTTTTCGTGGAACTGAGGGCTTTTCTCCCATTCCTCACGGTCCACACCGAAAATGCCGCCATGATCCATGATTTCCTGCGAGTCAAATACCATACTTTCCGTATTGTCCTCATGCAGCACATAGACAGTCAAACCGGCGGCATCCAGTTCCAGCGCCCGTTCTCTGGTAACAGGGAGCATCCCATCATAGGAGTATCCATATTCCTGCATATCCGGTGTAGAGACCTGCTCATCCGGCATGGGGTATTCATCCAGCGCCTGCTCTTGTGCTTCCGGCAGCTGAGAAGAAGCAGCCATCTGACTGGCCTCTGCCTGCATCTGCTGGTAGGCAGCTTCCTGCAAGGTCTCAATCATGGACAACGGTGCGTATTTTACCGAGTCTCTGCCCAAATCGTTGTCATCACAAATCTGGAGAACTGCCTTCATGCGGGAAATCTCCGGCATATCCAGCTGACCACCATCCAACTCTTTCATGGACGCGGCATCGTAAAGGGTATAGTCCCAGCCGCTGTCACAGGACTGGATATGAAGATAGGTGGCATCGTCAATCAGAAACAAAGCCTCCTGCTGGTTGGCATCCGCCCCCAGTACCTCCATTTCCGGCATTGCCGCAGCCAGTTCCTTTACCGCTTTTTGCACCAGAGGATTATCACGGTAATAGTCGATTGCCTGGATGGTGTCCAGGTCAATGGTCTGGCCGGTCAAAATCGGAAAAGGTCCTTCATAGTCGCTTCCGTCTTTCAGCTCAAAACCAATGCCCTTGATCCCGTTCATTCGTTCTGCCGGAATCTCCTGATAAATGCGGATTGCTTCCTCCAAAGACAGATTATCGTGGTATTCTCCGAGGTTTGGAAATTCCATGCACTCTGCTACATAGTAGGTCAGATCGCCGGTCGGCAGCCTATCAGATACCTTAATGGCATCTGCTGGCTGCTCTATCGGGGCGGTTTCCGACTCTGCCTTTGCATGAGGGTCGATTCCGCGCTCTTTGCAGATTTCCTTATAGTGGCGCTCAATGTCGGAGATCAAAGTGCCGGAGGTTTTGTTGATGGTCTCCAAACTGGCTCTCAACTCTTTCAGCTCTTTGCCCTGGCTCCAGCTTGCAATATAGCCGAAGCTGTTTTCTCCGGTCTCGATGCCAAAATATTTGCAGACCGCATAGGAGATGCTTTCAGCCTCCACTTCCTCCGTGTGGCGGTCTTTCCTCTGTTCTTGCAAAAACTGGGTGAGGGTAGAAAAGCCGCCAACAAAATTCAGCCCTTCTTCCTCGGTCAGCATCAGGCGTCCATCTTCCGCCAGCTCCAGCGGCTCTGTCAGCAGAACGGAACCTGCATGGTTTACAACTACTTGTTCTTCTACACAGACCGGCTCTCCGGGGTCGTAGTCAGAACCGCGCAGGTCATAGCAATAAACGCCCTCCGGCAGATTATCACGGACAATCCGCCCATTGGAGAACAGACCGGGTTTATCAAACAGCTCGATCTCCTGATATTGCTCGTCATTGGCAATCTGAATCTTTTTCTGATTGTGGAGCTTGCTGTGGGCAATCTCGTGTACTGTGGCCGAAACCGTCTGCACCTCACTCATGCCCTGACGAATGGCGATTTTCTGATGATCGGCAGAAAAATAGCCGTCCGTATCGGCGGCCATTGCTTCAAAAGTGATCGGCACCGGCGCACTGCGGCGCAGAGCCTCCATGAATGCCTCATAATTTGGCACATTGCCGGAAAGGGAGGAAGCAAGCTCAGGCAAAGGTTTCCCATCGGTCTGGCTCACATCAAAGACCTTGACCGGGCGAAACATGGGGATCTCGATTTCTTTTTCCTCTGTGACGATCTTTCCGTCTTTATCCAAAATCGGAGCCTTGGTATCCGGGTCCAGTTTCTGCTCCTCGATTTTCTTCTTATATGGTGTGGGAGCAATGATGGTAATGCCATGCTCGCCCTTTTTTACATGACGCTCAAACTGGTCTTTCCACTTATTGTATCCGGCTACCAATGTAGCGTCCGGCTTCTGCATATAGATGAGCATGGTGTTGTTTACCGAATAGCGGTGGAAGCGGGACATGACGGACAGATAGCGCATATACTTTTCACTCTCAAACAGTTCCTTGATCCCCTGCTCGATGCCATCTGTGATTTCCCTTAGCCGCTCTCGGTTGGTGGGTTTGTTCTCAGCCATGATTTTCAATCTCCTTTCCAAGTGTGTGATTTCTGCTGTGTGTTCTGCAATCCATGCCTTTTGTTCTTCTTCACTTTCATAAAGAAAAAGGTCCAACAGGTACTCTACATAGGTTTTCTTCTGGATTGCTTCCACAAAACGGGGGTGCGGTTCTTCCTCCGGTGTCCGGGGAGAATTGTCGGCCTCCCATTTTTTCAGCAGATAGTAGTAATCGGACAGTACGCGATAACACCGCTGCCGGTCCTCCCGAAACTTTTGTGCCTCTGTTTTCTGCCGGACATATCTCCTACGGGGAGGGGCCTGACTGTCATAGATCAGGCCAAAGTCCTGTGCCAATTTCTCTGCCGCTTCTTTTGGGGAGAGGTCAAAGAGCTTTGCGGTAAAGTCGATCACATCCCCATCTTCACCGCAGCCAAAGCAGTGGAACCGCTGGTCTACCTTCATGCTGGGGTTCTTATCCTCGTGAAAGGGACAGCAGGCCATACCATTTCGTTTGACCTCAATCCCATAAAACGCTGCCGCATCTCTGGTGCTGACCGACTGCTTGACCGCTTCAAATACATTCTCTGCCATGTGCCTTTAACTGTCGGACTTTCTCGCAGGGGGCTGGTATCCGGCAGCTTTCGCACGCTCACTGGCAGCTTTGCGGCGTTCTGCGCTATATGGCTCCCTGACTGATACACACCGCTTGGGGACGGTAAAGTTATGGGCGTCCTTTCGGGTGATCTGGTCGGGGTGCTTTTTTGCCAGCAGTTCCAGCTTCTCCATCAGACGGGGATCGTGGGTGTAGACCTCAGCCATTGGTTCTGCCTGGTTATAGAGGAAAATGGTTTCCCGTTCCACTAAAGAGAGCTTCATCGGCTGCCTCCTTTCCGCTGGTCAAATTCCAGCTTAAAGTTGGCGTACTGTCCATCGTCCTCCAAAACCACAGTGGCATCGTAGGTCTTGCCAGTTTTCTCAGAATATAGGCCCGTTACACGGACACGGCCATCTTTCAGCAGTGCAGACACCACAGCCTTGGTCGGCTGTTTTTTCTTGGCAGCCCACCATTTGTTATTTTTCCAGATTGCAAATTTGCAAGAATCATTCTGACAGAAGAAGCCTTTTTGCAGTTCTGCAACTTCACCGCCGCAGCGAGGGCATTTGCCTACCACATCACGGGGCGGGGAGAACAGGTACTCAGTTCCCTTGATGACCTGATAAGTTCCCACCAAGTCTTTCAGCATGGTGCTGATCCCGTCCAAAAACTCCTCTGGGGCAAGCTGCCCGCGCTCGATCTCGCCCAGTCGGTACTCCCACTCGGCAGTCAGAAGCGGCGATTGCAGTTGTTCCGGCAGAACGGTGATCAGGGAAACTGCATCGTGGGAAGGGAGAAGCTGCACCGTTTTCCTGCTCTTTTTTCGTTCCAGAAAACCGGCAGATACCAGCTTTTCCAAAATACCGGCACGGGTGGCCGGTGTCCCCAGACCCTTTCGTTCGGCATCCTCCGGCATATCCTCTTTTCCAGCAGTCTCCATCGCGGACAATAGGGTGTCCTCCGTAAAGTGCTGGGGCGGACTGCTTTTGCCTTCTTTGACGATTGCCGCAGCAACCGAAAGGGTCTGTCCTTCAGTCAGCTCCGGCAGGGCTTTCTCTGCGCCCTCTTTTTTCGGCTCCGCATCCTTCATTTTGGCACGGTAGGCGTCCTCCAGTGCTTTCCATCCGGGGTGCTTCACCGTTTTTCCTTTGGTAGTAAACTCCCCACCGGCACACGCTGCAATCACAACGGTTTCCGAATAGATATGGGGCTGGGCCACGGCACACAGCAGACGCAGGGCCACCAGCTCCAGCACCGCTTTTTCTCCCGCAGGAAGGGCAGAAAGGTCTGCATCCTTGAGATTTCTGGTAGGGATTACTGCGTGGTGGTCGGTTACTTTCTTGTCGTTGATGACCGTCTGCGGATCACAGGTAATGGCGATCCCTTTGCGAAATGGCATAGCATTGGCAACCAGATTCACCAGCACCGGCAGGCTGTCTGCCATATCACCGGTCAGATAGCGGCTGTCAGTACGGGGATAGGTGCAGAGCTTCTTTTCATACAGGCTTTGCAGATAGTCCAGGGTCTGCTGGGCTGTAAATCCAAGCAGGCGGTTGGCATCTCTTTGCAGAGTAGTCAGGTCATAGAGGGCAGGCGGCTTTTCGGATTTTTCCTTGCACTCCACTTTTTTGATTGTGACAGCTGCACCCTGACAGGCTTCTTTCAGCTGCTCTGCGCTTGCTCGGTCACTCATGCGCTCCCCGGATACGGTAAGACCGGGCAGCTCCAGCGCCACGGTATAAAAGGGAACCTGCTTAAAGGTGTCGATCTCAGCTTCTCGCTGAACAATCAGTGCCAGCGTTGGGGACATCACGCGCCCGATGTTGAGGGTGCGGTGGTACAGCACGGAAAAAAGCCTTGTGGCATTGATCCCCACCAGCCAGTCGGCCTTGGCACGGCAGAGAGCAGCATCCCGAAGTCCATCATAATCTACACCTGGGCGCAGGTTTGCAAAGCCCTCCCTTATGGCGGAGTCCTCCATCGAAGAAATCCAGAGCCTTTTCATCGGCTTTTGGCAGCCTGACAGCTCATAGACGCTGCGGAAGATCAGCTCGCCCTCGCGTCCGGCATCACAGGCATTTACCACTTCCGTCACATCCGGGGCGTTCATCAGCTTTTTGAGAATATCAAACTGCTTTTTCTTGTCCTTTCCCACCACCATCTGCCAATGCTCCGGCAGGATAGGCAGGTCATCATATCGCCACTTGGCGTACTTGGGGTCATAACTGTCTGCATCCGCAAGCCCGGCCAGATGGCCCACGCACCAGCTGACACGCCAACCGCTGCCCTCCAGATACCCGTCCTTACGGGCGGTTGCACCAATCACCGCCGACAGACTTTGTGCAACCGATGGTTTTTCAGCAATCACCAGCTTCATAATCTTCAACCTCCCATTCATTCTGCCAATTATCAGACAGTTTTTTTGCAATGCTGTGTTCTGAGGCAAGTGTAATGTCATAGCCAAAGCGATAATCATATCGGTACAACCTGCCAATCAAATCATTGATTATGATATTGCAGGCCATAATCACACGCTCTTTATCCACCTGCATCAGTTGATAGCGTTGATAATTGTTGTAATATTCTCGATGTCTGTGGGTTCTGCTGACCGTATCTTCCATCAGACAATCTATGGCATCTTTTTCACCATCTTCTTTGCTGCCCTGTGTATAAGACAACAGTTCCTTAACCATGGGAAAACTTTGTTCATCTACCGTTGCTTCTTCGCTCAAAAAACCGATATAAGCTTTTAGTAACAGGCTAACGGCTGTTTTTTCAGCTTCAGATAAAGCGTTCATGGTCTCCGCTGCATCAAGCAACAGCTCCTTTTCCACAAATTCATCTATCTCACCAGAATAAAGCATTCGGATTGAGTCCACACATAAAGAGCGCTTTTGGGGTGCGGTCTCAATTTCAAAATCATAAAGATCCAAGTCATCGTCCTTCTTTGACTTTTTTTGAACTTTGCTGATAGCAGTGAAAAGAATGTCTCCTCCAAAGTAAATTCCGAAGGCGACCAGATCAAAAATAATCAGAAAGTGTAATAACCAGTTCCAGGTGTTCATTGTGAGGTCCTCCTTTCTTTGACCATGTGCTGCTGATTTTGGGTGTGGATTTACAGTAAGAGAGTGAATAGAGCAGCAGAGGACAGGAATTTCTCCCTGTCCTCTGTCCCTTATCCCGCAATGATTTGAAATACGCTACGCTCAAATAGTTCAATCTGCTCTATCGCGTTCCTCATTAGGGTCAGAACCCTCAAAACCATCCTCAAGGACTTCCTCATCTTCGGTTTCCCATTCCTCGGAATCTTCCTCGCCATAATCATAATCGTCCAGGCTGTCATTGCCCTTGGTCTTAGGCTTATTCTTAACGAGCTTCAAGTAGGCAAATACGCCACCGCCGCCCAGCAGAGCCAGCAGAAGGATCAGGGCAGCCGGGTTCAGTCCGGCAGGCTTCTCTTTTTCCGGCTCCGGTGTTTCTGCCGGAGGTTCCGGTGCTTTGCCCGTACATTTGCTCATATCGGTTGCACAGACCGGGCAGGCCGTATTGACTGTCCCTGTTTCACATTTTGTCGAACAGCTGCACACAGCAGGCGGCTCCTCTTTGGGTTTTCCATCTTCCATCAGTGCCATCAGGTCCGCTTCATCCACCTGGTTCAGAAAGTGAACAGCAGTCTTTTTATCTTCGTTGGCCCTGTCGATCAGGATATAAAAATAGTTGCCTGCCTTGGTGGTAACGGTAATGAGCTGCTTGTTGCCACCAAAATCATCCACCAGAGCGGCGTTGCCATCCGGGGTCAGCGGAGGTGCTTTTTCCGTTTCTTCCACCACCACATTGCTGTCATTGGTGGTATCCTCTGCCGGGGGCGGCGCTGCGCCCTGGGCAAAAGCGGGAACAGTAAAGCCCGATGCCAGAACCAGCGTCAGGCAAAGGGCGGAAAGTGTTCGGAGCAATCGTTTATTCCTCATAGCTGTTTTCCTCCTGTTCGTTGTTGTCATCCACCATACTGCCGGAAACTGTGCCGCCGGACAGCATGGCGCTCAGCTGGGCAGGGGTCATACGCAAAGCGCGCACCATCTGGACGATCTCCAGATTTTCTGCCTCGATTTTCTGTGCCTCCAGCGCCTTGAGCTTTTCCTGATATTCTGCGATCTTCTCGCGGACCTTTGTAATCTCCTGGTCAATGCGTTCAATTTTGTTCTTTGCCATCGTCTATCACTCCTTCTAAAAAATCTCTGTTACCAGTTCATCAGGCCGTAGCCCTTGATACTCTGATAATTCAGGTCATAACTTTTGATCTTGCAGGCATCGCCGGAATTTCCCTCCACGGTATAAACACGGCTGCCATCGGTGCCGACAACAATTCCCACATGGTCTGCGGAACCATCCAGATCCCAATCGAAGAAAATGGCATCACCGGGGGCAATGTTTTCATATCCTCGTGCGCCCCACTGTCCATGAGACTGGAACCACGGAACACCCTGAGACTGACAACCAGCAAAGCGTGGTTCCGTTCGACCGGATTGACCATAGCACCATGATACAAAGCAGGCACACCATTCCACACGGGAGTCAAAGCCGTACCAGCTCCAATAAGGTTGTCCTCCCACATTGCCCACCTGACTTTTCGCCAGTTCCACCAGCTGCGGATTGCCGGGGCGGGAGCCATTGATAAATTCAACACCAGTCAAATCTTCAGAAACACCTGTATCGGGGGAACCGCCACCAAATAACAGCGGCTTATTGCCCATAGTCTGTCGGTAGACCTGGTACATCTCCATCTGCTCCGGAGTCAGTAGTTCTGGCGCAAGAGAGGCAATGGAACGGCTTGTTAAAGTTACATGGAGAATACGATATTCATATTCATGCTCATCCCCGTCTTCGTCAGTGTAAGTGCGAATCTGAATTTCTTCTCTCAGCGTGAGCTGATACTGTGCATCAAACACACGACTCAACTCTGCCTGTGCGCTGTGGCGTGTATAGCCTTGCAAGACAGCAGAGAGAACTGCCGCCAGCTCATGGGGGTCATGGCCAATCATATCCAGGTTATAGCGATACTCGTCATACCCTGGGTGGCTGCTTTCGATGTTGTCGATTTTCTCCTGCAACCGAGCTTCTCTGTCTGCATAATCTGCCTCCACCGCCAGCATTTCCGGGTCATCCGATGGATAGGTAGTGCCGGAAATTACAGAACCAATACTCTGTGCCATCATAGAGCAGGAGGACATGGTATTCATCAGCATACAGACGATGAGGAACAAAACCCCTGCGATCAGGAAGCCCTTCTTGTGGCGCATGACGAATGCCCCTGCCTGCTGTGCCTTTTCTTTTACCGTCCTTGCGGCTTTTCCGGTTTTGGACGCAGCCTGGGCGGTATTTCCGGCAGTCTGACCGGTGCGCTTGGCGACGGCATACTGCTTTTTGATACTCTGTTTTTGCTGCCAGCGGGAGAGAGGGTTGCTGGCAAACTGAGGATTTTCCCGTAGGGACTTCTGGTACAGGGCATTTACATTTGCCTTTTCCAGCTTCTGCTCGGCCTGGGCTGCTTTGCGGTACGGCTTCAGCTTGTGGCTGCGATAGCCCTCCCGCACCAGATAAGCGCTGGTCTCCACCGCCTCCTCGGACTTGTGGGCGCTTTCCACACCCACATTGTCCTGTTCTGTTTCCCGGATCTCTTTGTGAAACTTGCCCGCGACCAGATGGACGGGAGCTTCCTTAACCCCTTGAGAAAGTTTGGAAGGTGGTTTTTTCTTGTCCTCAAAGGTCAGCTTCGAGGTCTTTTTCCCGGTGTCCGGGTCAATGACCGTCTGTCTGACTTTTTTCTTTGGAATATTGGCCTGCGCCTTATCTGCTCTGGCCGTAGCTTTCTCCGTTTTGCGGATCGGCTTTTCCAGTGCAGGGTCAGCCCGTTCCTCATCAGTAAAGCGCAGGCGCGGCTCTTTATTCAAACCAATCACCCATTAGGATAGCATCCATCATGTGGTGCAGCTCCACATAGAGGGCCAAACCTTCCGGATCATATAGCGGATGCACGGTGAGATACGCATGGACTTGCGCCAGAATCTCAGAGAGCATTGTGATAGGTCTGCACCCTACAATGGTTGCTGCACCAGGGGCACACATCATATTCGCCCAAATCGAAAAGAGACGGGCAAGACCAATTTCGCCATCCTCATTCAAGGTTTTGAGTTCTTTGTCAGCGGTACGACACTCAACAACAGCGGAGGCCATTACCGGAAGCAACATGAATTCGTGAGCCTCCAATGCCTCACGGAAAAAAATCATGGTATCAAGTTCGCAAATATTCTGTTTCATAGTTATTCATCCTCCTTTTTCAGTTCCTGGGGTTTGGTGGTCATAATGCGGTAAAGCTCAGTATTCTTCGGGAAGTGGTCAACGAAGGGCAGGATGGTGGAGCCATAGAACAGCAGGCCCTCGCCCTCACCGGAGTGGGTCACATAGCTAAGCTGGTGCGTGGAAATGCCCAGCTGCTTGGCGAGAATCTGACGGTCTCCGCCTGCCTGGTTGAGCATATACACGAAGTCGGAGTTTTCAAAGATGTTCTCCACCTCGCGGCTGCTCAAAAGGTCTTTGACATTCTGGGTGATACCTGTCGGAATACCGCCCCATTTGCGGAATCGCTTCCAGATTTCCACCGTATAAGCGGCGGTCTGCTCCTCCTTCAAAAGCAGGTGCATCTCGTCGATGTAATAACGGGTGGACTTGTGGGCAGCGCGGTTAATGGTAACGCGGTTCCACACCTGATCCTGGACCACCAACATACCGATTTTCTTGAGTTGCTTGCCCAGCTCCTTAATGTCATAGCAGACAATGCGGTTATTGATGTCCACATTGCTCTGGTGGTTGAACACATTGAGGGAGCCGGTTACATAGATTTCAAGGGCCGTGGCGATATACTGGGCTTCCTTTTCCTCCTGTGAACGGAGCAGGTTATATAGGTCCTCCAGTATGGGCATATTCTCCGGGCGCGGGTCATTGAGGTAGGTCTGATAGACCAGACGCACACAACGGTCGATGATGGTTTTCTGCACCGGCTGCAATCCGTCCTTACCGCCCACGATCAGCTCACACAAGCTGAGGATAAAGTCAGACTTGAGGGACAGCGGGCTTTCATCATCCGAATAGTCCAGATTCAGATCCATCGGATTGATGTAGTTGGTTGAGGTAGGCGAGATCTTGATGACCTGCCCATGCAGACGCTCCACCAGAGGTGCGTACTCCGCTTCCGGGTCACAGATGATGACATCATCATTGGTAAGCAAAAAGCAGTTGGCAATCTCACGCTTGGCGCTGAAAGACTTACCGGAACCCGGCGTACCCAAAATCAAGCCGTTGGGGTTTTTCAGCAGCTTTCTATCCACCATGATGAGGTTGTTGGACAGGGCATTGATGCCGTAGTACAGCGCTTCCTTGCCGTTCTGGAATAATTCCTGTGTGGTGAATGGTACAAAGATAGCCGTAGAACTGGTGGTCAGCCCTCGCTGAATCTCGATCTGATTGAGTCCCAGGGGCAGACAGCTCATCAGCCCTTCTTCCTGCTGGAAGTCCAGTCTGGTCAGCTGGCAGTTATACTTCTGGGCAATAGAGCCTGCCTGAAAGATGTTGTTGCCAAGCTGACGGGGGGTGTCCGCTGTGTTCAGCACCAAAAAGGAGACCAGGAACATTCTCTCGTTTCGGCTCTGCAAATCCTGCAACAGCTTTTTCGCTTCGCTGCCGTAGGTGGCAAGGTCAGAAGGAATGATGTCCATGTCGTATCCGGCGCGGACTGCTTTTTTCTGTTCCTCAATCTTACTGCGGTCCAGGTCGGTAATCTTGCGCTTTACCGTTTTGATGGCTTTCACCTGATCCACCGACTGAATGTGCATACTCACAATGAGCGAGCTTTCCATATCCAGAAAATCAGCCAGCAGACGGTCATTCAGCTCCGGTGCAAGGATCTGCAAAAAAGAAACAGCCCCGTATTTCTTGCCCATACGGAACTGCTTGCCGGTGCGGAACTCAAAGGAGCTTGGTGCAATAAAATCTTTTGTGGACAGACCGGAAGGAGCCAGCCAATCCCATTCAAACTGAAACGGGAGCTGTTCATCCATGTGGAATACCGCATGAAGCTGGGAAAGCCTTTCCTTACCGTCCAGTGTCCTGGCAGCTACACCAAGACGCTTGAAGTTATTGAGTATATCAGTCTCAATACGCTCCAGACGGGGCTTGGCGGCTTTGATGCTGTCAGCGTCAATACCAAAGGTCAGGTATTTGGTCTTGATGAGACCGTTGTTGCCTCTGGCCAGCTGATTTTGCAGCATCGTGGTGTATTCCTCACGGATACTGTCAAAGGCATCCCCCTGGGGCGGGATGGAAATGGAGTTGGCAAAGGTCTCCTCCGATGCCGCAAGGTTCAAAAAAGACAGCTGGAAATGAATCGAGCTGTCGAAATAATTGAGGAAATCACACCAGCCCTCAAAGATCGCGGTCTTATCTTCATTTTGGGAGAGCTGATAGTTGATGTCCTGAAACTGAATGGTCTTTGTGTAGTGGTTGTCCGATACACGGCAGATCCCGTCCGGCCACATCCGTTCATAGGGGATACTGTCCTGTGCCGATTTTCCTTTTTTGTCCGTGCGGTTGGCGCGGGCAATGGCCGCTTCAATCTGCTTCTTATCGGCGCGGGACAGCTTTTTCTTTGTCTTTACCGGCTGCACGGTCTTTTCTTCCGGTTTTCCCAGCAGACGGCGCAGCCAGCTTTTCATTGCGGTGAACAATGTCATACACCTCCTTATCGAGCATTTCCTGCCGCTTTAATACGGCATAAAAGTTATTGGTCTGGTAGGGACGCTGCTTGGGACGGATCACAGCTACTTTGAGAATGTTGCCCACGATCTTTTCAAGGGGCTGTCCATGCTTTTCGTACATAGCCAGCATAAAGAAGGGCAGCATAACCAGCATCATACACATAGCCGCTACACTGTTTCCGGTAGGTTTTCTGAGCAAAAAGAAAAGCGGTACGCCAATAAGCGCTCCGCCCGTGAAGCAGGTAAGCTGCCGCTTGGTCAGATTGAACATGACCTTTGTTTTGACTTTTGTTAAGTCCTTGGGTACGGGTACATAAGCCAATGTGGGAACCTCCTTCCGTTTTAATGCGCCTGAAAGACTGATTTTGCGAGGCTGCCGGTTTTGAATAGTGTAAAGCACAGCAGTACGGTGTAGCCCACGCAGCTCCAGATCGCCATGATGATGTCATCTTCCAGAGCGATGTTCTGCACCAGCACAGCATAAATTGCCACGCAGACGATAATGAGAAACGCCTGAAAGCCCAGCGCCAGCAGGGATCGGAGGTAATTCTGTCCCATACCGCCCCATTCTTTACCCATCATTGCAGCCATTGGAACGGGAGCCACCGAAGTCACAAGGTAAATCTCGATCATACGGCCATAAATAACGATAAAGATACAGATATACAACGCCCACATGGTAATGCCAATAAAGAGGGATTGGAACCACAGTCCGAACAGCGGTCCCAGATCCATTTCCATCAGCCTCGGTTCCAGATCGGTCATAACTGAGGAAATGTCAATGGACGCATCCGAATTGATAATCCCTGCCGCCTGCGCCACCACGCTCTGCGCCATATCAAAGACGCCCATCACGATATTCCATGTGTTTGTGACAATGAGGATGGCAGCAGCTGATTTGAACACCCACTTGAAAATCATCCAGGTATCCACATCATGCAGGTTGTTCTTGTCTGCAATCATCTGGATCAGGTCTACGGTCATCACGATAGCCAGAATCACACCTGCAATCGGCACCATGATGGAGTTGGACAGATTCTCAATCATGCTGAAAATATTGCCATTCCATCCCTGTGGAGTCTGGCCTACCTGTACGGATATATCCGCGACCTGCTGATTTACACTGTCAAACATCCCCGAAAGGTTGCTCATAATGCCGCCCACCAGCATTTCTTTCAGCCAATTTGTCAGGGCTTCAAGTAAGAAATCCATACGGTGTCAACCTCCTTTCCGCCGCCCCCGCAAAGCTGCGGGAGCGGCAAGGATTTCATACGGAGACGCTTAGACAGAGAAAAGCCCGGAGAGCAGAGGTACAAGGACCATGCCTACCACGGCTACACCAGCAC
Source organism: Clostridium sp. 1001283B150225_161107_B6 (assembly GCF_015556325.1). NCBI lineage: Bacteria > Bacillati > Bacillota > Clostridia > Eubacteriales > Clostridiaceae > Clostridium > Clostridium sp. 1001283B150225_161107_B6. The sequence goes on along the minus strand of NZ_JADNMD010000009.1, from coordinate 93,933 downwards.
CGGCCATGAGCTGCTTCATGCCCTGGCTCTTGGCGCCGGGGTTGTCGTTGCCGTAACCTTCCAGCAGGTTGATAACGCCCCAGATACCGAGACCGGCACCGAGCGCGATAACGAGGGTCTGAAGAACGGTGATTGCCTGTTCAAAAAATGCCATATAGTTTGTTAGCCGGAATCTGATTAAAAAATAGGTTTGTCATGTTTCATAGGCATACAAAAGCCGGAACAATCTGCCGCCCGGTTTCCGGGGGCATGATTCCGGCTGTCCTCCTTTTTCATTATTTTTTCTCGCGATTGTCCGCTTTGTACGCCAATGGCCCATAGAGGGCAGATGCGGCGAATAGATAAGATCACTCCCTTCTAAAGCGGAACGAAATTAAGCGCCCTTTGTGTCTACTTCATATACATCGCAGACCTCATTGGGCTTGAGTTTCAGCCTTGCGGACAAGAATGCTTCAATATCAAAAGCGTTCTTGTCATCCGCGTCGGCAGTGTACTTGAAATTGGGGTGCTTGGTGATGTCGTACTTATCCGAAAGGAAAGGACGCACACCGCGCAGCTGGAGGATACACTTGCCGCCATCCATAACAGCAAGCTCATCCTGGCTCATCAGCTCTTTCCCCAATTTTTGATAGTTGAGTGAATGGGATGTTTCCCTCCCACGGCTCTCTCCGGTGTTGTAGGTGTCGATGGTTTCCTTGCCCAGCACGGCAGCCAGCTCTTTGAGGGTAGTCGGCTCTTTACCGCCCAGGAAGATGGATGTATCCATGTTACCGATGATGGTATCTGCGTTATCCTTATAGATCGCCTTGAGCTGACTCTGTGCCTGCAACACCAGACAGGCAGAGATTTCACGGCTTCGGATGGTGGCCACCAGCTTTTCCAGTTTCGGAATCTGCCCGATGTTAGCACACTCATCAATCAAACAGCGCACATGAACCGGAAGCCTGCCGCCATACACATCGTCGGCTTTTTCGCAGAGCAGATTGAAAAGCTGGGTATAACACATGGAGATCAGGAAGTTAAAGCTGTCATCCGTATCACTCATAATGAGGAACAGAGCAGTTTTCCTGTCTCCCAGAGTATCCAGCTCCAGCTCATCATAAGCCGTGACCTCACGCAACTCTGCAATGTCGAACACGGCAAGGCGAGCGCCGCAGGAAATCAAAATCGACTTGGCTGTTTTTCCAGCGGCCAGCTTATATTTCTTATACTGGCGCACCGCAAAGTGGTTTGGCTTCTCGGCTTCCAGTGCATCAAACATCAGGTCTACGGGGTTTTTGAACTCCTCGTCATCCTCACGGACTTCCATGGCGTTGATGAACTCAATGAGGGTGGAGAAGTTTTGTTCCTCCACCGGAGCCTCATAATGGATATAGCCAATAAGCGCGCAGTACAACAAGGTTTCTGCTTTTACCCAGAAATCGTCTCCGGCCTTGCCTTCGCCTTTGGTATTGGCGATCAGCGTTGTTACCAGCTTCAAGATGTCCTTTTCGCTATGGATATAGGCGAAAGGGTTATAGTGCATGGACTTCTTGAAGTTGATGGTATTTAGGACCTTGATTCGGTACGGCTCATAAATGACCTTGCCGTGCTTATCCTTCATAGGCTTTCCGTCTTTCCCCAGCTTGGGTGCGCCCCTTTGGAGCATTTTTCCGCACTCCACCAAAATGGTTCCCTTCGGGTCTGTGACCACATAGGAACTGTGCATCTGCATCAGATTCGGTTTGAGCCAGAAGCGGGTCTTACCGGAACCGGAGCCGCCAATCACCAGCACATTTTTGTTTCTGGCGGTCTTTGGGTCCTTGGGGCGGCTGTTCATTGTCAGGCTCTCCGTTTTCGTCAGAATCACATTGTTCTGGAATACCGGGTCGATGTAGGGTGCAATGTCCTCATGGGTTCCCCAACGGGCGGAACCGTATTCCATGCCGTGCCTGTACTTCTTGGCGTTCTTGCTTTTCAGGTACACAGCCAGCCGCAGGCCGCCGCCGCAGCACAGGCCCACCAGCAGGTCCAGCGGGTGCAGGCTGGGCCACCAGCTGGCCAGCGCCACCGGCAGCGTGGAGAAGAACGAGAGCATTTTTGCCGAAGCGTCCGCACCCACGGCCATCCGCCACGCTTCACCGAAGTTGGTGGAGAAAAGCCCCATCAGGATATACGGCAGATTCAGCAAAATGAGCTTTTTGATGTTCAGCTGCTTTTTCATCGTTCCAGCTCCTTCCGCTTGTTCCGGTCCACGACGGCGTGTTTTACCAGTTCTTTGAACTGGCTCAGCTTTGCCAGCACGGACGGGCGCTCGGATTTCTCCGCCTTTCTGACCTTTTTCCCGGTGTACTCGGTAAAAGCAGCGGTCAGGGCATCCGCGTCCCGACCCTTGAAAAAGATCAGGTACTTGGGTGGGGAGCTGCTGCGGTCCTTCTTCACCGCATAGTCCACGCCGTATTTCCGGGCGATCTTCTCAAACTCCTTGATGGAGGGGTCGGTGATCTCGATGTTGGAAACCCCTTGGTTTTGACCAATCAGCTGTTTCACCGTCTGCTTGCCCTGGGGCTTCACAGGCGCGTCACGGCTTCTCTGCTTTTGCAGCTTCTTTTCCTTGCGGTGGGCAAGGTACTTGCTGATGGCGGCTTTGAGCAGCCTGCCGGTGAACTTTGTTCCGCTGACAACCAGCGTCAAAGTCCTGTTTTCCACTTCTTCCTGCATTTTCATCGCCTCCTTTCCACAAAATGTGCAGGGGTGGTGCATTTATTTCTAAGGCGGGACCACCAGCCGCCGGAGAAGGTATTTCTTCATCGAACCGCCCTCAACGAATTTGCTCAGAACGGTCATAGAGCAAATCTCCATTTCTGACCTTTGCATGACTGAGAATCTTGATCTGTCCCTTTGCCTGACTGTCCAGAGCTTTTTCATAGCCCTTATCTGACAAAAACAGGCGGGTTCGTTCACCTTTCCAGCCCACCGGGGAGTCATGCGTCAGCACATCAAAAATAATCATGTGCCGGGTGTTCTCAGCAAATCGCTGGAGATCCATGTAGTCATGGCCGTGATAGTTCTGCGCTCCAGCTTTCTGGCGCATTTCTTCCATCAGCTGACCGATTGTTTTGCCTTCTGGCATAAAACTCACTTCCTTTCCCACTCTCATACAACCATCAAAATCATGTCTCTCAGCTGAGCAAAGTAGAGTTTGCCTTGCGGGGTTATCAGCGTATAGGAGCCGATATGCCCGTGATTGCAGTAGTCTTTGACACAAAACAGTCCTTCATTGGCTGGCTTTGCATAGGGCAGTACATTACCGGATGCGGTGCGGTACACAAAACGCTTTTCCAGAAGGAAACGGACAAACCGACGCTCCGGGACAAGCAACTCTTTGGCGGTGGTGCGGAGGTTGGTACTGTGATTGAGGTCGATGAACAAATCATAAAAGGCTGCCTTACTCTCCAGCAGGGCATTTTCCTCTCGTAACGACGCATTTTCTTCCCGCTCAGCAAGCAGCTCGGAGCAGAGCTTTATCAGAGCTTCCGGAGAAGTGGCTATCTCCCACAACTTCTCTTTTGTGAGATAGGCTCCGTGCTTGCGAATGGCAGGTAGAACTTCATCAAACACCCATTGTTCAAACCGTTCCGCTGACGGCAGTTTACTATGGGCGATCAGACGATATAGATCACCTTCGGGGATAAAGAGCATTTCGACCATTTGTACCGCGGGGCTTCCATCTGCCTTTTTCCCAGTCTGGACCCCTATGGAACATTTCGTTCCACCCCTGGTATGGTCGCGGACGGCTTTGCGTGGATTGGTATATCCCAGCGCTGTTGCCACATCTGTACCGCAAAATAATACTTTGCCATTCTGTTCCAAAGTGCGAATGCTTCCGAACTCTGGACTATTGAAAATTTCAATCTGATTCATGCTGTGCCTCCTTTGGTGTAATACAAAAGCGGCTGATTACCAGCCGCCTGCGTGCATATCGTGATTTACCAGTGAAGTGTAGTGGTTATTCATGGTGGTAGGAGCGTTGAACAGCACTGCAAGCAGGTACTGCTTGATGTTGTGTACCTGGGTGGTGTTCTTTTGCAGACAGTCCATGACAAACTCGATGTGAGAGCTGTCCAGCTTCAAAAAGCGGGAGCGTACAATTTCATGAGGAAAGTCCGCACCAGAGATCCGGGTGGTCTTTCGTTTGGCACAGACCGTTTCTACCAACAGCTCTACGATCTCATTCAGGTCATCCAGGTAGAGAGGATAACGCTGCTTCAGACAATCATACTCGATATTCTCCAAAATCAATTCCCGATAATTTTCTATCTCTGTGACAGACATCGCATCCCTTCCTTTCCGTTCCGGCGGTATTACCGCCGCTGTTTCCCGGAAGGGAATGGAATCGGTATTTGATCCATGAGTATTTTGTTTTTGGGTATTTGATTTCTTAGTATTTAATTGTGTTGGATTTTCCGGTAACGGATTTACCGCTGACGGGTTTACCGTTATCGGGTTTTCCGACAACGGCTTATCCAACATCGGTTCTCCCTCGATGGGACGCTCAAAAATGGTATACTCATTGGCTGCGAATTTACCAGAAGCATCAGTTGTCTGTCTGCGCCGAATGTATCCGGCTGTTTCAAGCTCATTGACAGCAGAGCGGATTGCATCTTTGCTTTCTCGATTGATATAGCTGAGTCCTGACAGCGTATAATCCCAGTCATCAGGCAGAGATAACATTTGCGACAAGAGACCCTTTGCCTTCAAAGAAAGTCGTTTGTCTTTTAGATGAAAATTGCTCATAACCGTGTAATCGCCAGTGCGTTCTACACGAAAAACAGCCATTTACTTCACTCCTTTCATTTCTCAGGTATGAAAAAAGCCGCAATTCATAAAAGAATTGTGGCAGCGGTTAGGGTCTGTCTGTATCTTTTTTCTTGCGTCGGTAGGGGCGTTTTGGCATTGGTGGTTTATCAAACAGATCCCTTTCCTGAGAAAATGGTAAGGTTTGAAAAACACGGTCAATCTCGGTGGATTCCATATCACGCTGTGAGCGGCAATCTTCTTGAATAGCTTCTCGGATTTCTCTTACAGTACACATATTCATTCCTTTCCTTTCGTTGTATCGGTTATGAACGACGGTGTTTTTTAGGCTTGAAGTCGAGGATATGCCCCTCAATAACATGGGCATATCTCTTAATTTTGATTTCTCGACGCTGCTGGCTTTGCAGAGCTGACTGATACCCGTCCTCTGTGAGAAAAAGCCTCATTTCGTCACCAGGTTCTCCATAAGCAGTAGGGCGCAAGACAGTAAACTCAATCATCCAGAAAGTGCTGTCCCAAAATCGCTCCACTGCAAGAATGTTGTGGCCTTTCAGTTCCCTTGCTGCAATATCTTTCATAGGCTCTCCCTTCATCGTTCCTGATCTCGTTGGCGTTTTTTCTGCCATTGTTCCAGCAGTTTAATAATGGTTTCCTGCATTTTGGCCGGTGTATAGCTTTTGGGGAAATACTTTCGCAAGGTATCGCTGCTCAAGGTCACTTTATCCAGATCACCCTTTTTTTCCTCTGACATGATGGCAAGCATCACATCTTCTGACAATTTCCCTTCCTGGCTGAACTTTTTCATTCGCTGAGCCTGAGAGAGAGAAGGGGTAGCCTGCTCATAGTCCATTGTTTCCACCAGCATTTGCTGTTCGTCCGGTTTCAAAAAAGAGAGTTCATAGGCTGGGTTAAATGCGATTTTCTTTTCATCCACCATATCCAAAAGCTCTGGAATCAGTTCAGTCAAACGAACATATCGCATTACCTGGATACCGCTTCGTTCACCGGCTTCTTTTGCCACCTGGTCTCTGGCGCTCAACTTCTGTTCAACTTGAACAGAAGTCAGGTCTGTTCTTGCTCCTTGATGTTTAATGGCTTCCAGCTTCATTTTGTAGGCAAAAGCCCTTTCACTGGGGAGCAGATTTTCTCGCTGCAAATTGCTGTCAACCATAATAATTGTGGCAGCATCGTCATCCAAGTCGCGCACAATGACAGGCATGGTTTCTTTTCCGGCCAATTCGCTGGCTCTGCGGCGTCTGTGACCGGCTACCAGCTCATAACCGCCATCAGGCAGTGGTCTGGCAATCGCAGGAACCAACACACCATACTTTTTGATGCTGTCTGTGGTTTCTATCATTGCATCATCATCCTTGACCTTGAAGGGGTGATCCTTGAACGGATGCAGTTCAGATAGGGGAATTTCCTGAATTTTTTCCAGTTGCTCGTCTTGCCGACTTTCTTCAGTAGAAAACAGGTCATCTACTGAGGCCAGCTCTATTTTTTTCGCGCTGCTTTTCAAGTTTCAATACCTCCTTCGTCAGATTTTTGTAGCCCTCAGCCACTTTGCCATTAGGATCATGGGCATAAATGCTTTTTCCTTCAGCACTGATTTCTTTAGCCCTGACAGAATGAGGAATTTCTGATGTAAACACCTTGATCTTACTGCCATAGGTTTCGCGCAGGAGAGCGGAGATTTCTTTGGCAAAATTGGTTCGGCTGTCTACCATCGTCAGCAGAATCCCATCAATTTGCAGCTTGGGATTGATTTGTCTGCGAACCTTATTGATAGTTTGCAAAAGCTGCTCCAAACCTTTAGCGGGAAGATACTCTGCCTGGACGGGGATTATAACCCTATTAGCGGCAGCCAGTGCATTGACCGTAAGCATACCCAGGGAGGGCTGGCAATCAATAAGGATATGGGAGTATTGCCCCTTCAGCCTATCCAGATATTGTCGCAGAATGGTTTCTCGGCTCATAGCGTTTACCAGAGATACCTCCATACCGGATAGCTGGATGTCCGCAGGCATCAGGTCTACGCCCTCAGGGTGGTGCAGGATACCCTCGCCGGGACGAATTGGTTCATCCATCAAAATACGGCCCATAGCGTCTGACAGTGTAAAGGGCAGCTTATCAGGCTGAGGATTGCCCAAGCTGATGGTCAGGCTTCCCTGTGGGTCTCCGTCAATCAGAAGGACTTTCTTCCCGGACTGCGCCAGACCAATTCCAAGATTGGCACAAGTGGTTGTTTTGCCGACACCACCTTTTTGGTTGGCTATGGCAATAATCTGTGTATTCATGATTTCACCTCATTTCTTTCTAAGTTTAGATATGAAAAAAAGTGCCTGCTTTACCTTTCCTGAGAAAGATAAAACAGGCACTTTCACTGGCTCAATACCTCTTGTAATGAACCTCTATGTATGGTAAACTATGTCCACGATACCATGAATATAATTAAGTCTCGACGGGAATTGAACTTTTGGCTAACGCCAAATTTCGCGCCTTTGCAAACAGAGTGCAAACAATAGGGGGCTAAAATCCTTTGTTTTTGCTTGATTTTGCTTGTACAAGGTTTATAGAGAACATGGAGAAAAGCCTTGATATAACTGCATTTTCTTTATCCCTGTTGATAGGGAATATATGCACTGGGTCCATCTCCTAAGCGGAAGGCCAGCGGTTCGAATCCGCTCAGGAACATACAAAAACACGCCGGAAACCCTGGTTTAAGGGGCTCCGGCGTGTTTTCTTTTCCGTTTGCCAAAATTGTACAGGGCTGGGCAGCTGCCCTATATACAGCTATAAGGCTACAAATGCTGCAGTTAAATTCATTTTTTATTTCTCTTTTGCCGTACACCTTCTGCGTGTCAGACATATATTATCATAAAAGCACCAACTGAGGACCATTGTATATGAATAACAATAACCCCTACTCTGAACCGTTACTTAGGATGACCCAGGCAGAAGACCCGATTGACCCAGGTTTCACATATCCTGACACTGAAATGATGCTTCCGTCCCCTGACGATGATATCGACCCTGATTTTTCAGTCATGCCTCCTTACTATCCGGACTACCCCGTACGTCCTGATTATCCGGTACGCCCTGACTATCCCGTCCGTCCGAATTACCCTGTGCGCCCCTATCCGCCATATTATCCCATCCCCTGCGTGTTCTGCAACAATAACCAGTGGATTCACGGCGGAATACGCCTGTTAAACGGGGCCACCGGGTATAACCCATTTACCGTGTATATAGATAACCGGCCAGTATTCTCCGGGCTGGAGTTTTCTGAAGTGACCCAGTACCGCCAGCTGTCCCAGGGCTACCATACCTTCTCCGTCATGGGCTCAAACGGCTATGTATATCTCCGCAAATCCATGTATGTTGGCGACGGAATGGCCACCATTGCCATTGTCAACTCCTCCACAGGCCTGGACCTGGTATCCATCCAGGATACGGCCTGCCCCACGGACCGGACCTCTGCCTGTTTCCGGGTCTGCAATTTAGCCTACTACAGCGGGCCCATCAATGCCTCCCTGGGCAATATTTACTTTAACTCAATCAACTTTGCCGATGCAGCCAGCTTCAGCCGGCTCAGCTCCGGCAGCTATACCCTGCGTGTGGCCCGTTCCGCCCGGCCGGAAAATACCCTGGTTACCACGCCGGTAACACTGAATCCCTCCCGGATTTATACGCTCTATGTACTGAACTGGAATCCTTCCGTGGATACCATACAGACACTTCTGGTGGAGGACCGGAGAAGCTAATCAACAGCCTCACAGGGAGAAGGATGCAAAATTGATGCATCCTTCTCCCTTTTTTTGTATAAAAGCCTGTATTTTTCGGCCCTGTTCATGATAAAATAAAGGAAAGCCGGCGGATGAAACCCACGCCAGATGAGAGAGTTTTCTCTTGTGCGAAATACCAATCCGTCGTATACTATAAAATAATGCGAAAATTCAGGAGGATACAGTATGGACAAGATTAAGATGACCACCCCGATTGTTGAGATGGACGGCGATGAGATGACCAGAATTCTCTGGCAGATGATTAAAGACGACCTGCTGCTGCCATACATAGATTTAAAGACTGAGTACTATGACCTTGGACTGGAATACAGGGATGAGACCAACGACCAGGTAACCATTGATTCCGCCAATGCCACCAAGAAGTACGGTGTGGCTGTGAAGTGCGCTACCATCACCCCCAACGCGGCGCGTGTGGAGGAGTACCACCTGAAGGAAATGTGGAAGAGCCCCAACGGAACCATCCGCGCCATCCTGGACGGAACCGTGTTCCGCGCCCCCATTGTTGTAAAAGGAATCGAACCGTGTGTTAAGAACTGGAAGAAGCCTATCACCATTGCCAGACATGCTTACGGCGATGTTTATAAGGGTTCAGAGATGAAGATACCTGGACCCGGTAAGGTAGAACTGGTTTACACTGCCGCGGACGGCGCAGAGAGCCGCGAACTGGTTCACGACTTTACCTGCCCGGGCATCGTACAGGGCATGCACAATATCAACCAGTCCATTGAAAGCTTTGCCAGAAGCTGCTTCAACTACGCTCTGGATACAAAGCAGGACCTCTGGTTCGCCACCAAGGATACCATCTCCAAGAAGTATGACCATACCTTCAAGGATATCTTCCAGGAGATATTCGACCGTGAATATGCAGGAAAATTTGAAGCTGCCGGCATCACCTATTTCTACACCCTGATTGATGACGCGGTCGCCCGTGTCATGAAATCCGAAGGCGGTTACATCTGGGCCTGCAAGAACTATGACGGCGATGTCATGAGCGACATGATATCCTCTGCCTTCGGTTCCCTGGCCATGATGACCTCTGTTCTGGTATCTCCTGACGGCAACTATGAATACGAGGCTGCCCACGGAACCGTACAGCGCCACTATTATAAGCACTTAAAGGGAGAAGAGACCTCCACCAACTCCGTTGCAACCATCTTTGCCTGGACCGGAGCACTGCGCAAGCGCGGCGAGCTGGACGGCAATAAGGAACTGATGGAATTTGCGGACAAGCTGGAAAAGGCTACCATCGATACCATTGAGGGCGGCGAAATGACAAAAGACCTGGCCCTGATTACCACCATTCCGAATCCGGTGGTTCTTAACAGCGGGGACTTTATAAGGGCAATTGCAAAGAGGCTGTAAAACAGAATACAGGGTCTAAAAAGACATCCGGTCCGGGATAGGATTCCCTGACCGGATGTCTTTTATTCTAATCCATAAACTGGTCCCCATAACCATAATGCTCCACCACATAGTCGATATCCTTATCGCCTCTGCCGCTTAAGCACACCAGGATGGAGCCCTGTCTCATCTCCTTTGCCCTGCGCATGGCGTACGCCACAGCGTGGGAGCTTTCCACTGCCGGTATGATACCCTCATATCTGGACAGCTTGAAAAATGCCTCCATGGCTTCCTCATCGCTTACCGTGTCGTATTTAACCCGGCCCAAATCGTGGAGGAATGCATGCTCCGGACCTACAGACGGATAATCCAGCCCGCTGGCAATGGAGTATACCGGCGCCGGCTCTCCCTTCTCATCCTTCAGCATAATGCTCTCAAATCCATGCATAACTCCCTTTTCACCAAATTTCATGGACGCAGCATGGTCCCCCAGCTTTTCGCCTCTTCCCAAAGGCTCCACCCCTGTGATGTCCACCGGGTCGTCCAGGAAGGGAATGAACATACCGATGGAGTTGCTGCCCCCGCCCACGCAGGCGCAGACCTCATCCGGCATCATGCCTGTCATTTCCAGGAACTGGTCCCTTGCCTCATATCCCACAACAGACTGGAAATCCCTGACCATAAGCGGAAATGGATGAGGGCCCAGGGCAGAGCCGATACAGTATATGGAATCCTTATAATTCCTGGCATAGGATTCAAAGGCCGAATCCACTGCCTCCTTCAGCGTCTTAAGACCATGGGTAACCGGCACCACCTTTGCTCCCAGAATCTTCATCCTGGTAACATTGGGCGCCTGCTTTGCTATATCCACTTCTCCCATATGAATCTCGCACTCCAGGCCGAAAAATGCAGCTGCCGTGGCCAGGGCCACCCCGTGCTGGCCTGCCCCAGTCTCTGCGATAAGGCGCTTCTTGCCCATGAATTTGGCCAGCAGTCCTTCCCCCATACAGTGGTTCAGCTTGTGGGCGCCTGTGTGGTTCAAATCCTCCCGTTTCAGATATATCTGGCAATTTCCAATTTTTCCGGACAGACGCTCGCAGTGGTAAACCGGAGTTGGCCTTCCCTGGAATTCCTTGCGGATCCGCCTCAGTTCATTGATGAACTGTGAGGAATGGCAGATGGTCTGGTATGCGTCTGCTATCTCCTCAAAAGCCGGTATCAGCTCCTCTGTAAGATAAGCGCCTCCGTATTCACCGAAACGGCCGTCCTTATCCGGATAATTCTTTAAATAGGTTCTGTAATCCATGTCCTTCTCCTTAGTCATATATTTTTCTATCCATTATAGCTTTATTTCCCCTGGTTTTCAATCTGTATCTCTGGGTTTGAACCTGCAGAATCCCCGTTCATACGCCTCTGTCTCCATGGGTCTTCCGTACAGATACCCCTGGCCTGCGGCGCACCTGCACTGAATCAGATAGTCCGCCTGGGCGGTTTCCTCCACCCCTTCCGCCACGGTCTGTATCTTTAAATCCCTGCACATGGCTATCACATGCTTGACAATCTGCCGGCTCACCTTATCCCTTCCGATTTTGTCCACCAGGCTCTTATCCAGCTTCAGGACGTCAAATTCTATATCGGACAGGATGTCCAGATTACTGTATTTGGTGCCGAAATCATCCAGGCAGATACGGTATCCCCGTTTCTTGAACTCCCGCAGCGCCTGATACACCACATCCCTTCCCAGGGCCCCGATGCTTTCCGTCACCTCTATCTCCAGCTGTTCCGGCCTTACATCATATTTCTGTACAATGGATTCCACGGAATCCACGATACCCTCGCTTAATAGGGTCAGCCGGGAAAAATTAAAGGACAGAATCTGCTCTGTATAACCGGCTCTCTTCCATTGCTCCAGCAGGCGGCAGCACTCTTCCATAACAAATAAATCCACATAGCTTATAAGGTTTTCCCGTTCCAATACACCGATGAACCTGGAGGGAAGCACATCCCCGCCTTCCTTTCCCTTAACCCGTACCAGAGCCTCGGCGCCAGCGCATACGCCTGTGTCAAAATACAGCTTAGGCTGCAGCAACGCACGGAATTCCCCCCGCTCAATGGTGGAAAGCAGCTCCTTTATAAGCTCCATCCTTCCCTTGCCGTGAAAGGACGGCTTGCTTTCATAATATTTCTGCTTGTCAATCCGCATCAGCTCACAGGCCTGCTTCACAGCCCAGTCCAGGTTTTTCTCCCTGTCATCCCATATCTTTCCCACTGCCGCGGACAGCTGGCTCTGCGCCCCCAGCTCCTGCAAAAGAAGGCCCGCTCTCTGCTCGAATTCCACCGAGGATATATCCTCCATTATGATATCAAATTCATTGCTGTTCAGGCGGAACACTCTGCGGTCCGGAAAATGCTTCTTGATGATATCCGACACACTGCATATGATTCTGTCTCCCTGCTCAGTACCCTTTGTGTCATTGATGGATTTCAGGTCGTTGATATCCACCACAATCACGCCCAGGGAAACCACCCGGTCCGCCCTGTACTGCCTGCGGTACTCATCATAGCTGCCCCGGTTAAGCAGTCCGGTAAGGGAATCATGATATATGCTGTAATACAGGCTTTGGGAGTCCTGTCTCCTGTTGATTTCCTGGGCAATGAAATACACCAGCATATCCATCAGCGCCAGAGGCCGGCGGCTCTTGCGTTCAAACATGACAATATATCCCTGAAGCCCTTTGCGGCTGACAATGGGAAATACCGACATATCTGCGAGCCGCTCCCTCTCCATGCCCTGGAACACCTCAAAGGACTCCCCCAGCATGTCCTGAGGTTCCACGTAGTCCATAACGCCGGAGGGCCGCTTATGGCTGAGCCACGCCTCCATGTCCTGCTCCAGGGTCAGGCTTATCCCGGGCCTGCCGTATTCATCCATGCGGCAGATGCAGCTGATACCGAAGGAATCCTTATCCTTCAGGAACATCCGCATATGGGACGCCCCGTAATAATCTGCCAGAATATCCATCAGACGGCTCATGGCCTCCTCCATGTCCGGCGCATCTGTCATGGCATAGATACCGCTGATAACCTTATAGGCAATTTTCTGTCCATCCTCCTCCCCGGGCCGCGGTCCCCGGCCTTCAGCCTCTTTAGCGGCCTGCAGGATTCGCTCAGACAGCTTTTCCCGGCCTGCCCCGCAGACCTCTTTGTCCTGCGAAAGGCTGTGCTCCGTCATCTTATACCGGTGAATATCCTTCATACAGAAAAATGCCCGCACATGGTCCCCGGCAGGGTCCATATACATGTATAATTCCACCCGTACCCAGCACAGCATGTCATGCCCCATCAGACGCCTGTATTCCAGCGCCGTCCTGCATTCCCCGTCATCATACTTCTGCAGCAGGCCGGTTCTGCTAAATGTCCGTAAAAATTCTTCCCTGTGTTCGGGTTTTACTGTCTCCTCAGCCATCTTCTGCACAAAACAGCTGTAGGAACAGCCAGCGGCTGCTTCCCGAATCTCCCGCCATTTTCCGGAGGCCCCTGTCACCCTATCCTCTGTCAGGTCCGCGTCCCCGTATGCCAGCATACCCTCCAGCAGAAACTGGTTTACACGCCTGGATTTCATATATGCCTGCTCCAGCTCCTTCTGCCTGGATATATCCTGAATCCTGCCAAGAACAATTCCCGGTAAATCACCCTCATAAGCCATGATTTCCAGCTCCAGGCTGAACCACCCATAGTCCCCCTTCCGGTCTTTAAGCCGGACCTCGCACCGCGCAGTTCTCCCGCCCTCCTGTAACACGCGGAACGCCTGCAGGAACGCATTCCGGCTCTGCGGATGGACCACCTGGTTCTTTACCACGCACTGGGGAAAATCCTTAAACTGCCGTTCCTCCCCGTATGTAAGCTTGCGCTCCGTATAAACCAGGGCTGTCCTGGTATTGATGTTGTACTCAAATATCTCCTGGCCGCCAATATACAGAGGCCACCGCATCATCTGGTCCAGGATGCCCATGTTCTGGTGATACCCCGTGATGAGCACTCTTCCGTCCTCCATCTGCCTGGACCGGCCTGCGCACCGCACCAGCATATCGCCCCACTCAGGATGATTCCATGTATACTGGATTTCACACAGCTTATCCGCTGCCAGTATACGCTGCATGGCCTCGTTAACGTACACATAGTTTCCCCGGTTAATCCTTCCGTACCAGAATTCAAAGCATGCCTCGGGCTCCAGTTCCTCTTTAAGGCCCAAAAGCCAGGCCATGGTCCGGTCCACATACATCCCGGCCCGGCTCATGCTGCGGTCTGTAACCATGGCCCATAACCCCATCTGCGTATGCTCCAGGATATGGCCTGACCACTCTGTATCATGAAAGATAAAGCATTTCCTTAAATCACTGTAATCCATATGTTTACCTCAGCACACGGACAAGCGGCGCCCGTCCAAATATTCAGTCCCACTTTATTATAGCATCTCTCACCCAGGATACGATAAAAAAATGTTTTATTTCAAAATTTCACCCGGCATCCGCTGCTTCAACGCAAAAAGCGGTCAAATAGACCGCTCTGCATGAATATATGTATTTTGTTTTCTCCAGAAAAATCCTCGGATTATCCGGGAATCTATGAAACTGACCGGAAGGCCTCCTCCAAATCCTCCAATATGTCGTCTATGTGCTCCGTACCAATGGACAGGCGGATGGTTCCGGGACGGATTCCCTGCTCCAGAAGCTCCTCCTCGTTCAGCTGGGAATGGGTGGTGGAAGCAGGATGAATGACCAGGGACTTTACGTCCGCCACATTGGCAAGAAGGGAAAACAGTTCCAGGTTGTCGATGAAGGCTCTTGCCTTCCCCGCCCCACCCTTGATTTCAAAAGTAAAGATTGAACCGCCGCCTCTGGGGAAATAAGTTCTGTAAAGCTGCTGCTGAACCGGGTCCCGGCTTACACTTGGATGATGGACCGCTTCCACCTGGGGATGGGCGTTCAGGTACTGCACCACCTTAAGGGCATTTTCCACATGGCGTTCCACCCGCAGCGACAGTGTCTCCAGCCCCTGCAGAAACATAAAACCGTGGAATGGTGAAAGGGTGGCCCCCGTATCCCTTAAGAGAATGGCCCGTATCCTTGTGACAAAGGCCGCAGCCCCCACATCCTGGGCAAACCGTATGCCATGATAACTGGGGTTTGGCTCTGTAAGTCCCGGAAACCTGCCGGAGGCCGTCCAGTCAAACCTGCCGCTGTCCACAATCACGCCGCCCACCGTGGTACCGTGACCGCCGATGAACTTTGTGGCTGAGTGTACCACAATGTCAGCGCCGTACTCAATAGGACGGACAAGATACGGCGTGGCAAAGGTATTGTCTATAACCAGGGGAATCTGGTGGCGGTGCGCTATGGAAGCGATTCTTTCTATGTCAGCAATATCGGAATTGGGGTTGCCCAGCGTCTCTATGAAAACAGCCTTTGTATTATCCCTGACGGCTGCCTCTACCGCCTCCAAATCGGCCGGGTCCACAAAAGTGGTCTTTACCCCGTATTCAGGAAAGGTGTGGGCCAGGTAATTGTAGGTGCCTCCGTAAATATGGCTGGATGATACAATATGGTCCCCTGACCGGGCCAGGTTCTGGAATGTATAGGACAGGGCCGCTGCTCCGGAAGCCGTTGCCAGGGCAGCCACACCGCCCTCCAGCTGCGCCATCCTCTGTTCAAATATATCCAGGGTAGGATTGGTTAGACGGCTGTATATGTTTCCGGGGTCGCTGAGATTGAACCGGGCCGCCGCATGGTCACAGCTGTCAAATACATACGACGATGTCTGGTAAATCGGCACTGCCCTTGCCCCGGTGGAAGGGTCCGGCTGCTCCTGCCCCCCATGAAGCTGGGTTGTCTCAAATTTAAAATGCCTGTCTGCTCTCTTACGCTTCTCTCCCATGATACTGTCCTCCGTCTCTCTATTCCTACTATTTCTATAGGTTTAATTGATAGTATCATGGTATTTTTTTCCTGTCAAGAATTTATTTCAATACATTTATATAACTGCATCCTCTATTCCCGGCCGGGCATTCTTAAACAGAGCCCCCCTTATCCATCTCAGGCATTCCCGGCCCATTCTTATCAGAAGGCGCACATCCAAACATCTTTTTGTAAGCCCTGAAAAAGCTGGAGTAGTCTCCGAAGCCTGCCCTGGACGCCGCCTCTGCTGCCGGCGCCCCCATGGCCAGTTCTTTCCTCACAACAGCCATGCGCTTATAGAGGATATACCGGGCCACCGTGGTTCCCGTGGCCCTCTTAAATACAGCAGTCAGATGGTTCTTACTCATATAGAAGGTCTGTGCCAGCCCCTCCAGTGTCAGGGATTCAGAGAGGTTCTGGTTGATATAGCGGATGATTTCCTGGACCTGCCCCTCCTTTCCCCTGGATGTCCCTGCCGCCTCCCTGTACATTGCAAAAATCTTAGTCAAAAGAGACAGTACCCGTGTGCGGATTGCAATATCCTGTAAATCCTTTCCATAGCCCCCGCACTCCTCCAGGGAATGGAAGTACCACTCCAGCTGAAACTGTTCCTCATAACAGCACCATCCTGTCCCAAAGGGCTTCAGCAAAAGGGCCTGCTCATTTTCCTCCAGAAGCTCCGGTGCAACGTGCAGCCGTATCCGGTTGTATTCATCCGAATCCAGGACCCTTAACCCGTGAAAGCAGCCAGGCGGTATGATAATCAGGCTCCCCGGCCTGGGCGTGTAGGTCCTGCCCTCCAGCAGATACTCCACATTGCCTGAAATCATGTAATAAACCTCATAGACATCATGGCAGTGCATCCTGTACTCCATATCCGCCTCGTCGCTGCGCGTATGGGCATAGACCACCTTCTGCGTCTTAAAGCTCTCTTCCTGGTACATGGACCTCCTCCTTTTAAAATCCGGTTTCTTTCATTCTAACACAGATTGTGCTGATTGCAATATTTCTTTGTCTTCTGACAATGGTTTTTGCAATATACCTGTATTATAATGTGTCCTGTAAGCAAGAGAAACACAGCAAATAAATTGTTGCAAAAACCGAAAGGGCCCTCCCCCTTTCACACATTTTATCCCCCTTTATACGCAGTAAAAGACCAGGCATCCCCAGTGCCTGGTCTTTCTGTAACTGCTGCTATATTGACTGGCTTTGATATTATCTGTAATAAATTCTGTGATGTGCTCTAGGGCCAGATTGCCCTTGCTGCCTTGGCTTCCACTACCCGCTTCACGGCAATCAGGTATGCGCCGGTGCGCATAGTGGCATTCTGTTTCTGTGAAATATCCCATACAGCCTCAAACGCAGGGTCCATAATATCCTTCAGCTTTTCGTTGACTTCCTCCTCAGTCCAGCTCACGGACTGGATGTTCTGGACCCACTCAAAATAAGAAACCACCACGCCTCCTGCATTGGCCAGGATATCGGGCACAACGGTAATGCCTCTGTCCCGGAGTATTTCATCCGCATCCGCGGCCACTGGTCCATTGGCTGCCTCCACAATGATTTCCGCCCGGATTTTATGCGCATTGGAAGCATTAATCTGGTTCTCAAGGGCTGCCGGCACCAGTACCCTGGCATCCATCTCCAGAAGCTCCTCGTTGGTAATGCGGCTCATGCCCTCCTCCGTGTAATCCTTTAACAGATTTTTCCTGTTAAGGGAAAGGTAATCCAGGATAGCCGGCACATTAAGCCCCTCAGGACGATAGATTCCCCCGGACACATCGCTGACAGCTATGATTTTCATGCCTTCCCTGTGCAGCAGCTTGGCTGTGATGCTGCCCACATTTCCCATTCCCTGAATGGCCACCGTGGTTCCCTCAGCAGGGATTCCCATTTTTTTCAAGATGTTCTTCGTGGTATACATAACGCCCCGTCCGGTGGCCTCGTTCCTTCCAAGCGCACCGCCCAGGCAGATGGGCTTGCCTGTAACCACTCCGTGGATGCAGTGGCCCTTAAGCATGCTGTAGGTATCCATCATCCATCCCATAACAGCCGCATTGGTGCCCACATCAGGAGCCGGGATATCCTGTTCCGGCCCAATGAGCGGGGCGATGGCTGCCGTATATCTTCTTGTGATGGCACGGATTTCATTTTCAGACAGCTCATTTGGGTCGCACACAACGCCGCCCTTGCCGCCGCCGTAAGGAATGTTTACCACGGCGCACTTAAATGTCATCCAGGCTGCCAGCGCCCGGACCTCGTCAGGGTTAACGGCCGGATGGAAACGTACGCCTCCCTTGGCCGGTCCCCGGGATGTGGAGTGCTGTACCCTGTATCCCTCAAATACCTTGGTGGTGCCGTCGTCCATACGCACCGGAATCGCAACCTTAAGCTCCCTCTCCGGGTATTTGATGGCTTCTATATCGCTGTCCGTATAGCCCAGTATATCGGCTGCTTCCTTTACTACCTTTAACACATTGTCATAAGGATTATATGTTTTCTCCATACCTGCTCTCCTTTTTCTGCCTGATTGTTTACACTGTAACTTAGTTTCCCTGATTCATCACTGACTCGATTCCTGCTATCTTCACGCACAGAATGAATATGTCCATGGCAGCCTTCAGTTCCTCCGGTGTGGGATAGGTGGGCGCAATGCGGATATTCCTGTCCTCCGGGTCTTTTTTGTAAGGATAGGTGGCTCCTGCGCCTGTGAGCGTGACACCGGCCTCCCCGGCCAGCTGTACCGTGCGCTTCGCACATCCCGGGAGGGTGTCCAGGGAAATGAAATAACCTCCTCTTGGATGGCTCCACACCGCCAGTCCGGTCCCTTTCAGCTCTTCCTCCAGACGGTCCAGCACCATGTCAAATTTGGGCCTCAGCACATCTGCCAGTTCCTTCATATGGCGGCGGATGTTCTCCGGCGTCTTAAAATACTGCACATGCCTTAACTGGTTCAGCTTGTCATGTCCGATGGTCTGGGAGGACATATGTCCTTTCAGCTCCTTCATGTTGTCCGGGCCTGAGGCAACCAGGGAAACGCCTGCTCCCGGAAACGTTATTTTGGAGGTTGAAAAGAAATAGTAGGCCCTGTCCGGGTGTCCGCAGGCCCGGCATGCATCCAGGATGTTCTTAAGGGCCACTTCACCGTAGATATGATGTACGCCGTAGGCATTGTCCCAGAATATCCTGAAATCCGGGGCAGCTGTCTCCATGGCTGCCAGACGGTCCACCACCCGGTCGCTGTAGCAAACGCCCTGGGGATTGGAATGAAGGGGAACACACCAGATTCCCTTGATGGACTCATCCTTTCCTGCCATGGCTTCCACCATATCCATGTCCGGCCCGTCCTCCAGAAGAGGTACGGGAATCATCTGGATTCCCAGCTCCTCGCAAATCTGGAAATGCCTGTCGTAGCCGGGCACAGGGCACAGGAATTTTACCGGACTGCCCTCATATCCGTAATGGCTCCATGGCTTTTCTCCGCCGGTCCCAAAGAGGCAGTGAAATGCAATGGTGTCAAACATCAGGTTCAGGCTGGAATTGCCCCCCATGATAATCTGGTCCGGATTCAGCCCCAAAAGCTGTCCAAACAGACGCCTGCATTCCGGAATCCCTTCCAGGACGCCGTAATTCCTTGCGTCCGTGCCGTCCTCCAGCACACAGTCCTTCGGAAACTCCAACAGGCCCATGTTCATATCCAACTGGGCTGCTGCAGGCTTTCCCCTGGCCATATTCAGTTTCAAATTCAGTTTCCTGGCTTCCTCAAACTGTATGGTAAGCTCTTTTAACATATCATGCAGTTCCTGTCTGGAATATTCCGTTACATGGTTCATTCATTGCCTCCGCATCAAACATTTGTCAGATATATTTGTTCTTGCCTTTATTATAAAAATAACCTAGAATAAAAACAAATATTTATATTTGAATAAAACTTATAATTAAAAACTTATAGGAGGTGCAGCTATGTTCAGCGGGATGAATTATGTGTATGAAGTCTATAAGGAACAGAGCTTTTCCAAGGCTGCTGAGAACCTTTACATATCCCAGCCAGCCCTCAGTTCCATGATTAAGAAGATAGAGACAAAGGTGGGAATGCCGCTTTTTGACCGGAGCACCAGTCCCATCCAGCTGACCGAGTGCGGCAGGAAATACATCAAGACAGCGGAGAAAATCATGGACCTGGAAAATGAATTTGCCTACTATGTGGGCAATCTCCAGGAGCTGAAAACCGGGCGGCTGTCCGTAGGCGGCACCTACCTCTTTTCCTCCTTCATCTTTCCTCCCATCATTGATAAATTCCGCAGGGCGTATCCTCACGTGAAGCTGAACCTGTTCGAGGGCCACACCCCTTTGCTGGAGCAGAAGCTCTTTGCCGGGGAACTGGACATTATCATTGACAATTATCTGCTGGATGCGGGCATCTACGAAAAGGAGCGGTTCATGGAGGAACGGCTGCTGCTGGCCGTCCCCTGCTCCTTTGACAGCAACCGGCGTGCAGTGAAATACCAGCTGAAGGCTGCCGACATAAAGCGCTGCCTCCACCAGAACGACACATTTCCGGCCGTATCCTTAAAGAAATTCAAGGATGAGCCCTTTGTGATGCTGCGTTCCCACAACGATACCAGGGAACGTGTGGACGCCATACTGGGCCGGGCCGGAATCCAGTTAAACTACACCTTAAAGCTGAACCAGCTTTTAACCACCTATCACCTGACAGAGTACGGCATGGGCGCCTCCTTTGTCAGCGACACCGTGGTCAAGTGCCTTCCGGAAAACCCGGATATCATATATTATAAGATTGACGACCCTGAGGCGGTAAGGGAGGTCTACCTGTATTACAAAAAAAATAAATACCTGACCCGGAGCATGATTGAATTCATCAAAATGGCCATTCCGGGCATTGAAAAAAACTCTGAGAAATATCTATAAGCGTATGCTTATAAGTGTTATAAACAGCATTTTTGTCAAAAAAAAACACATACGGGGGTAAGAAATATGGTAGGATGGCCAGAAATCCTTAAGAAGGAAAACCTGACAAGAGAAGAGAAAAAATGTATCTGCAACCGGCTCATGACCACGGAAAGCCATATGGAGCAGCTGATACTGAAGCATTTCACGGAGGAGGATTTCCGCCGGGTCTGGATGCGCAAGATTGGAGGCGGCGTCATCGGCGGAAAGGCCTGCGGCCTTTTAGTGGCCAGGAAGCTGATTGAGATGAACATGCCGGAATACGCCGGACATGTGGAGCCACATAACTCCTTTTTCATTGGCACGGATGTGTTCTACCGGTATCTGGTGTATAACCGCTGCGCGGAATTAAAGGCCAGGCACCGGCTGGAAAAGGAACATTTTAAGGAAACAGAGGAGCTGACCAGACGGCTGCGAAACGGCTCCCTTCCCGAAGATATCCGGGAAGAGCTCAGCGACATGCTGGACCACTACGGAACCACCCCCATCATTGTCCGCTCCAGCAGCATCATGGAGGACGGATACGGCAATGCATTCTCCGGCAAATATGAATCCATTTTCTGCATGAATCAGGGTACCAAGGAGGAACGGATGGAGGAACTGGAGGAAGCCATCCGCCGGGTCTACGCCAGCACCATGAATGAACAGGCCATTGAGTACCGGAGGAAACGCCATTTGTTAGATGTGGATGAGCAGATGGCCCTGCTGGTCCAGCAGGTGGCGGGCCAGCAGTACGGTGACCTCTATATGCCGGTGGCAGCTGGTATGGGCTGTTCCTACAACCCTTACAAATGGATGGAGCACTTAAACCCTGAGGCAGGAATGCTGCGCATGGTCATGGGATTAGGCACAAGGGCAGTGGAAAGGACACCCGGCGATTATCCGCGCCTCATCGGCCTGGACAGGGCCCAGGCCAACCTAAGGACCACCCTGGCTGAACGCCACAAATTCTCCCAGCGCAAGGTAGATGTCCTGGACTTTGGCACTAAGACGCTCTGCACCAAATCCCTGGAAAAAATTCTGGACCTCTTTCCCAAATGGCAGAAAAAAATGGTCCTCAGCAGGGACACGGATGCCGAGGACCTGCTGGCCGAGCGCCACATTTACAGGACCATCTATTTTGCGGACTGCCAGGGCCTGGTGGACAACCTGGAGTTCATACGCATGATGCGCTCCCTTATGAAGATGCTTGAAAAAGAGTATGAGCGTCCCGTGGATGTGGAGTTTGCCGTCACCAGCCCGGAGGAAGGCGTGTGGAGGCTGAACCTGCTGCAATGCCGCCCCCTGCAGACCGCCAAATCCGAGCAGGTACATATACCGGACGGCGTGGACCATGAATTCCTCTTTGATGTCCGCAGGACCTCCATGCGCCGTTCCAAGGAGGAGCGCATCGACTATATTGTGTGGGTGGACCCGCAGAAATACTATGAATATGAATACTCCCGGAAACCGGATGTGGCCCGCCTCATCAGCCGCATCAACCAGCATTTTGAGGACACGGATAGGAAGCTGATGCTTCTGGTGCCGGGCCGTATCGGGACATCCTCCCCGGAACTAGGCGTACCCGTGGTCTATGCGGAAATCAGCCAGTTCAGCGCCATCTGCGAGGTGGCCTATGGAAAAGCCGGCTACCATCCCGACCTCTCATACGGCAGCCACATGTTCCAGGACATGGTTGAGGCGGATGTGTATTACGGTGCCATCAATGACAACAGCAAGACCAGGCTGTACCACCCTGAGCTTCTTTCCAAATACCCAGAGGTGTTAAGGGACATCCTGCCCGATGAATCCCAGGAGCTGGCTGACATCGTAAAGGTCCATGACGTAAGCCAATCCAGGGCCACCCTGACCCTGGATGCCCAGGAGGGCCGGGCCGTGTGCCGGATACGCGGCGCAGAGCAGGAATGATTTCCCGCCTGCAATCATACGTTTTCCCGCAATGTATACCCGCCTTATTATCACGCGGGATATACATTGCGGGAAATAAATTATTTTGTACCATTGACAGACACCAAAAGTCATGATATAGTTATCTTATATTTTTTATAAGATTTTGATTTCACATGTTTTTGTAAGTCATTATTCCTATGATGATTTACAAAAATATGTGATTTTTTTATTTTTATCGAAAATATAATAATATTATATCAGGAGGTATCTTTCATGAATAAAGGTACAGTAAAATGGTTTAACTCTCAGAAGGGCTTTGGCTTCATTACGAACGAAGAGGATGGAACAGATGTGTTTGTTCACTTTTCCGGTATTGCTTCCGATGGCTTTAAGTCACTGGAAGATGGTCAGGCAGTTACGTTTGACATCACAAACAGCCAGCGCGGATTACAGGCCGTTAACGTTTGCGGCGCTTAATCACCAGCGCATTAAGGGGACCGTCTCTCAGAGGCGGTCCTTTTTGTAATTATCAGCTGCACCGGATATGGGTCCGGAACTGTTAATGAACTATGTATGGGTACCAGGATAAGCCTGATACCCCAATGCCGCAGGTTACTGCTGTTTCACAAACTGCTTGTCAAACTCAGCATTAAAATAATAAAAATTCTTTTCATCCAGCTTGGATTTAATCTTTTCCAGGGCCTCCCCAAACCGTTGGAAGTGTACAACCTCACGCGCCCGCAGGAACTTAAGCGGTTCACGTACTTCCGGATTTTCAATTACACGAATCAGATTATCATAGGTGGTTCTTGCCTTCTGCTCTGCAGCCAGGTCTTCATGCAAATCTGTGATGGCATCTCCCTTTGACTGGAATTCACAGGCATTGAAAGGCACGCCTGCAGCAGCAGTAGGCCATAGTGCTGTGGTATGGTCAATATAATAAGCAGCAAATCCATCTGTTTTAGCCTGTTCAGGCGTTAGGTTTTTGGTAAGCTGGTATATGATGGCGCAAATCATTTCCAAATGAGCCAGCTCTTCCGTACCGATATCTGTAAGCAATCCGCCCACTTCCTTGCATGGCATGGTATAACGCTGGGAAAGATAACGCATGGAGGCAGCCAGCTCCCCATCCGGTCCGCCGAACTGGCTGATAATCAAGGAAGCGGTCTTCGGACAGGTTTTAGTAATATTTACAGGAAATTGAAGTCTTTTCTCATACGTCCACATTATACGGCACCTCCTTCATTATCCCAGGGAAGAGGTCCGTCGGACCAGGTAAAATGCTTCTGTCCCGGGTATTTTGTCTTGGTTTCTGTCTTGTTATTTGTGTCAGGACAGATACAGTTCAGGGTCAACGGCTCATATTCCTTTGCAAAGGCGTCCAGCAGCTGTTTTCTCTGGTTCAGGGCCTGACTGAACGCATCCAGGGCATCCTTATCCAGAGGATGGGTGTCCAGATACAGGTTCAGGTCATTGACTACGAAACTGGTTTCATTAATCTGTTTAAGAAGCTGGCAGCGGTCAGGCATGAGGTTCACCTCCTACTAAGAAAAATGGCAAATCCAGACATGGAAAAATGGTTCCCTGTTTCAGGGCCTTCGACGGCTCATACGGCGTCTCCCAGGGCTGCATGGGAACA
This sequence comes from Clostridium sp. 1001283B150225_161107_B6, assembly GCF_015556325.1. Lineage (NCBI taxonomy): Bacteria > Bacillati > Bacillota > Clostridia > Eubacteriales > Clostridiaceae > Clostridium > Clostridium sp. 1001283B150225_161107_B6. Next base: position 69,538 of record NZ_JADNMD010000009.1, on the reverse strand, counting down.
GTGGCTATGGCCAGAGAAAGTCCGGGTCCCGGGGCCGGAAGCTTATCCCCGCATCCGCAGGATGCCGGAGCCGGCTTGCAATCACATAAATTCATAAGAACACTCCTTTCATCATGAACTTAACAACTCGTGTCCTTATTATTATCCCTTGGTGCCGGTTTTTTACCTTGCCAAAATTCTGTAAGATAATCCATAATTTTTTCAAACCGCCAGTTTCATATCCTCCTCTCCCGGCCGCAATATGTATGCTGGTATTCTGACTGCATATATTAAGAAATAGACAATATGCAATTTTTGATTTACAATAGGACTTTATGCATTCATCTTACTGAACATTGGAGGTTTTACGTGAATAACCCAGCTGACACTCAAAGGGACTCCTGGAAAACCAATTGGGGGTTCATCCTTTCCTGCATCGGCTCTGCTGTGGGCATGGGCAATATATGGATGTTTCCCGCCAGAGTCTCCAAATACGGCGGAGGCACCTTTCTTCTGCCCTATTTTTTCTTTGTTATCATCATCGGTCTGTCCGGCGTCATCGGAGAGATGGCCTTTGGCAGGGCCGCCCGCTCCGGTCCCATCGGCGCCTTTGGCCAGGCCACGCAGAGCCGGGGAAAAGGCCGGCATCTGGGTGAAGCCATCGGCTATGTCCCGGTTTTGGGCTCCCTAGCCCTGGCCATTGGATATTCCGTCATTGTAGGCTGGATACTCCGATACAGCATTGGCTCCTTTACCGGTTCCACGCTGATTCCCGGCGATGTGGAAGGCTTTGCCCTTGCATTTAATTCCATGGCTGGTTCCTTTGGCAATAATTTCTGGCAGACCGTGGGCCTGGCTCTTACCTTTATCATCATGGTCCTGGGCATTTCCGGCGGCATAGAGAAAATCAACAAGATAATCATGCCCCTGTTCTTCCTCATGTTCCTGGGACTTGCCGCCTACATGGCGTTCCAGCCCTCTGCCGCGGAGGGATACCGCTATATCTTCCGGATAGACCTGAAGGGTCTGGCAGACCCCATGACCTGGGTTTTCGCCCTGGGCCAGGCCTTCTTCTCGCTGTCACTGGCAGGCAACGGCACCTTGATTTACGGTTCCTATCTGGATGACCGGGAGGATGTGACAAACGCAGCATGGAAGGTGGCCCTTTTCGACACTCTGGCAGCCATGCTGGCCGCCCTCGTCATCATACCAGCCATGGCAACCGCTGGTTCCAGGCTGGATGAAGGCGGGCCGGGCCTGATTTTTATCTACCTGCCCAACCTTTTTAAATCCATGCCCGGAAGCCGTATTCTGATTATCGTATTCTTTACAGCCGTATTGTTTGCAGGAATCTCATCCCTGATTAACCTGTTCGAGGCCCCCATCGCCGCCCTCCAGCAGCAGTTCAGGCTCAGCAGGAGAACATCGGTCACAGTGATTGCTGCCGCAGCTCTGGCTGTGGGACTGTGCATACAGGGTATTGTATCCGGATGGATGGACTTTGTTTCCATTTACATCTGCCCTCTCGGAGCCGGTTTGGCAGGCATCATGTTTTTCTGGGTACTTGGGGAGAATTATGTGAAAAAAGAAGTGGAAAAAGGCCGTCCCCGGCCAGTGGGTCCCTGGTTCCGTTTCATGACAGCCTATCTGTTCTGCGGACTTACGGTTGTTGTCTTTGTTTTGGGGATTGCCTTCGGAGGAATCGGCTGAGTTCTTGACGTTTATTCCCGGACCGTAGTATAATCATATCAATGATACATGTGATTCCCTGTCACCTGCAAGCTGACAGGGAGTCTTCTTTTATTCACGAAAGACGAGGTAACCTTATGACATCTTCATCATCTCACGAAAATCCATTGGGCGTTCTGCCTGTAAACCGGCTTTTGGTCCGCTTTGCCATCCCCAGTATCATAGCCATGCTGGTCAGCGCCCTGTATAACATTGTAGACCAGTTTTTTATAGGAAGAAGCGTGGGCATGCTGGGAAATGCCGCCACCAACATGGCATTTCCTCTTACCATCACCTGTACTGCCATCTCCCTGATGTGCGGAATCGGCGGCGCAGCCAATTTCAATCTGTCCCTTGGCAGCGGCGAAAAGGAGGAAGCCACCCGGTATGCGGGCAACGCTGTTTTCATGCTGTTTGCCATTGGGGCTATTCTCTGTCTCACGGTCAGGCTTTTTCTGAAGCCCCTCATGATTGTCTTTGGAGCAACCCCGGATGTCCTGGACTATTCACTGACCTATACAGGCATCACATCCCTTGGCTTTCCATTTCTCATCCTGACCACAGGCGGCTCCAACCTGATACGTGCGGACGGCAGCCCCAGATTCTCCATGATGTGCACCCTGACCGGCGCCATCCTCAACACCATACTGGACCCCCTGTTCATCTTCGGCTTCCGCATGGGAATGGCGGGCGCTGCACTGGCTACCATCATCGGACAAATCATATCCGGCATCATGGTCATCCTGTACCTGACACGGTTTAAGACCGTCCGCTTGTCCCTTGGCTCCCTTACCCCCATCCCATCCCATATAAAGGCCATTGCCGCCCTGGGCATGGCCCCCTTCTTTAACCAGATGGCCATGATGGTGGTACAGATTGTAATGAACAATATCCTCCGCTATTATGGCGCCCAGTCCCATTACGGCAGCGAAATTCCTCTGGCCTGCGCAGGCATCATAACCAAGGTAAACATGATATTCTTTTCCCTGGTCATCGGTCTGTCCCAGGGACTGCAGCCCATTGTCAGCTTTAACTACGGCGCCAGGAAATTCAAGCGGGTCCGGGAGGCATATCTGAAAGCAGTGCTCATTGCCACCACCATATCCGCCATGGCCTTCCTGTGTTTCCAGCTGATACCCAGGCAAATCATCGGCATCTTTGGTTCAGGGAGCCAGGAGTACTTTCACTTTGCGGAACAATACTTCCGCATCTTCCTGTTCTTCACCTTTTTAAACGGACTCCAGCCCATCACCGCCAATTACTTTACATCCATCGGAAAGGCTGCAAAGGGTATCTTCATCTCCCTTACCAGGCAGATTATCTTCCTCCTGCCCCTGATTGTGGTGCTGCCCATGTTTTTCGGCATTGAAGGCGTCATGTACTCTGCGCCGGTTGCAGACCTTATGGCCGCCCTTCTGGCCCTGGTATTTGTCACCAGGGAGCTCCGGAGGATGCGGTTGGCGGAAGACGGGATGGAGGGTAAGGTGGGTATTGCGGATTAGTCCCGGCTCAGATGTCCTTCATTGCCCGGATAAAGAAATCCTCCCGGCCGAAGTTTCCGGACTTAAGAACCAGTTCCGGACCTTCCTGCCCCGCAGGATACATGACCGGGACGCCCGGGGCAATGGATTTTCCGATATAAAATGTATGCATTCCCAGTTTCTGCATGACTGCGCCTGAAGTCTCCCCTCCTGCAGCAATGATTCGTTTTCGTCCGCATTCCAGGGCATAGGCGGCTGTCCGGGCCAATATATCCTCGTTATAATGTCCCAGAGGCGGAAAAGCTTCCTTCCATTCCGCTTTTATATGATTTACTTCATCAGGAGGTGCCGAGGTGTAAACCAGGACCGCCTGATTTTTGTTATCATCCAGAAACGCTTTGATATGGTCCATTGTCTGGATGCCCTGCACAAACTGCAGCGGATGGATGCGGTAAGAAGCTCCCCCCTGTGACTCATAATACCTGATTTGTTCCCTGGTGGCCTGTGAACAGCTGCCGGCCAGTATGATTGGGGCTGAACAAAGGGAGGGATTAAACCTTTTCCTTCCCTCTTCCGGTTCCCATGTCCGGGCAATCATCTTAAGCAGACCGGACCCCCCTGACAAAAGCGGGTGATTCCTGTATTTGTCTGCAATCATACTTCCGTGTCTCTCTTCATAATAATCCGGTATGAGATAATAATGCCCCGGGTCCCCAGAAGGCCTGAACTCCCGTTCAAGGGCACCCTCATCCAGATTATAACAGGGATACCGGCTCTGTCTTTCCATCAGGCGCTTTAACCGGGAATCCCTCATTGGGTTAAGGGGATGGTCCCTCATGGAACTTTCCTCCAGCAAAACCCCATTGACATACAGCTTTCCATCCCTCACGCTTCTCCCGTTTTCCAACAGCGCAGGGCATAAAAGTGTGTATGGTATGTTCCATTGTTCCAGGACAGCATCCAGAACCGGTCCTATATTTCCCTTTTCCGTGGAGTCAAAGGTGGAACAGTATTTAAAATACAGCATACGTGCCCCGTGGGCTTTCAGCCATGAAAACGCAGCCAGGCTCCGTTCCACTGCCTCACAGGGAGGGCAGGTACGTGTCTTCAGTGCTATCACCACTGCCTGGGCCGGCATAATATCCTCATTCTCCCCCTCAGGTATCCCATTGCTGAGAATCACCTTGGCGCCTCCTGCCTGAAGGAAGGAGGCTGCATCGGCGGCCCCTGTGAAATCATCCGCCACACATCCTAATATCATATCTCTGTCCTCATTTATAATTCCTTCAGTGCTGCAGCAGCTGCCTCCACTCCTGAGTCCATGCTGCTCAGAATTGGCTTGGAAATGTCTGACAGACACGGAATCAATACGCTCATGCTGGCCTGCGCCAGCACCAGAACATCATACTGCTCCTGGGTATCACGAATCAGCGCCTCCAGTATCTGATTATGCTTGTCCTGGTTCTTCTCCGCCGTCAGCGCCTCAAAGGCATCTGAGGCCAGATAGGAATCCACTGCCACATCCTTTTCTGCTGATTCGGCAATGCGTCTTATCAGTCTTGCACTTGGCTCCAGCGTGGTCTTGACCGTACCGTATACAGCTATTTTATCTCCCCTTTCCACAGCTGTACGCGCCATGGGTTCATCGATTTTAAGATAAGGAATCGTTAGCAGCGGTCTTATGACATCCACGCCTTCCCCCACAGAGGAGCAGGCATTAAGAATCAGCTTTGCTCCCCAGTCCTGGGCTTCAAAAGCATATGTCATAAGCCGCCTTGTAACCTCCTTTGTCAGCTTTCCCTCCCTCTTCACATCATTCAGAAGACTGTCGTCCACAATGTTCATAACCTCTGCATCCGGCGCCAGCGCCTTAAGCCTGCTGTTGATACCTTCGTAGGTAACGGCTGTTGTATGGATTACTGCAACCTTTCTTCCCATATGCTCCTCCTGATTCTATAAAACTACATTTCTTCTTGCCAGTGACTTTTTCTTTGCCATTTCCATATAATCCTCCGGCAGCTTCCTTACCTGCCGTCCCGCGCCCAGAATTGCCAGATACATCTCACAGGCCCTCTCCACATTGTCGCTGGATATCATGGCATCCTCCATGGTAAGTCCGGTGCCAATGGCTCCGTGATTGGCCATGAGCAGGCCTGCATTTGTTCCAATGGTATTCCTTACATGGGCAGCCAGTTCTGCGGAACCCGGAGGCGCAAAGGGGGCCACCAGTATCTCCCCGCCCAGGTACACCACACCCTCAATATCAATCACCGGCACCTTATGAACACCGTCCAGTGCGCTGACAGCCGTGGCAAATTTGGAATGTGTATGTACAATACAGTTCACCTCCGGCCGTTCCCGGAAGATTCCCAGATGCATGAAACATTCAATGGAAGGTTTATAGGGACCCGACACTATATTTCCATCCATATCCCCCACTGCCAGGTCCTCCGGCTTCATGGTAAGATACGGCCTGGCTGAAGGGGTAATCACAAACAATGGCTCCCCTTCCACCCTGGCGCTGATATTGCCTGCTGTTCCCAATGCATATCCCTTATCCACCATGGTCCTGCATCCCCACATGACCTGCTCTTTTGCTTTTTGTACTGCTTCCTGTAACATATAAGTTTCTCCCCTCTTTGATTCATATTAGTTTCATCACTGTTTACTCAAATATATTTCCGTATCAGCCTTGCAATTTCGTGTACATCCCCGGCCCTGCGCATGGCATTTATATTACCCTCGTCCTCCAGCAAATCAAACAGCTGATAAAGCGCCGGCAGATGCCCTGTCTTATCCGGCGTGGCCAGAACCACAATAATATCGGCATCCATATATCCGTTAAAGGACAGCTTTTCAGGCAGCCTAAGCAAAGACATTCCCATGCAGTACACGCCGTCATCCACGCCCGCATGGGCGATAATCACGCCATCTGCAATCATGATGAACCGCTTTTCCGTCTCCACCATATCGATGGCCCTGTCAACATAATTCCTGTTAATGAATCCATTGTCCAGCAAAGGCGCTGACGCCATCCGGATTGCATTCTGCCAATCCGTTCTTTCCTCTGTAATCTGAATCCGTTCATCCGGCAGCAGAAAGGGCAGACGGCTCTGAAGCTTTACCTGTCCCTCTGATATCCGTATATTTTCCAGTACCTTTTCCCTGAATGATTTCTTGGCAATATCATTGGCAAAGGGAAATACCACAAATTGTTTCTTGTCTGTCTCCAGCCTTACGGTAGAAAACACAATCTGGAAATCCTTATCATATTCGTAAAAGTCCCTTAAGGACAGGCACTCTAAAAATTCAATCTCAGGCAGAAGCTCTGACAGCGAAACGAAAAGGTACTGCGATACGGTAAGCCCGTTGGTACACACCACCACTGCCCGTTCCTTTTCCCGGACCTGTATCAGCTTCCCCTCCTTATGGAGCCAGGACGCAAAGAGAACCGTAATATACACAAGCTCAGGGTCCGGAAATGTACATTTGAGGTAGATTTCATAGGGCCTCACTGCCCTGCGCACAATTTCATGGAGATACTGGTATTTAGGCAGTATCATATCCGTGATATCAGGCTCCACATGATATCCATACCATATCCGGTACACAGCCGGCTTCATGTGCTGATACAGGATTTCCAGAAATTCAGCCCTTCCGTCCAGGCGGACACAGCTGATGGACTCAAAGCGTTCCAGCATATGCATTCCCGCATCCCTCAAAAGCTCCAGGTTTCCCATATCTTCATGGGTCCTGTTATGGACCTTTGAAATCTGTATCTGGACTGCAAAATAAACAATTTCATTTTCATCCTTTATTCCGTATATGTCCGCAAACGCAGCTACCACGGAATACTCCCTGGTAGTTGTTACCAGACGGTACTGGTCCATGGCTTCTATGGTCTTTTGATTCTTAATCCTCAGCATGGTAAAATAAAAAATATACTGAAGCTCTTTCAGCCGTTCATCTGTAAACTGAAGCTGAAGCTTATTTTCTATCTCTTCAATATTGTCCTTAAGGTCTTCCGCCTGTGCTTCCTCTATTGCATATACCCGGTTCAGGTTTTCCTCACCGCCCGGCATGTTTAAAAGCTTTCTGAGAGCGTGGGTTAAAAGCTCTCTTTTATGGTATTCGCTTCCGTAAAGGCGGTATCCTTCCTTCCTGTTATACGCCAGCTCCAGGCTGAATTTATTAATCCGTTCCTGCACCTTTTTCAAATCACTGAGCAGGGTATTCTTACTGATTTGAAGCTCCTCTGTAAAATGGTAGGTGGAAAGCTCGTCCTCATGGCACAGCAGCCTGAGCTCAATCCAATACGCCCGCTCTTCGTCTGAATAAGTATAAGAAGACTTGGTGACCGCTGCCTCTTTGGTGGAATAATGCTCAGCCACCGGACCGGGCACCATGAAGTACCCGGTCTTCAGCCGTTTAATCTCTGGATGGCCGTTATCCTTAAGATAGTCATTGATTTTGTCAAAGCTATAACTGAGCTGCTTTCTTGTAAGGCGGAATTTATCCTCCAGGCCCTTGCCTGTAGCGGATGTATTATTCACTATTTCCTGAAAAATCATATAACTTCTGCTATCCAGATACACGATATCACCTCGTCAATTTGCTTGCTTACTGTCCTGCCTTTGCATTCTCAGCCTCCAGAGCTGCGTCTTCCCTGGCCTCACGCATTAAATCACGGTAGTATAATATAAAACCTGCCAGCCAGACTGCAAATATAATCAAAGGCACAAAATTCCCCTTTAAGAACATGAACAGATGTGAAATGGAATACGTAAATACAGGACCATTAATCAGGCTGTTGCTAATCAGTTCACCTGCCTGGAGGTCAATACTGCCTGTTGCTATGGCTAACTCAGTCATAAACGGAGCAAATGCAGTCCCCACCCACAGGAACACGGGCGCTCCGATAACACAGAGAATGGACATCTGGAGCAGGTTTCCCCTTGTCACCAGAAATGCCGGCAGTGCCAGGGATGCGCTCATAAGACCTGCAAAAGGAAGGATTCCATTGCCCGGCAGGAACATGGAATAGACCAGCATGAACGGAATGCTCCAAAGAATTGCCAGCCATATCTCATTACAGCCCCCCAGGATAGGCCAGTCCAGCCCCACAATCAGGGTCTTTCCCTCAAACTTCTTATTCATGAAAGCGCTGACCGCCTCGGAGATGGGAGACAATGCCTGCATAAAATATTTGGCTACCACAGGGAACAGTGTCATGGCGGCGGCAGCCTTGATTCCAGTGGTAAGAATCTGGGCCAGGGAATATTTTGCCAGAATTCCGAATAAACAGCCCAGCAAAAATCCCATTACGTGATTTTCTGCAAAGATACCCACCTTATCCTTCAGCATTTCTGTGTCAAATTCCCTGTTTAGCCCTGGAATCTTTCTTAAAATCAGGGCAATGGGATATAGGATGGCGCCGAAAAACAACGTTGCATGGGTCACGGACACACCGGGAATACCTGTCAGCTTCTCAATACGGTGCTGATGCGCATCCGAAGATTTAAGTTCCAGTATAATCTGCACAGCCGCAATCACAAAGGCCAGAATCACACTGTGGGTAATGGATACCACAGCAACTGCCGTAAATATCTTAAGCCATACATTCCATAAGTCAGCATTGATGGTATTTGTCTTATTGAGAAGTATCATCACCACATTGACTGCAATCAAAAGCGGAAACATGAGAAATGCATAGGGCCATGCCCATGATATGGTAGCCATGGTGCTCCATCCGCCGTCAACAATGGGCAGTGAGATTCCTGTTGAGGTCATGATGGCTTGGGCCGCCGGGGTTATGCTGTCCTTCATAAAGGATATCAGCAGGTTCATGCCTGTAAACGCCACGCCAAGGGTGATACCGGACGAAATAGCATCCTTTATCTTCATTCCCACCAGTATACTGCCAATAATCATTATGATTGGCACAAATATGGGAGCCCCCAGTCCCAAAAAGAAGTTGACAACATTTGTTAATACTTGCATACCTTTCCCCTCCTTCTACATATCAGCTTTTGTTGACCGCATCAATGAGCTTTTTCAGTTCGTCCTCCTGCCTGACCCCTGTCAGGAACGCGATTCCGTTAATAACTGGCACCGGATATTCCTTTACCGTCTTAGTGATGGATATATAAGCCACACAGTCTTTTATATCCCGGTCCAGGGACTTAATATTGACCGCGTCCACCATGGCGTCCACCTTTCTTTCTTTTAACAGACGGTTTACCTTGCTGGCAACTGCCTGTGATGTAGCAACTCCATTTGCACATGCCACTATGATTCTCTTCATATGTTCACCCTATACCTTCCATTGATAATACCAGATTAAAATATGTCTCTGCCGTTGCAGCCTGCCGCAGCCTTTCCATAAAATCAGCCCTTTGGCAATTGTTCACCAGTATCTGCAGCAGTTCCACATGGGCATCTCCCACATCCTCCTGTTTAAACCCAAGCAGGAATACAAACCGCACCATATGGACTACCTCATTGGCAGCCATCTCCCTCCATGGAATCGGTTCCTTCAGGCGGATACAGGCAATGAATGCGTTCTTAATGCACTCCGGGTCCGTATGGGGTATGGCCACTGCGTACGGCTCTATGGGAAGGGCCGTAGGATATTCCTTTTCCCTTTCTTTTATGCTTTCAAGGAAATCCCCTGTCACATACCCCAATTCCATAAGCTGCCCGGACATGACCTCAAATAATTCGTCAGTACTTCTCACATCCAAATCCAGTTGAATCAGGTCCTTGTATACTATATCTCCCGTCATGATTTGGTACTCCTTATTAATTAATATTAAAGCTACACGCGCGCTCATGTATCTTCTCCATATCTGCATTATAAGGGTCCGGCATTGGGATTTCAATTTAAATAGGGTCCATATTTTGTGCAATATGATGCTCATTCCTGTGATGCGCAATTATTTTATACATAATTGTGCCTTATTTTCACTGTTATACCCGGATGGTGCGGCATTATACACAACCGTATCCCTGTTAACTGACCGGAACAACAGACCGCTTCATGGTTATAAAAAAAGAACCCTGACAATGGTTCCTTCCAAAACCGTCATCCGGATTCTTTCCTATTCTTTTTCCATCTGCTGTCTTATATTCTGTTCCGGCCTCAAACCCAGCCATCCATCACATCAATGGAAAACTTAAAATGGTCTTCCGGCATGCCCTGTTCCTTCAGACGCCTCCTGATGGTCTTCATATAATGGTTTGATATTGCCCTGCATATATTCTCCGTGTTCCCGGTGCGGCACACATCCACCAGCTCCTTATGGATTGGGTACTGGCGTTCTATCATAGCCCTGCTGTCAGGATTGCCTGCATAATAATTAATGGCATTCCCATAATTTAAATCCGTCCACCCCTTAATCATCCGGGGCAGACCGGTGGACCGGATAATGGCCTAATGAAAACCTTGTTTTTTATGCACTATTTCCAATTTCTGTTGATATTGCTCCATAGCGCCCTAATATGTTCCGCAGGATTTCCCATGTCTCCATTTCCGACCCGGGAAATTCCGACATGCCCAACAGGCTAAAGCCCATTTAAAAAAATTCCGCAGACAAACTTTTTTAGCCTGCCTGCGGAATTCATTGCGCATACTCTGTTCCTATTCTATTACGGCTGCGTGATACCTTACGGACTACACAATACCCTGTCCCAGCATTGCCTCAACCACCTTCTCAAATCCGGCAATGTTGGCGCCTGCCACGTAGTTGCCTGCAACTCCGTAGCGCTCTGCTGCCTCTGATACCTTTGCAAAGATATTTACCATGATTGTGTGAAGCTTATCATCCACTTCCTCAAAGGACCATGACATCCTTAAGGAGTTCTGGCTCTGCTCCAGTCCGGAGGTTGCCACGCCGCCTGCATTGGCAGCCTTGCCCGGCATGAAGAGAATCTTCTTCTCCACAAACAGGTCGGTTGCTTCCCTGGTAGACGGCATATTAGCGCCCTCTGCCACTGCAAAGCATCCATTGGCAAGAAGTGCCTGGGCATCGTCTAAGTTAAGCTCGTTCTGGGTTGCGCATGGAAGGGCGATATCGCAGGGGATGCTCCAGATTCCCCTGCCCTCTGTGTATACTGCGGTTGGAACCTCATCCACATACTCCTTGATGCGTCCTCTGCGCACTTCCTTGATTTCTTTGACAATATCCAGCTGTATGCCGTCCTTGTCATAGATATAACCGTTGGAATCGCTTAACGCCACTACCTTTGCTCCCAGCTGCTGTGCCTTCTCGGTTGCGTAGATAGCCACATTGCCGGAACCGGATACAACTACTGTCTTGCCTGCCATATCCTTGCCATTGTGCTTTAACATCTCATTCAGAATATATACAAGGCCGTATCCGGTTGCCTGTGTCCTGGCCAGGGAACCGCCGAAGGTAAGTCCTTTGCCTGTAAGTACGCCCTCATACAATCCGGTAATTCTCTTATACTGTCCGAACAGGTATCCTACTTCCCTGCCGCCCACGCCGATATCTCCGGCCGGGATATCCGTATCTTTGCCAATGTGGCGGTACAGCTCTGTCATGAAGCTCTGGCAGAAGGCCATGACTTCACGGTCTGATTTACCCTTGGGGTCGAAATTGGAACCGCCCTTGCCGCCGCCCATGGGAAGTCCGGTCAGGGAGTTCTTAAGTGTCTGCTCAAAACCAAGGAACTTGAGGATGCTCTGGTTTACGGATGGATGGAAACGCAGGCCGCCCTTATATGGCCCGATGGCGCTGTTGAACTGTATCCTGTATCCCTTGTTCACCTGGACCGCTCCGTTGTCATCTACCCATGGAACCCTGAAAGAAACAACCCGTTCCGGCTCCGTAAAACGCTCAAGGACACCTTCCCTGCGGTACTTTTCTTCATTGGCATCGATGACCAGCTTTAAGGAATCCAATACTTCCTTGACAGCCTGATGAAACTCCGGCTCACCCGGGTTCTGTGCTACAACTCTCTCGTAAATCTCATCAACGTATGACATTTCAATCGACCTCCTGGATTTTTGTTTGTATAGTGTGGGGATGCTGCGCCGGTAGTGGGTCCGGCACAGACTTTAGAAAAAGTATAGCAAGTTAATATGCTAAAGTCAAGAAGTATGTAAACCGATTTTACCGCGGGTTTACTGGCTGTTTCCTCATTTTCCTCCTTAAAACCTGCCTGAAAAACCCTTGGACTCCCCGGGCCGGATACCGCTTGCTTCAGTTTAATCCTGTACACCTGCCAGCTCAGCCAGCTGCTCCAGCACACCTTTGCCGCCGTTAAGGGATATATTGCCTACCTTGTCGCAGATTCTCTCCAGATACTCCATTTCCTTTAACTTGAACAGGGTATGGTTCTCATCCATCAGCTTCGCGGTGTTCAAAAGACTTCTTGTGGAAGCCACCTCCTCCCTCCGCATGATGACATTGGCCTGGGCCTTTTTCTCTGCCAGCAGGACGGTATTCATAATTTCCCTTATCTCTCCCGGAAGTATAATGTCCTTGATGCCTGCTCCGGTTATCTCCACACAGTACTCCTCCTGATACTCCTTTAACTTATCCAGCACAAACCTTCCGATTTCCTCCTTTTGTTCCAGAAGTTCATCCAGTCTGTACCGTCCCACATATTCCCGCAGCTTCAGCTGGACATATGTATAAAGCTGGGAAGCCACTCCTTCCACGGTCTGGACCAGTTTCTCAGGATTGGTTATCCGGTAATTGCAGATGACATTTAACCGCACAGCCACCTTATCCGCGGTGAGAATTTCCTGACCGGAGATGTCAAGCTGCTGAATCTTCATATTGAAGATTTTGCAGGTAACTTCCCTTCCGTAATTCCAGAAGTAGTATGACCCGGTACCCAGTATCTTTTCATAGCGGTTGTCAAAATACAGAAGGCCTGTCTCACCGTCCTTTATAACTATTTTCTTATAATATTTGGCAGGCATCAGGTCCATGTACATCCTGGGAAGGGTATCCTCCATATATGGCTTGGTTATATCAATGAGCTGGAATTCATTTTTCTCAAATACATTCCAGTATAAAGTCTCAGGCTTTGTAATCACTTCCCTGTAGGCCCTGTTCACAAACCGCAGGGCAATGCACTCGTCCGGCAGTACTGCCTTTACTACCCTGGAGGCAAACTTCTCGTTCTTCATAAGGATTTCCTCGGGTATGCCGCAGGTCCTGACCTCCCCTGTCATAGGAACGGTCTGCACCTCATATCCCAACATGCCCAGGTAAGAATACTTTCCTGCTGTCAGCAGTTCCACGAACCGGCCATCCTTCATCAGATAGCCGCATTCCTGCTCTTTGATTATATATTTCTTTATCATCATATTTGAATCCCTCATAGTTTGAATCCGCGGAGCATTTATCTTACATTCTAGGCCCCGCTACAACGAATCACACAGTTACATTCATTTGTTGGAAAAGGCGGCTGCCTTGCTCCGTCCTGCTGCTGCGGGCTTCTGCTTAAGCACATTCCGGCAGGGCAGGGCATTCTGTCCCTTACCCGGAACAGGTCTGGAATACGCTGTTACACGTTCCTGGCCCGTTCCATCCGGACGGGAAACACGTTATAAGCTGATGTATCCGGTCCGGCCCGTTTTGTGCGGTATCCGCAGTTGCACTGGGCTGCAGAAGGACTGCCTTTCCCCGTAACCACAGGTTCGGCAGGAGCCAAGGCATCCCTTTCCCTTCCTGGAGACATTTGGTTATGTCATCATTTTCAATGATTGCTATACCAACTTAGCTACGTGTTCTCTTACACGGCGGGAGTCGAACCCGCGACACATCATCCTAAAAGGCTGCAGATTGCCGGCATACCACTGAACCAAAGGCCGGGCACCGGGGAGCCCCAGGAAGAAAGCTCCGCCTCTTAAGGCAAACTGCCAGTATTTATGTAGGGCAGGTGTCCCGTCCACCTGACGGGCCCTGCTTGTTTTTCTTTGACCCCATAGCGCCTATGGGGCCTTAACCCTTTACCACGCCTATGGTCTTAAGACGCTTCACAGGCACCACCAGGTCCTGCTGGTTATCCATAACTTCCTCAATATTCTTATAGGCAAACCGGCTCTCCTCCGCCACGTCAGCCTTTCCCTTCTTTCCAAGAATCACACCCTGTTTCTGTAAATCCAGAATGACCTCCTCACAGGAAAATGCTGCCATGGCTCCTTTTCTGGAATACTGCCTCCCGGCTCCATGGGATGAGGAGCAAAAGCTCTCAGGATTTCCTTTTCCCATAACCACATAGCTGTAAGAACCCATGGCCCCCGGAATCACGGCTAACTCGCCGCTCTGGGCGCTGACAGCGCCCTTTCTGTGGACCCATACATCCTTTCCGTAATGGTTTTCTAAGGAAGCGTAGTTGTGATGGCAGTTCAGGTCATGGGAAAATTCCAATGAAAATCCGGTATATTTGCCAATCCACTTCTCCAGAATGGCTTTTACAGCCAGCATCATCTTTTCCCTGTTTTCTTTGGCAAAATCCATGGACAGCTGCATCCAGCTCAGGTACTGTTTCCCCTCCCTGGTATCCACAGGCAGGAAGGCCAGCCTGTATTCATCCGGCACCGCGCTGAACCATGTCTGGTTTAACTGCCTTGCCTTATAGTGGAAGTAATCACAGACCGATTTTCCGAAATGCCGGCTTCCCGAGTGAATCATCACAGCCAGATAACCGGCGTCATCTTCCTGGAGTTCAATAAAATGATTTCCTCCCCCCAGTGTGCCGATTTGATAGTATCCCGCCTCCAGCTGTCCCAAGAGCTCCCCATCCTCCTCATACCGGTCCATTTCTTCAAACGCGCAGTCCATGGTATAGCTGGGCATCATGGTCTTATGGTGCGCAAATCCCACCGGCACATTGCGCATAATATCGCCTATGATGGCCTGGATAAGGGAGCCGTTGCCTGTGATAACCTCTTTGATATCAGCCACCTTGATATTTGTCTCCGTATAAGCCATGCCGCAGCCAATGTCCACGCCCACTGCATTGGGAATTACCACTCCCTCCGCTGCAATGACGCCGCCGATAGGCATTCCCTTGCCCGCGTGGGTATCCGGCATCAGACTGACCCATTTGTGAAGGAAAGGCAGCTGTGAAAGATGATATGCCTGTTCCAGGCAGCTGCCCTCCAAATCCTTACGGTCCTTCAGCCATACCCTTACCGGGACCTTCATATTTTCTTTCTCATACATCACAAACATATATCTCACATCCTTTCGTCTTCGTTTTGTACGTCTGTCTCACCGTTCATATATTTGCGTATGTATCTTAACTACATGCTTATGATACATGATTTTCAGGCGGGTATCATTTAAAAAAAGTTGCGAACTTCCATTATTTGCTATTTATAGAAATTTGGAGTATGCTGTAAGAACAGGGAAAACTGCGGTCAGGTTTCAGAAGGCAGAAATAAAGCGGACCAGCTGTTATAACCGGATTTTATATTAGAAATACATCAAACATTTACGGACAGGAGGCAACCGTCATGGCTGAATTCCAGGAATTAATCAAAAACTTTGACCGCATCCGTGACTATATGCGGCAATTTTACGTTTACGGGTTCAAGGTAAGAAATGATTTCAGTGAAAAGAGCTCCAGAACCTATGACAATGAACGCCGCCGCATTGAAAGCTGGCTCTCCCGGTATACAAAATCCGATTACACCTCCAAGGGAAAGCATGTTTACATCAATGTGGACAGCAAGACCATTCCCCAGAATCCCCTGTACGCTGCCTGGAAGTCCAAGAGCTTTACAGACAATGACCTGATGCTCCATTTCTTCATCATGGACCTATTATGCGGCTGTACAGAGGGCTTGTCAGCCAGCGCAGTGACCGACCTCATCTCCCGAAACTACGGGGTTGTATTTGACACCCAGACCGTGCGCCTGAAGCTGAAGGAATATGAATCCCTTGGCATACTGGTTTCCCATAAGGAAGGAAAAATTCTCTTCTATGCGCTGGCTCCCCTTATGTCCATGGAAACAGAATCCGGCAAAACAGTGTCTGACGGGACAGCGGACGAGAAACATGAATTATGGCAGCGCCTCATCACAGCAGTGAAATACTTCCAGGAGGCAGCCCCCTTTGGCTTCATAGGAAGCACCATCCTGGACCGTCAGGATGCATGCAATGACCTGTTTCAGTTCAAGCACCATTTCATCGTACACACACTGGAGGACGGCGTACTGGCCTGTATACTGACCGCCATACGGGAACAGCGTCTGATTTGTTTCGAAAACAAAAGCAGCCGCAGCGGACAGACCTCCACCATGTCAGGAGTGCCTCTGAAAATATATGTCAGCACCCAGACCGGCCGGAGGTATCTGTGCCTGTATCTGCCCCAGCGCCGCCGCTTCAGCAACTCCCGTCTGGACTCCATCACCAGTGTGACCCTTTTGGAGCCATGTACATTTTACGGGGAATTGCTCCGTGATTTGGAAAAAAACAAGGATAAATGCTGGGGCGTGTCGTTTGGAGGCGGCGCAAGCCGTATGGAGGAGGTCTGCATCAAGCTCTACATAGACGAGGAAAAAGAACCCTATATCTTAAACCGTCTTTACCGGGAAGGCCGCGGGGGAGAGGTTCTGAGGATTCGCGAAAACCAGTTTCTGTACACTGGTACATTTTTCGATACCAACGAAATGCTGTCCTGGGCCAAAACCTTTACAGGCCGTATCCTGGACATCCAGGGAACGAACCTCTTTGCCATAGCCAAGATAACCCGCGATTGGGAAAAGATGTATGAGATGTACTGCAGGAATGAGGAGTAGGAAACCATGGAATTATTTCACAAAATCTACAGCTGCTATTACAATGTAGTCCGCCACATACTGGACAGAGCCGGGCGTGACCCCATAACCAGGCAGGACATGGAGGATATCTGCCGTGTCTATGGTTTCCAGGAAAGCTCCCTGTCCATTATTCCCAAACTGACGGACGGCACATGGGCCCTTCTGGATGAGAAGGACAAACATACCTTTACGTCCCGGCTGGGCCATGCCGTCCCGGCTATCCCTCTTACGAATCTCCAAAAGGCATGGCTTAAATCCCTTATGCAGGACCCCCGTTTCCGGCTGTTTTTCACTGACCGGGAGATAGGACTTCTGGACCGTGAATTAGGCGCCTGCTCCTCTCTTTACCAGGAGGAAAACTTTTACTACTATGACCGCTACAGAGACGGGGATTCCTATGCTTCCGGCGACTACAGGAAACATTTCCAGGCCATTCTTAAGGCGCTCAGGGAGGAACGTATCCTTCTGGTGGCCTATGAGGGAAAGCACGGCCGTGTCCACTCCTTTGAAACTGCGCCTTACCAGCTTCAGTATTCCTCCAAGGATGACAAATTCCGTCTCTGCTGCCTCCAGCTCCACCGGGAAACCTTCAGCCGCAACACCATACTGAACTTAGGCCGTATAAAGGACTGCCACGTGACCTCCAGGCCATGCCCGCCGGACTTAAAAGCCCGTTCATTCCAACCGGTCCAGAAGGCTGCAAACCCAGTGGTACTGGAAATCAGCGGTGAGCGCAACTCACTGGAACGGTGCATGCTGCATTTTGCCAACTATGAGAAGCACACGGAGTATGATGAGGATAAGAAATGCTGGGTCTGCTCCATTTACTATGATTTGGCGGATGAGACAGAACTTCTCATTGATATCCTATCCTTTGGACCTGTGGTCCGCGTACTGGGTCCGCCCTCCTTTATAAGGCAGATTCAAAAACGGGTCAGGAGACAGCATGAGCTGCTCTACGGGGAAATCACGTAAAAACAGATACAATATAAGAAATAAAAAATGGATGCTGTCCTGGCAGCCCGGGTGTTGTTTTATACACCCGGACCGCCGGCAGCATCCGTTTCGTTTAAAGCTCCCTGTTTTCATTTAAAGCTCTTTACTTCCTCTAAAGCTCCCTGTTTTCCTCTAATCTTAAAATCAGATTCTTAATCAGTTCATCCTTACTCCTGAATTCCATTCTGACACCCGTAATATACCGGAAGGCTTCCTCCCATTCCCCCATGGAATAAGATGATATGCTGACCGTTCGAACGGCATATATAATATCGTCTATATAAAACGGACTGTGAAGGTCCGAAAGGTACTGGCAGCCTGATAGATTCTGCAATCTGGCCAACAGCCCCCCCTGGGATTTTTCTGGCATCATACGAAACTCCTATTCTACTTTCTGCATGTATATCTCCAATTTCTGCTGTGCAATCTATACATTGCAATTATATATGACATTTGTCGTAAAATCAAGGAAATGCAACCTATTTATTGCATATTCCGGAGGAAGCCATGGAACAAAAATTAAAGCAGGATTTAAGGATAGGGCCAAACATCCGAAAATACCGCCTGCAGTCACACCTTACCCAGGAGCAGGTCACTGCAAAGATGCAGCTGATGGGGCTCAATATTTCACGCAGCATATATTCCCAGATAGAAGGCGGCACTTACAATATTCGAATCTCCGAGCTGGTTGCCATGAGAGAAATCTTTAACATTAACTATGAATCATTTTTTGAGGGCATCACACTGAATCCCAAGGATATACAATAACCGGAATGACATGAACAGGCCGCCTGTCAAACGACAGACGGCCTGTTCCAAACACAAAGGATAAAGGTATTTACCCGCAATGGGTACGAATTATTTACCGTAGTATGCTTTTAAATACATTTCTTTAATCTCGCTCATAAGCGGATATCTTGGGTTAGCGCCGGTACACTGGTCATCAAATGCCTGCTCTACCATGTCGTCCAGCCTGTCTAAGAAGTCTTTCTCATCAATTCCGTAATCCTTGATGCAGGACTTAATGCCAACAGTCCTCTTAAGCTCCTCAATCTTGACAATCAGCTTCTGGACTGCCTCAGCATCATCCTTTGCCTGGATTCCGCAGAACCTTGCGCACTCTGCATACCTTTCCTGGGTATGAGGATACTGATACTGTGAGAATGTGCCCATCTTGCGCGGATTCTCAGCCGCATTAAAATCAACTACCAGGGAAATCAGCAGTGCATTTGCAACACCGTGTGGCAGGTGATGGAATGCGCCCAGCTTATGGGCCATGGAATGGCATACGCCCAGGAATGCATTGGCAAATGCCATACCGGCCATACAGGAAGCGTCCGCCATCTTCTGACGGGCCTCAACATTTGCAGGCTCATTGTAAGCGGTTGGGAGGTAATCAAATACATTCTTCATGGCCTTCAGTGCAAGGCCGTCTGTATAGTCGGTAGCCATGACGGATGCATATGCCTCCAGTGCATGGGTCAGTACGTCAACGCCGGATGCGCTGGTCAGGCCTCTTGGCTGGCTCATCATGTTGTCTGTATCAACGATTGCCATGTTCGGCAGCAGTGCGTAATCTGCCAGAGGATACTTGATGCCTGTCTCCTGGTCCGTGATAACCGCGAACGGGGTAACCTCGGAACCTGTACCGGAAGAAGTGGGAACAGCGATGAAATATGCTTTCTCACCCATCTTCGGGAAGGTGTATACACGTTTTCTGATATCAATGAAGCGCATGGCCATATCCATGAAATCCACTTCCGGATGCTCATACAGCACCCACATAATCTTGCCTGCGTCCATAGCGGAGCCGCCGCCCATGGCCAGGATTACATCCGGCTCAAATTCCCTCATAAGCTTGGCGCCTGCCTGTGCATTGGCCAGTGTGGGGTCAGGCTGTACATCGGAGAATACGGTATATGTGATGCCCATCTCGTTGAGACGGTCTGTGATGACATGGGTGTATCCGTTCTTATACAGGAAGGAGTCTGTTACGATGAACGCCCTCTTCTTACCTAAAACGTCCTTCAGCTCTTTTAATGCTACAGGCAGACAGCCCTTCTTAAAGTAAACCTTCTCAGGTGCACGGAACCACAGCATGTTCTCTCTCCTTTCAGCAACGGTCTTGATATTCAGTAAGTGCTTGACCCCAACGTTCTCAGATACGGAGTTGCCGCCCCAGGAACCGCAGCCCAGTGTTAAGGACGGAGCTAACTTGAAGTTGTACAGGTCACCAATGCCGCCGTGGGAAGAAGGAGTATTGATTACAATACGGCAGGTTTTCATCCTCGCTGCATGCTTTAATATCTTCTCTTCTTCATTTACATTCACATACAGGGATGAGGTGTGGCCGTAGCCGCCGTCTGCCACCAGACGCTCTGCCTTGTCCAGGGCCTCGTCAAATGTCTTGGCCTTATACATAGCCAGTACAGGAGACAGTTTCTCATGTGCGAACTCTTCGCTGATGTCAACAGACTCAACCTCGCCAATCAGAATCTTGGTATCCTCTGGAACCTCAACGCCTGCCAGCTTGGCAATGGTTGCTGCCTTCTGTCCCACAATCTTGGCATTCAGGGCGCCGTTTACGATAATGGTCTTGCGGACCTTATCAATTTCGCCCGGCTTTAAGAAATAGCAGCCTCTGTATTCAAATTCTTTTCTGACGTCGTTGTAGATGGATTCCAGAACCGTTACGGACTGCTCGGAAGCACAAATCATACCGTTGTCAAATGTCTTGGAATGAATGATGGAGTTAACTGCCATCTTAATATCTGCCGTGTCGTCGATGATAACCGGTGTATTGCCGGCGCCAACGCCCAGTGCAGGCTTTCCTGAAGAATAAGCAGCCTTAACCATGCCGGGGCCGCCTGTTGCAAGAATCAGGTCGGCATCCCTCATTACCTCGTTGGTCAGTTCCAGTGAAGGAACATCAATCCATCCAATGATACCTTCCGGTGCGCCGGCCTTAACAGCTGCATCCAGAACCACCTTGGCTGCCGCAATGGTGCAGTTCTTGGCACGCGGATGTGGGGAAATGATGATTGCGTTGCGTGTCTTTAAGGCAATCAGTGTCTTGAAGATAGCTGTGGAAGTAGGATTGGTGGTAGGAATAACAGCTGCAATCAGGCCGATTGGCTCGGCAATCTTTTTAATGCCGTATTCCTTATCTTCCTCAATTACACCAACTGTCTTGGTGTCTTTGTATGCATTGTAGATATACTCTGCTGCGTAGTTGTTCTTGATAACCTTATCCTCAACCACGCCCATGCCGGTCTCTTCAACTGCCATCTTTGCAAGTGGAAGACGCATTTTGTCAGCCGCGCTTGCTGCTGCAAAGAAGATTTTGTCTACCTGCTCCTGTGTAAAGGTAGAAAAAGCTTTCTGCGCTTCGCGCATTGCATTCATTTTTGCATTCAGTCCGTCTACGCTGTCAATGATTTCCGGAACAACCTGCTCGATTTTCTTTGCCATTTCCTTATCCTCCATTTTCCTTGTGTTTGTTTCAGTACATTTAGGCTGTACCTGCCTGTCAAGTCATTTTAAATTGCTGCTTAATTTGTATTGATAATTAATTAACAATCTCACTGTTTGCATTATATACCTTCGTTAAAAAAATGTCAATATATAAATGAAAGATTTTATAATTTTTTTAGGAGGAAAAAAAAAACAGCTATCCTCTGTTGGCTGTAGAGGATAGCTGCAACTAAAAACATAAAACTTATAGATAACTTTTTAACAATTCCACCTTATCCAGCCGCTCCCAGGGCAGGTCCAAATCATTGCGGCCAAAGTGACCATAAGCAGCTGTCTGCTTATAAATCGGACGGCGCAAATCCAGCATCCTTATGATTCCGGCCGGACGCAGGTCAAAGTTGGAACGGATGATGTCCACCAGCTTCTCATTGCTCAATTTACCGGTTCCGTAGGTATCCACCATGATGGAGGTAGGATGGGCCACCCCGATGGCATAGGACAGCTGGATTTCGCACTTATCAGCCAGGCCGGCCGCCACGATGTTTTTGGCAACATAGCGGGCTGCATATGCAGCAGAGCGGTCCACCTTGGTGCAGTCCTTTCCGGAGAATGCGCCGCCGCCGTGACGCGCATAACCGCCGTAGGTGTCAACGATGATTTTACGGCCGGTCAGCCCGCTGTCCCCCTGGGGTCCGCCGATTACAAAGCGTCCCGTAGGATTGATAAAGAACTTTGTGTTCTCGTCTATCATATTCTGGGGAAGCACCTGGTCAAAGATGTATTTTTTCACGTCCGCATGAATCTGTTCCTGGGTCACGCTCTCATCATGCTGTGTGGATAATACCACGGCATCCAGACGGACCGGCTTGTCGTTCTCATCATACTCCACCGTTACCTGGCTCTTGCCGTCCGGACGGAGATACTTAAGCGTGCCGTTCTTGCGGACATCCGTAAGGCGCTTTGCCAGCTTGTGGGCCAGGGAAATAGGATACGGCATGAATTCCTCTGTCTCATTGGTGGCAAAACCAAACATCATGCCCTGGTCTCCTGCTCCGATGGCGTCCAGCTCCTGGTCGGACATCTTGTTTTCCTTTGCCTCCAGCGCCTTATTCACTCCCATTGCAATGTCCTGGGACTGCTCGTCAATGGCCGTAATGACACCGCATGTATCACAGTCAAAACCATATTTGGCACGGTCATATCCAATCTCACGCACGGTCTCGCGCACCAGCTTCTGAATATCCACATAGGCGTTGGTGGTTATCTCTCCCATGACAAGAACCAGTCCTGTGGTGGTAGCTGTCTCGCATGCCACACGGCTCATTGGGTCCTGCTCCATCAATGCGTCCAAAATCGCATCGGATATGGCATCGCACATTTTATCCGGATGCCCTTCTGTTACGGATTCAGATGTAAAAAGTCTTCTCTCCATTTTTAATCTCTCCTTCTTGTTCAGATAAATGATTAACAGCAGCTGTAACATCAACCATTTACAAAAAACAAAGTCCGCAGCAATTGCGGACTTGAAAATATCTATAAATCTTCAAATCCTCTTATTGCTCGACCAAGCATGCTTTATCCTACCAGCATACTCCTCGCTCAGGCTGGCACCTTCCGGCCCTTTCGCATATCATGCCGATATACTCAACCGGGGTTGCCGTGACTTCACAGGTCCTTTGTACCTCCATCACTCTGAATAAGGGATATTTACGAACTCTTTAATTGTAAAATGTGTTACCTTCCATATCTTATAGCAATTATATATATATGTCAATACTAAAATTTATCATTGCCCGTTCTGCCATTGCCTTCCCATCCTGATTTTACCTTATGGTAATCCTCCCCTGGCCGGCCGGGTTCCCATACTCAGATGTCACAAAACCTCCCATCCGCCTTATATAGGAAGATAAGATATCCACATCCACCATGACCTCATCCCGGATTACATTACATCCCCGGAACATGGTCATGCCGTCACCGCCCTGTTTCAGCATATAGTTATGGGACGCCACGGTATATGTACCGGCCAAATCAATGGGCTCTCCCCCCACCTTGATGTCCGTTACCCTGTAAGCGCCTGACACACCGGTAAAATTCCCCTTGTCGTCTGTCCGGACACCTGATTTAACAGATGCGTCAATGGTGTAGGTCAGACCGGACACCTGAAGGAAACCGCCGCTCTCTTCCGGATAATTCCTGGACGCCATTTCCAGTGCATCCTTAATCTGCTGTCCCGTTGCCTCGATGACACATCCCATATTTCCATAAGGGAACACGGCCAGGGTGTCGTTATAGGTAATGTTACCCGGTTTAATAATGCTCCGGATTCCTCCTCCGTTGCTGAGTCCGATATCAGCCCCCAGCTCCGCACGGTAGGCATCCGCTGTCAAATCCCCCAGATTGGTTTCTGCATTTCTGATCCTGCGCTGCCCTGTGGCAGGGTCATTGA
Organism: Clostridium sp. 1001283B150225_161107_B6; assembly: GCF_015556325.1. Classification (NCBI taxonomy): domain Bacteria; kingdom Bacillati; phylum Bacillota; class Clostridia; order Eubacteriales; family Clostridiaceae; genus Clostridium; species Clostridium sp. 1001283B150225_161107_B6. The sequence continues at coordinate 45,624 of NZ_JADNMD010000009.1, read as the reverse complement.
CCGTCAGCTCGTAAGATGTGGTGCCCAGAACAGTCTTTAATGTCTCATTGTATTGGTTCTCAATGGACCGGATGAACCGGATGGTTCCATAATCCGCAGCCTTTCCGTCCTCATTGATAACGCTCTGGCCGGGAATCACAAGCTTAAGTCCCACAGGGATTACGTCAGCATCCTTTATCTTATCCAGGTTGCTGTTATAAATGTCAATCCAGCGGCTGTAGCTTCCCAGCTCCCTTTTTGCAATCCTGCTCAGGGAATCATGGTCCTTTACCGTATATTCACTGGCCAGGTCCGCGGCAGGCACCTTGGATACCAGCTCAGTCCGGATGGAACCGTCGGCAGATATGGTCAGCTTTCCAATATGATTCAGCTTGGTTCCTGTCTGGGTCAGGACCACATTCTGTCCATTCTTATTCTTTATGTTCTCAGACGGTACAGTCTCATGGGAATGGCCGTCAATACATGCGTCAATTCCCGTTGTATTGGCAATCACACTGACGGATGACCACTTCCGGGTAATACCGTTTTCCCCGAGATGGCCTGCCAAAACCACATAATCAGCTCCGGCTGCCCTGGCTGCATCCGCACTGGCCTGTACCTGACTGTACAGCCTCTGTCCGCTCTCATCCTCGCAAAAGGAATACAGATAATTTCCCTGGCTGTCCTGGAAATATGCAGGCGTGGATTTTGTAAAGCTTTCCGGCGTGGTTACTCCCACAAATGCCACCTGGGTATCCCCGTATACAAACATCTTGTATGGAGCAAACACAGGCGCTCCTGTGGCGGTATGTAAGAAATTGCAGGAATAATACCCGCAGTTTAATTTACCGGCCAGCTCCAGGAACCTGGACATTCCATAATCAAACTCATGATTGCCCGGAACCGCAAAATCATATCCCACGTAGTTCATAATATCAATCAGATAACCGCCGTCTGAAAGCGTGCCAATGGGCGCCCCCTGAATGGCATCCCCGGTATCAACCAGGGTCACATAAGGGGTCTGCTGCTGCATCTGCTTCTTGTACAGCGCCAGACCGGCATAGCCGATGTTGTCATCCACCCCGCAGTGGACATCATTGGTATACAGCACCACAATATCCCTGTCCGCTGCCAGGGCTGTCATTGGACTGCCTGTCAGAGGCAGGCCCGTCACGGCTGCTGCGGCCAGGACAATTGCAAGAAACAAACCCTGCAGCCATTTATAGCTCCTGTACTTCATGATTCTCCTCCTTTTCCCCTACTCCGTCAAACCTTACACAACGTATATCATACAGCCATCATATCACATTTCCAGTAAAAAACCATAAAAAACAGCAGGCACGCCGCATTCGTCTCCTGCTGTTTCCTTTCCTCTGATTCACCGGACTCTCATCCCCTGGCCATTTCCAGTATCTTCCGTACATCCCGGCGTGTCAGCGGTTCCAGTCCCCCGATTGTCTGGTTTCCATTCCTGAAATTCATATGGTCCAGCATGTCTTCCATATCGCAGTCCCCAATTCCGGCCTCTTTGAGGCTGACAGGCATCCTCATGGACCGGAAGAATGCCTCGGTGGCCTCAATCCCCTTATATGCAGCTTCCTCCGGGCCGTACTCCCTGGAGATTCCAAACACCTCATACCCGTATCTGGCAAACCGGTCCACATGGTTTTTATACACATACCTCATCCATGACCCCATGATTACGCTTAAGGTAACTCCATGGGGTGTGTCATACAGAGCGCTCAGCTCATTTCCTATCTCATGAGTGGCCCAGTCCTGTATCCGGCCGATTCCAACCGTATCATTGTGGGCAATGGTTCCTATCCACATGACCTCCGCCCTGTACCGGTAGCTGTCCGGTTCCTTCACCAGGGCAGGTCCTGCCTCTGCCAGCGTCTTAAGAATTCCCTCCGCCATACGGTCAATCACCCCGATTTCATTGTCCGGAGTAAAATACCGTTCACACACATGGGAAAACATATCCGTAACAGAACAGGCCGTAACAAACGGCGGCAGGCTGGTTGTCAGCAGGGGATTCATAAAGGCCATCACAGGCCGCAGGGCCTGGGAGCTGGTCAGCAGCTTTTGCCCTGTTCCCGTATTGTTAATCACACACACATCCCCTGACTCGCTGCCCGTGGCAGGGCATGTAAGCACGACTCCCACTAGCAGGGACCTGGCCACGCGTAATCCTTTGGAGAAGAAATCCCATACGTCACCTTCGTACTGCGCCCCTGCCCCGATGGCCTTGGATGAATCAATGACGCTTCCCCCTCCGATGGCCAGGATAAACTGGATTCCTTCCTGCCTGACCAGACGGATTCCCTGGTAAACCAGGTCCAGACGCGGATTTGGTTTGACGCCGGAGAGTTCCCATACCTGGATGCCGCATCGCTCCATATCCTCCTTAATATCCTTCAAAAGACCTGTATCATACAGATACGGTCCACCGTCATGGTGAATCAGCAGACGTTTTATCCCCAATTGCTTCAGTTTATCCCCAGCCCTGCGGTGTGCTTCCCGCCCAAATATAAATTCCGTATTCACACAAAAATCAAAATCCCTTATCATATTTCCACTGCACTCCCTTTCTCCCTTTTCCTTTCATACAGCACCTGTCCCAGAATCTCCCTGAGCTTCCATCCCGTATCCGCTGTACAGTCCGGATGTTCCGCCAGAAGCGCCTTTGTATTTCCATCCCCGTATAAAACAGCAATCACAGGCAAACCGCAGCTTCTGGCAGCCGTTATATCGGTCCAGGTATCGCCGACACAAACCGGTTGCCGGGATGCAAACATTCCCCCCATGAGATACCTGTACACAGACGCCTTATTATCAGCTCCCGGTATGGAATCCAGGGAATAGGAAACCGGAATCAGCTGTTCCCATCCCTTTACCTTAAGAAGGCGCCTTAATGCCTCCCGGGGCTTTGAAGTGACCACGGTCCATGGTATGCCATGCATTTCCAGGTCATGGAATATTTCCTCCAGCCCCGGATACAGCCTTGTCTTTTCAAAGGGATTCATGGTCCTGTAATGGATTCTGACAGCGCTGCAGAATGCTTCCAGTTTTTCTATTCCGGGATAGGGCCTTACATGCCTTAACAGCTCCTCTTCCGGGAGAGCCACATGGGACGTATCCTTCATAAAATCCCGGTCCATAATGCCCCCCACTATTTCCGAGGCATATTCCACCGACGCCCACACATCCTCTATGGTATCTGCTATGACACCGTCAAAATCAAAAATCACACTGTCCGCTCTCTTTGTTCTCATCTAAATTTCTCCTTTGCGGCAAAACACCATTTGCTCCAAAGCGTGCCGGCCACTACCAGTAATGCGCCAATAATGACAGGGAGCGTAATGCTGAGTCCCAGCATCCAGGCCGTTATGACCGTGGATATGATGGGAAGGAAATTGGAAGCCAGCACGACCACCAGCATATTTCCCTTTTTTATGGAAATGGTCCACAGCACATTGGCAATACAGGACACCGCAATGGCCTGGTACAGCATTTCCCATACCAGCCTGGGCGTAAAATTCCTTGGCTCAGGAAGGAATACGGAAATACCGCCCAGTATCAGGGCAGACATAATCATGTATATTCCCACGCCGTCCACCGGCTTTTGTCCCAGGTATTTCTTTGTGAGATTGGTGTAAAAGGCCCATGACAGGGACACAATGAACCCCATCAGATATGCCATCCAGTTTCCGCTGAGAATATCCCGTAAAAATGCCTGGGGATTGTGAATGCTTCCGCCCATTTTGGCTATGATGATACCGCACAGGCTGACCGCTACGCTGGCTGTCAGCCATGGGCTGGCTTTTTTATTCAGTATAGGAATGGTGAGAACCAGGGTGAACAGAGGCCATAAGAACCGAATCAGCACCATGGTCATGATTTCTGCCTCCGTATGAACCATCTCCATGGAGATATAGGAGGCAGCTGTGTAGATAACAAATAAACTTCCGCAGATAATCCAGTATTTAGGAGGCGCTCCCTTATACTGCGCGGTTCCTCCGTTGGCGAGGAGCTGCTGGGCGACCACCACAGCTCCTCCGATTAAATTAACCACTGCCGCTGCCGTATAAGGACCAAGGCCGGAACTCAGATTTTTTGTAAATGCAGCGCTGGTTCCCCATATAATGATGGTTATAATCCCTAGCAGTGTATATTTATTAGACTTCATCTGAACACCTCATTATCCTTTTCGCAATATTTTTATGTGCTTATTACGGATAACAGGCCAGTGTCCTGTTCAGAAGTTCTGTAAATCCCTGAAAATCCAATGTAAGACCAGCCTCTGCATTGGGCTGTTCCCCCCTGAAGTCCATGGTGGGTTCCCTGTGCAGGTCAATCTCAGGCTCCGGTCCCCGCAGATGCCGGTAATCGCAAACCGTCATTCCCCTTGTGAATTCCCCCTTTAACTCCACTGTTATATGCATGGGGGCACCTTTTATAAGGGTATCATCAATCAGCCACGCCACCGCGCACGCATCATGGATATTGGCTCCGGCCAGGCTGGCATTCTTCTCAGTTGCGTCCATAAAGTACTCTACCAGCTGTGCTGCAAACACAGCGCTTCTTGTTCCTATCCGGTAAAATTCATCCACATGCTTCTGTACCAGGAAACACTGGCGTGTCAGGTTGACACCGCACATCTTTACGTGCATTCCCGAATTAAACACCCTGTACGCTGCCTCCGGGTCCACGAATATATTAAACTCAGCTGCCGGCGTCCAGTTGCCGTATGTGACGGAACCGCCCATGATGCTTAATTCACGGACACGCTCCACGATTCCGGGCTCCCGGTTGATGGCTGCCGCTATATTGGTGAGGGGACCGGTGGCAATCAGGGTTACATCGTCTGTATTCATGATTGTCTCAATCATAAAATCAACTCCGTGTTTATCCTGGGCCTTAACAGACGGCTCAGGAAGCACCGGACCATCCATTCCCGTAGGTCCGTGAAACTGGGGCGCTGTCACCAAAGGCGCTACCAGAGGACAGGAATGGCCCGGATATACCTTGATATCCTCCCGTCCAATAACCTCCAGTACCTTCAGCGCATTTTTTGTGACATTCTCCAGGCTGCAGTTTCCGCCTATGGTGGTGATTCCCAGCAGGTCCAGATGGGCCGCCGCCAGCATGATGGCAAAGGCATCATCATGACCAGGGTCACAATCCAGTATTACTTTTCTCTTATCGCTCATATTACCTCCATCCAAAGCCGCCTTAACCTCTCTGTGGTTTTGGCCGCTTTTCAGCTATGAATAATTCCACATCTTCCCTGCAGGGACAGGACCTGGCGCCCTTCCGCTCCACGGTATAACCGGACACAGCGTTTCCGTATTCCAGACACTGTCCCAGGCTGCCGCCTGCCAGCCTTTTTGCTATGAATCCTGCATTATACACATCCCCTGCCCCTACGGTATCCTCCACCTCTACATGAAAGGCCGGGCACCCGGTCTCTCCTTCCGTGGAAAAAGCTTTGCTTCCATTTTCTCCCATACGCGCAATCATGACATGCCCTACGGATACCAGGCCCCGCACGCTGTCCTCCCAGTCATCCCTGGGATTCAAATAATAGAATTCCTCTTCCCCTGAGCCCAGGACATAGCTTGAATACTTCATAATTTCCATCACAGCATCCCGGTAGGACCTGTCCAGTTTACCGTCGTCCACTCTCAGGTTCAGGTCAAAGGAGGTGGGTATCCCCCTCTCGTACGCGGCCCGGAACATCTGTATAATGGAATGTCTGGCGGACGTGTCATCCACAATTGCCATGCCGGACGAGTGAAGCCATCTGGTATCGGAAAGCCAGCCGTCACCCATGCGCCTAAGGTCGATTTCCTTAAATGCCTGGTCTGTGCGCGGCCATCCCCACAGATACCGCTCCCCATACTCGTCTATGAAGGCAAACACACACACGGTATTCCTGTCCGGGTCTTCCATCATATACGTGGTATCCACGCCTTCCCTTTCAAAATCCCTGCGTATATACGCGCCGTACTGGTCACATCCAATGGTGCCTGCAAATCCTGTTTCGACCCCCAACCGGCTTAAGGCCACCGCCGTGTTGGCACAGGTTCCCCCTCCTGCCATGCAGGGAGAGGGGTATTCCACCAGGGTTCTCCGTTCATTGAGAAACCTGGGGAAGGGCACAATCAAATCCACATTGGCATCGCCTGCCACCAGGACTTTAGGCACTAAGGGACGCCTCAATGAAGGCCTTTACCTTTTCCGGGTCTTTGCAGGATTTTCCTTCCTCCGCATGGTCGAAGTTGGTGAGGCTGAAGGAATCCACCCCGTAAGGCCGCGTCTCCGCAATGGCCTTTGCCACATTGGAAGCGTCCAGTCCCCCCGCTATAATGCAGGGCACGGATGTGCTCTCAATGATAGCCCTGTCTATGCTTCTGTCGTGGGTCAGCCCTGTGGCGCCTATGTCATTGGCTGTATCTGCCTTTGTGTCGATGAGGAAGAAATCGGAAACAGCCTCATATTGCTTTACATATTCCAACGCCTTCTGCTCCTCTAAGGGCACATTCTGGAGCACCGGGATTGCCTGCATGATTTTAAGGCCGGGAAACCGGTTTTTCAGCTCCCGTACCTGTTCCGGGCTGATTCCCTCTATATTTCCGGAAAGATGAAGCACATCCGGCAGGACCTCCTTTAAATTCTCCGTAATCTCCTCAATGTCCTCAGCAATGGTCAAACCTATCTTAACAGCCTCAGGCTGCACTCCCTCAAAAATTTCCTTTGCCCTCTCAAGGGTCAGCTGTCCGGGGGTTCTCTTGATTTTACCGTAGGAAACCCCAATATGGTGGGCCCCCATCTCAATCACCATTCTCGCATCTTCCACGGTACGTATGCCGTAAATCTGAATCTTAACGTCTGCCATATTATTTTCTCCTTCTCCCAATCATTCTGCTGCCTGCGGGAATGCAATGCTTATATCCCGTCCCCGGCTCCCTTTATGGATGCTTCAAGGCATTTCATAAATGCATCCACCTTAAACACAGTTTCCTTAAGCCCTGCACCCTGGGCAACCCTGGTGATGGGCGGCGGGGATACAAAGCTCTGTTTTAAAAGCTCTGTCCTGGCAAATACCTCTGCAGCAGGACCGTCAACCAGCACCTTTCCTTTGCACATGACCACCACCCGTTCAAAATTTTCCACCACGAATTTCATGTCATGGGAAATTGTGATGCAGAGTTTTCCTCTTTCCTTTAAGGCTGTAACGATGTCCTTCAGCCGCTTGTTTCCGTCCACATCCTGGCCGCAGGTGGGCTCGTCAAATACCAGGGCCTGCGGGTCCATCATGATGATGGAAGCCACTGTACAGAATTTCTTTTCCGTAGCAGTCAGGTCAAAGGGATGCTCCTCCAGCTTATCCTCCAGACCGCACAGCCTGGCTGTCCAATCCAGCAGCTCCTTTATCCTGTCCTCGTCCATCCCAATCTGTCTGGGGCCAAATTCAAGCTCTTTCCTGACACTGTCCAAAAACAGCTGGTCGTCCGGGTTCTGGAACACATATCCCACTGTTTTGGACCATTGGGCCGTTGACCTGCTGTTGATATCCTCTCCATTGACCAGCACCTGGCCGGATGTGGGCCGGAGAATTCCGTTAAAATGCTTCACCAGCGTGGTTTTTCCGGCTCCGTTCTGTCCAATGATGGCCACGGGCTCATTTCCCTCTATCACCAGGTCGATTCCCTTTAAGGCTTCATCCCCAGTTGGATAGACGTGCTTCATTCCTTTTAATTCCAGCCTCATCCTGCCATCACCTCCTTAACCAGCTGAATGGTATCTTCCTCAATAACCTTTACCGGTCCATTGTACAATCCCCTGTCCTTAAGGGCCTGTGAGACAGCCACATAATCAGGCGCTCCAATGTGGTGGGACATGATATCCGGATTTCCAAATATAGCCTCCGGCGTATCCAGGGCAATCTGCTCTCCCTGGTCCAGCACCAGAATCCGGTCCGCGCATCTGGCCACCCGTTCCATATCATGGTCTACCATAATAACGGTTACGCCGTTTTTATTCAGTTCCTTTACAATATCAAATATCTCTTCACTTCCCAGGGGGTCTAACTGGGTGGTGCACTCGTCTAACACCAGAATGCTGGGTTCCATAATAAAGGTGGAACCAAAGGCAACTCTCTGTACCTGGCCGCCGGAAAGCTCCAGCGGATTTTTGTGTATGATATGGTCAATCCGCATGAGCTTGGCCACATACTCCACCTTCTTTAACATATCCTCCCTTGGTATCCCCTTATTGCCCAGCCCGTAGGCCAGTTCCTCTGCCACGCTTCCGGCCGTGTAGGAAAGCTGGTTAAAAGGATTCTGGAACACCAACCCGATTTTGGACGACAGCTCTGCAATGGAACTTTCCTGTGTATCCACTCCGTCCACAAAAATCTGCCCTTTCAGCTTACCTGTAAAATAGTAGGGAATCAGGCCCACCAGTGCATTGCACAGGGTGGACTTGCCTGAGCCGTTCTGCCCGATAATGCACAGGAACTCTCCTTTTTTTACCTGAAAATTAAGCCCGTTCAGCACTCTTCTTTTGGCGTCCCTGTATTTAAACTTCAGGTCTTTTACTTCCAATACTGCTTGTTCCATAGTGTCCTCCTAATACATACCTTAAATAACATGAAGCCTCATGAGAATGCTGGCTGCCAGAACCGCCATAAAAAAGAGAATCAGACAGGTCTTGCATATCCGGTCCGAGGGGGAAGTGGTCACCTCCACATAGGTGGTGGGCTTCACCCCTTTTATGCCGAATCCCCTGGTCTCCAGGGTCATGCCTCTTTCCTGGGCATCTGTAAGGGAAGACATAACCACCGGTCCCAGTAAAGGTATGTAGGCCTTCAGCCTGGCCATCATGGTGCCTTTGGTATCCACGCCCCTGGCATTCTGCGCTTCCTGGATTACGCTCATCCTGCGCTGCATCTGAGGAACCACATTCAGGCTTGCCAGAATCAGATACCCCACCTTGGGATTCATGCCTGATGCAGTGAGGGCAGCCACCAGCTTACCCGTGTATGTGGTGGTGGACATCAGATAAAAACTTCCCAGGAATGTAAGGAGCGTACCCACGATTTTAAGGGCATACAGGGTTCCCTCCAGTCCCAGCTTTGCAAATCCCAAATCAGCGATAATGGTCACGTTTTTCGGACTGTACAGGCCCTGTATAAACATCAGCATCACAAAAATAGGGACAAAAAACATAAAGATAAATTTAGAGAATTTCTTTAACAGCCCTGCCAGGGCGGCCACAACAAACAGACCGGCCACAATTATATATCCCAATATGAATCCCGGATAAATAAGGGCGCTTAATCCCAGGCAGAATATCGCATATATCTTTACCATTGGGTTCATCCTGTCAATGGGCGAATCCATTGGTATGTAATTAGATGTCTTTGCCATCTTTTTTTAACCCCCATAAGAGTATTTTCAGAATCATACCTTCCTGCCGCTGTCCGGATTAATCCTCATCGTCATCATCATCGTCCGCTGCATCCACTGCATACTGGCTTAAGAACCTCTTGGGAATCCTCTTTAACAATATGTAGGCAATGGCAAACGCAATGGCGCGGTCCGCCAGGTTCTCAACCATGGATGAGGCAAACACGGATTTAACAATATCCTTTGTAGCGGCAATCAGGCCGGCTGTCAGTACGGAGGTTCCTGTTGCTCCCGTTGCCCCGCCGAATACAAAGATGGTTATGCAGGAAGAAATCACAACAGATGAAAAGGTAACAACCAGCCATGTGACAACCACGCCCCAGGTCTTCTTAAACATGCCGCCCTTAATCATATAACCGGTAATCAGACCGGCCGCAATGCTTACAAGTGAGTATGGCACATAGATTGGATTGGACACCAGGGCCAGGAAGATATTGGTGAGGAATCCGACCAGGGCAGCTACCCAGGGACCTGCCAGGGCAGCAGACAGAATGGTGCCTATCATATCCAGGAACAGGGGAAGCTTCAGCGTGGAAGCAAGCGTTCCTCCAATCAGGTTGATTCCCACCGCAATCGGTATGAGAACCAGGGACTTGGTTGAGAACTGCGCCTTCAAACCTTGTACAAATGTCAGTTTCTGTTTCTTGTTGTTCATGTTACACCCTCCTAAAATAGTATGATTTTCATGCAGTACATCCTGTATGCCACGACCCCTTTTGCCTTAAAAAACATATCCTGTAACATATAAGATGTAATACAAGTTGATTATATAAAAAATACATTGGAAATAATTTTCCTAATGCATTTTTTATGTTCCATATACCCTGTCAGGCTTCGTCATGTACCATGTTCTCCCTGACCTCCAGCTCAATCTGGTCAAAGAGTTCATTGTTCAGTTTTTTTAATTTGGGGACATCCCCTGTTTTGATATATTCCAGCATCTTTGAATGGAAATCAATGCCCTCTTCTGCTCCCCGTTCCGTCACCGCTTCCTTCATGGCTGCGCTGAGTATATCGTAAATCAGATTGCTGATTTTTATGATGAAGGGATTGCCTGTCATCTCATACAGCTTCATATGGAATTCCAAATCATATTTGGTATACTTTTTAAGATTGGTCCTGTAGTACTGTTTCATCTTATCCAGTGTCCTGGATAAGAAGACAATATCCCGCTCCGTGGTATTCCTGGTATACAGGTCAATGATTCCCACTTCCAGAATTCTTCTGTATTCCACCACAAACAGTATATCCCCCGGGGTCATGAGAAGCATGGGCGTCAGGGACTTCAGATAATTATTGGTGGTAAACTCCTTGACAAATGTCCCTTTTCCCCTGTATGTCTCCACCAAATCCATGGCAGCTAACTTCTGTATAGCTTCCCGCACAGATATACGGCTGACGCCCATAATGCTAGTCAGCTCATTCTCTGAAGGTATCTTCTCTCCCGGTTTCCATTTGCCTGTGGTAATCTGTGAAAGAAGCTGGTCAAAAACCTGTTCCCTTATATCCTTTTTATCCAATGCATGCAAATCAAATTCTGCACTCATATCATCATCCATTCTCCGGGCCTTCTGCATGTCAGGCCGTTTATTTTTCCTATCTCTGATAACTTGTATTATAACTTACAAGTACTTTTCTGTCAAATACTTCTTATAATTACAGGTATTTTTCTCATATTTAATACATTTTTACTTGGGTTTTTCTTCCGCGGACGCACTTTTATTGTGTATATTGCACTAATACAATCCGATTTCCGGATTTCAGCGCGTCTTTATGACTCTCCCGACAGCTCCCCTTCATTGGCCTCTTCCCTGCATATCTCCTGCCCGGGCTGGTAATCCGTCACAGCCAGCTCCATCACGGCCTGGGGGTAATTCACGGACATCCTGACAAACCTTCCCTTTTCCCTGGCAGCCTCAGACGCAATTCCTGCAATCTGCTCCAGCACGTCCCTGGTCAGATACCCGCCCCGCCAATGGAATACATAATAGGGCTGTTTCTTCCTCAGCACTGTCTTAAAACGCCCGGCCACATCCTCCAGCCTGGTCAGGGACAGCCGGTTCTCCCTGTAATAAAACCTGCCTCCGTCCGTACATTCAGGCACTTTATACACCAAAGGCTGGTGGTCCCTGAATATCATCTTGTCATCCAGGTTAAAATAATCAAACCGCTTCTGTCCATACCGTCCCAGGGAATTGTCAAAGGTGGCATCCAGGTGGTACCATGTGTTTTTTAGCTTTACCAGATTCCAAGCATGGCGGTATTTAATTCCCCTGTCAGGGGCTGATTCGCTTATGGCTATGATGCATTCCAGTCCCAGCCTGCCGCACAGTATTTTCACGGTCTTGGCAATGCCTTCACAGACCCCGATTCCCTGCTGGAGAGGGCCTATGATTTCATGGGAATACTGCTTTTTCAGCTTGTCATAGGTAACATTGGAGCAGATAAAGTCATGTACATACTTCTCCTTATCCTCCGGCGTCATAGCCTCTGCCTGACGCACCAGGCGGCTGATTCTGGACTCCAGAGCTGTCCGCATTTCCTTTATCTTCTTTTTCTCAAACATATATTCCGGTATCATCTGTACATACTCTGAATTCTGGGCAAACCGGTAATGAAAGCCCTCCACAAAAAATATAGACGGATGGTCCAGGCGCAGCCTGAAGAAAATATCCGACAGCTCCTTTCCATCCAGGCGCAGGACCGGAAATTCCGGCGATAAGGCCTCAAATCCGTCCAGCATGGCCCTGTAGGCATTCTGCTGCGCTTTACTCATCTGCTGGTAATAAAATTCCTGTTTCATATTCGTTCCACATATCCTTCTTATGTCTGTTTGTCCGGGTTCTGTTCTGCCTCTGAAAGAAAAGGCAGGAACCATGCACCTTCCGGTACACCCTCCTGCCTTGTATTCTCTCCTGTTATCAACCAACCCTCAGTTTAAACTTCTGTACTTCCCGGTCAGAATCTACTTTTTCAATCATGGCTCCCAGTCCCTGGAGCTTTTCTTCAAAACACTCATATCCGCGCTGGATATATCCGATTTCATCCACCACCGTATAGCCGTCAGCCGCCAGTCCTGCTATTACAAGGGCTGCTCCCGCCCTCAAATCCGGTGCATTGACCTGGGCTCCTGTCAGGCGTTTCACGCCGTCTATGACAGCCACATTGCCCTCTACCTTTATATTGCTGCCCATGCGGGCCAGCTCGTCCACATATTTGAACCTGTTCTCAAAAATACTCTCCGTTACCATGCTGGTTCCATTGGCCAGAACCAGGGCAACCGACATCTGAGGCTGCATGTCCGTAGGAAAGCCGGGATAAGGAAGGGTCTTAATATCCGTATGTCTCTGGGAAGGTTTTCCCACCACCCGGACCGCATCGTCAAATTCAATAACCTCACAGCCAATCTCCGTCAGTTTGGCGGAAATGGCTTCCAGATGTTTGGGAATCACGTTTTTAATCATGATATCGCCTCTGGTAGCTGCAGCAGCGCACATAAACGTACCTGCCTCAATCTGGTCCGGAATAATGGAATACTCCGTGCCATGGAGCCGGTTCACGCCCCTGATACGGATGGTATCCGTACCCGCGCCCTTAATATTGGCGCCCATACTGTTAAGGAAGTTGGCAACGTCAACTATGTGGGGTTCCTTTGCAGCGTTCTCCAAAATGGTCTGGCCCTCTGCCAGAGCCGCAGCCATCATGATATTGATGGTGGCTCCCACAGAAACCACATCCAGATAAATATGGCTTGCCACCAGGTCGATGGCATGGGCTATAACAGCCCCGCGCTCAATGGTAACCTCGGCTCCCAAAGCCCTGAATCCCTTGATATGCTGGTCAATGGGCCTGCTGCCGATATTGCATCCTCCCGGAAGAGGAACCTGGGCGCTCTTATACTTGCCCAAAAGAGCTCCTATGAAATAGTAAGAAGCACGTATCCTTCTGATATACTCATCATCAACAGATACCTCGCTTATATTGCTTCCATTTATCTTTACAGTGTGTCGGTCAATCCTGTCAACCCTTGCACCAATTTCCTGAATTGCCTCTAACAGTACATTTATATCCCTTACATCCGGCAGATTATCAATCACCACATCCTCGTCTGTCATGATAGAAGCAGCCAGTATTCCCAGTGCGGCATTCTTGGCTCCGCTTATGGTCACATCTCCCACCAGTGGATTCCCGCCTTTGATAATATATTGTTCCATTCCACACCTCTGATTTTTATTTAAACAAACCCTATATATAAGGAAAATACTCCTAAAGAAATCTTTAAACATTTGTTCATAATTTATTTACATCTTCTTAGATTATACCATAAGAATCAGATTTGTAAAGTAAAACGAAAATGCACACCCTAAAGTACACTGTCTACTCCACTGCCAGAGCGCACAGGAAATCATTCTGCAGGTTCTTAAAATACTCTGTGGCATCATTGAGCCCCATCTTTTGTGTCTCCTGGGTCTGAGGGTCATAGAGTGTCACATTATACTGGTCATAGCCGGATAAAAGCACATACTGTCCTGATTCCACATAAGCTATCACAGGGATACCCTTGTCAATATAGTACAGAATCTGGTTCAGGCTGCATCCTCCTGCATCGATTAGTATAAGTCCGTCCTCATAGACACGGCTGCCGTCAAATGCGTCCAGATACTTTGTAACCTTCCTTGCCTCATCCACCGGAGCTTTTATATTGCGTATGGGCTGCCTGTTGATTCTGTCCCACACAATATGCTGGCTGCTGTCCGTCACATAGCCCATCTGTCCATAGGCCATCTCCACTGCCTGGCTGAAGGTTCTGGATGAGCCAATGTAATGCCCGCCTCCATATGCCCTGAATACCATGCCGTTCTCAGATGACGGGGATGCCGCCTTTCCTGTATCCAGAACGCTTGTATATTCATAGGAAAATGCCTTGGGCGCAGATGTACGGACCTTATCTCCGTTAATTTCCGAATCTGACTGGACAAAATAAACCTTTCCCTTATCCTGGGAGGCAAACCAGCCGATTCCCTCTAAGGGGTCCTTCTCAACTCTCTGGTTACACACAATGGTATCCTCATTCTGATACAGATACTGGTTCTCTCCCAACGGCACCAGACGCTTCAGATGAATTCTTCCGTCCTGGGCCACTACATCCGTTATATAAATGCCGTCCTTCCTGTATTCGCTCTCCACCTGCATCTGTGTATCCACAATGTACATTGCATACATAGGCATACCCTTCAGGCGGCCGTTGACAATCCACTTATCCTTGGAGTTGCTCAGTCCGTAAATCAAATCATTTCCAACAAACCCCAGTACCCTGACATAATCATTTACCTCTCCCACGATTTCCTGTTTCTGGGAAGTATTGAAATCCATAACATGGACCTTCTGGGACTCATACAGGTTCTGGCCTTCCTGCCATGCAAACCGGCTGGCGTCCCCGCTGACAGCATAGCTTCCCTCCGTCAGCCCCTGGGCCACCACAAGGGATTCATTGCTCTTAAGGTCAATACCGAATACAGTGCCCTGAAGCATAATGTACATCATATCATTTTCACTGAGATAGGACAATTTGTCCACATCTGCTTTCACCATCTCATAGGATTCGGATGCAGGCAGGAAAAACTTCTCCTGAACCGTATCCTGCTCCTTATCATAGCGGTAAAATACAACACCCATCCGGCCCTCATATTTGCCCCTGTTCATATATCCATACACCAGGAAATCCATGGAACCATCGTCCTGCACGGACAATATCTTTATATCATGTCTGTCGTAACCGCTTCTTACCCTGTCGTCTGAATTGCTTCTGAAGGAGAATACGCATACGGCCTGTTTATCATCATAATCATAACACCACAGGTCACCGCCTGTTTTAAACGCCACATAATTGGACTTTGGACTCTTCATGGTCCTTACCTTGTGGTCATTGGTGATTCCAAGAAGAATCTTTTTGCCTGAAAAAGACCGGGGTCCTCCGTCAAACTCTTCATTGGCATTTCGCTCATAGTTCATGAGGTAAATTCTCTGTTCATTCCACTTCATGGTGAAATTGTCCTCTGCATTCACCAGGGAACGTGTTCCGTCCTCCTCATTAATGGCAACCTGGTACCGAATCTGGATTTGTCCCATGATGCCGTCAAACTCCTGGAGAGTTACCAGGGGCTCACCCACCATCTCCACATCCAGGCCATCCCATGTCAGATGACTGAAGCTGGCCCTGATGGTAACATGGCCCAGGGAGCTGTTATCCTCTGTATCATTGGTTTCCAGATAGGATACCAGGTCCCTTGCCTGATTGTAATCCAGGCTTTTTCTGGTAAACTCCTCAGCCAGCCGGACCATATCTGATGCATAGGTGTTATCCGGCCACATGATTCTTGTGTAATAATGTATCTCCTTTTCCCCTGTGGTTACTGTAATTGACAGAAGATATGTTTCATTCCTGGCCAGCAGGTTTTGAATCGGCAGCACTGCGCTGACACTTCCGTCTCCGCTGTCCCACTCTTCCACCACAGTCCGCTCCACCAGCCTGTCCAGAGTAAGATTCCTCACCTCGTAGCTGATGCCTGTAATGGTGCTTCCATACTCCTGTATCCGGATATGAAGCCCACGGTCTTCAGGCAGCACAGAGATACTTTCCCTGGCTGCCTGATTCCCCATCTCCTGCATGTATCCATGCAGGCAATTGATTTCCTGACTGCCCAGTTGAGTATAAACCACTGGCAGCGACGGTTCTTCCATGGATGTATATACGGCTGATTCTTTTTCCATTGTGTTTCTGGCACTGATGAAATACACAACCAATGCCCCTATGAATATCAGGAACAAAATCCCTGCTTTTTGCAATATTTTCTTCATATGTGATTTTATCCTTTAAACTGGTTGCTCTGTATCATATCTATTTTATATAATATCCAGTAAAACTACAACTTAATCTTTTCGGAATTTTATTAATAATATATTTGTCATATCCTTACTGCTCCTATAAGGCGCACATGCCTCTGGCGCATCTCCTGTGGAACATTTCGTTGAGCAGAAGCACCTTAATCATGTCTCTTAACCAGGATGGTTTGTTTCCGTGATTGGGAGGCGGAGGAACCGGCCTGGGAGGTCTGGGCGGCCTGGGCATGGGCCTCGGAGGAGGTGTAGGCCTGGGCGGTGGCGGCGGCGTGGGCCTGGGCGGCTGCGGCGGCCTCGGTGGCTGTGGCGGTCTCGGCGGCGGCGTGGGCCTGGGTGGCTGCGGCGGCCTCGGCGGTGGTGGCGTGGGCCTCGGTGGCTGCGGCGGCCTCGGTGGCTGCGGCGGCCTCGGTGGTGGTGGCGTGGGCCTCGGTGGCTGCGGCGGCCTTGGTGGTGGCGGCGTGGGCCTCGGTGGCTGCGGCGGCCTTGGTGGTGGTGGCGTGGGCCTCGGTGGCTGCGGTGGCCTTGGTGGTGGTGGCGTGGGCCTCGGTGGCTGCGGCGGCCTCACCGGACCAGGTCCCATGGGTGGTCTGCCTTGACCAGGTCCCATAGGCGGTCTTTCCGGACCGGGGCCCATAGGCGGTCTGCTCGGGCCAGGGCCCATAGGCGGTCTTTCCGGGCCAGGTCCCATAGGCGGTCTTTCCGGGCCAGGTCCCATAGGTGGTCTGCTCTGGCCGGGTCCCATAGGTGGTCTGCTCTGGCCGGGGCCCATAGGCGGTCTTTCCGGGCCAGGTCCCATAGGCGGTCTTTCCGGGCCGGGGCCCATAGGCGGTCTGCTCGGGCCAGGTCCCATAGGCGGTCTTTCCGGGCCAGGGCCCATAGGTGGTCTTTCCGGGCCAGGTCCCATAGGTGGTCTGCTCTGGCCGGGGCCCATAGGCGGTCTTTCCGGGCCGGGGCCCATAGGTGGTCTGCCCGGACCAGGTCCCATGGGTGGTCTTCCTTGGCCGGAGCCCATAGGCGGTCTTTCCGGGCCGGGGCCCATAGACTGTCTTTCCGGGCCGGGGCCCATAGACTGTCTGCCTGAATTATTTCCCATGGGCAGCCTGCCTGAACCCTGCCCCATATTAGGTCGTCCACCCATTCTTTCATTTCCCGGAAAACCAGGTTCCATAGCTCTTATTTCCTGAGTCTCCATTATGATTCCGGATGGATTTACCACTGATTCCCTGTATCCCTGGAAATCATATTGGGTATTGGAAATGGCCTGCTCTTCCTGTAATTCCTCAGTGATTTCTACCTCCTCATTCTCACCAATGTCTTCCGCCTCACTTATGTCATCTGCCGGAACATTCACTAATTCCTGTTCCTGCTCTACTTCCAACTCATTATCCTCTGTAAACAAATCCTCATCCAGCCGGCTCATATCTTTTTTGAGTTCTGCCATTTCCATGACGGCTTTGTCATTCTCTGATATGTTCCACATGCTTTTGACTTTTTCCGCACCTTCAGATGCAATCACAGTATCACAGATTGTATCGCAAATCCGGTTAATCATCATATGGTCAGGATACTCATCATACATAGGGCTGTTTTTATAATCCAATCTGTCGCAAGCTTCTGCCACATACCCCTGCAAGATTCTTATTCCTGATGGATACATACTTTTCAGGTATTCAATGTCCTGCATCTACTCTCCCTTTTCCAATTTTCTCTTACCAATATCATATGCAGGCCAAATCCATTATGCGCCAACTTTCCAACCATTTCTCTAAAAAAATAAAAGACCGGATATTTTCCAGTCTTTTACAATTATTATGTGGTTAACTTTTTTTAATATAACCAAGAGCCTGTTCCAACGCCTCTTGTTCCTCATTGCCCAGAACAATATCGGTCTGTCCCATATCCACCACTTTAATATACAGATAACAACCTTCTCTGCTGTGAACGCAGTTTAATACAAATCCGCTGTTTGTGTAATCCAACATGGCAAATGCAAAACTGAGGTTCCCTCCCATTCCTTTAAAGGCATTATATTTGACAAGCCCATACTTTTGAAATGAGGCTCTCTGATTCCGGTTTAATGTTCGGATGGAATCCTTATTTGACCTGTCTTCGGCCCTTAAATCCCTGATTTCTTCAATCTGGTCCAGAATGACATCTTCCAGAGTCTCTGCATCTTTTCCTCTCATAAAATAGTCATATTGGCGATTTAGCCTTCTTACATTTGTCATTGTTGTAATCGTCAATATCAGCAGCAGAACCACTAATATCAATAACCCTGCTATGATATATGCAGGGTCAAAGGGAATTTGATTTAAGATGCTGTTCTCCATATAATATCCATCTCTCCTTTGTACCTAGCGAATTGATTCAATCATTTCCACAATCCGCTCTAATTCTGCTTCAGAATAATATTCAATTTCAATGCGTCCTTTATTTTTATCCTTGTTGTGGATGCTGACCTTTGTACCCATGACGCTCTTCATACGCTCTTCCAGGCTCTGATATATCAAGGCTAATGCCTCGTCCTTAGATTTGTCCTTCTTTTCTTCTCCTGTCTCTGCTTCCTTTGCCAGCCGTTTTACAAGACGCTCTGTTTCTCTGACGCTGAGTGATTCATCCAATATCATCTTTGCAGCCTTCAGCTGAAGTCCTTTATCTTCCAATGACAATAGCGCTCTGGCGTGACCGCTGGAAATAAGATTCTGAATCAGCATCTCCTGTATTTGGCCATCCAGTTTTAAAAGACGCATGGAATTGGTGATGGTGGCTCTGTTTTTCGATACCCTGGCCGCTATTTCCTCCTGGGTCAGCTTAAATTCAGATACAAGACGCTGATATGCCAAGGCCTCCTCAATAGGATTCAGGTCAGCTCTCTGCACATTCTCAATCAGTGCTATTTCCATGCTTTCCTGCTTGTTGTACTCCCGCAGAACAACCGGTATTTCCTTTAATCCAGCTATCTTGGCAGCACGCCATCTGCGTTCTCCGGCAATAATTTCATAAAATGTCCCCTTTTTCTGAACCAAAAGGGGCTGCAAAATACCATATCGTTTAATGGAATCAGCCAGCTCTGCCAGCTGTTCTTCGTTAAAATCCTTTCTGGGCTGTTCCCTATTGGGTTCAATCAAGGCCATTTTCACCAATAATTCCCCGCTGTTGCCATCTCCTTTATCAGTGGTAGCTGCCTTTGCCTTTGCAATCTCCTCTTCGCTTTCCTTTATGACATCTTCTCCAAAGATGGCTCCCAATCCTTTACCCAATCCTTTTTTAGCCATTACAACTCTTCTCCTCTGCTCATAACTTCTGCCGCAAGCATTCTATAGCTCTCAGCCCCCGTTGACCTTGAATCGTAAAGATTAATAGACATGCCATGACTGGGTGCCTCAGCCAGGCGTACATTTCTTGGTATAATGGTTTTATATATTGTTCTGTTTAAGCTGCTTTTAACACTTTCCACTACTTCCAGTGACAGATTTGTCCTTGCATCGTACATGGTAAATACCACGCCTTCTAATTCCAACTCCGGATTCAGTTTTCTCTTAACCAAATCCACAGTTTTTAACACCTGATTGAGTCCCTCCAAAGCATAATACTCACACTGTATAGGAACCAGTACGGTATCTGCGGCCGTCAGTGCATTTATAGTCAGTATATTTAGAGATGGGGGACAATCAATGATGATAAAATCGTATGTATCTCGAACTTGATTCAGATAGCTGCTCAGAAGCTTTTCCTTATTCTCGACTTCCTGAAATTCAATCTCTGCTCCTGCCAGATTCATATCGGAAGGAAGCACGTCCAGATTTGGCTGTATTTCCTTAATAATGCATTCATCCACAGATGCCTCTTCAATCAGCATGTCGTAAACAGTCCTATCAAAATCTTCCTGTTCCAGTCCCAGACCACTACTGGCATTTCCCTGGGGGTCAAAATCCACCAGCATAACATGTTGTCCTGCTTCAGCCAGACAGGCAGAAAGATTAATGGCTGTTGTCGTTTTACCAACCCCACCCTTCTGATTGGCTATTGTTATGATTCGTCCCATATGTATAAATTCCTTTCTCGAAAAAAACAAACTTTTCTTCGATTACTTTTACGATTATAACACAAGTCCTATGCTTTTCCTACGGGAAATTAGGAGAAAAAAAGAATTTTCATGTTTTATACAAAAAAATGTTTCACGTGAAACATTTTTAATGCAGAAAAGTGGCATCCTAATCCTACCCTGTCTTAATAATAATTTAATTCTCTAACCGTTGTAATAGCCCCCAGCTTGTATTATAATGGAGAAGAATCAAAAAACAGGCTATTTAATATGTAATTTCAGGAGACTATTGAATGAAAACCAGGAATAAATTACTGACCTTACTTATACTGTCATCCGGAGCTGCTGCTGCTACTGCTCTGATTAACAAAGCTATAAAACTTTCGGCCACGTCCCGGAATGTACTGGAAGAACCAGAGGCACTGTGTTATAAATGGCGCTTAGGAAATATACATTATACTAAGGTAGGAACTGGTAAACCTATTCTGCTGGTACACGACCTGGCTCCTGCCTCCAGCGGATATGAATGGAAGAATCTGGTTGGAAAATTAGCAGAGACATATACAGTATACACCATCGACCTCCTTGGTTTTGGCCGTTCAGAGAAGCCGAATCTCACCTACACCAATTATCTGTATGTCCAGCTTCTGTCTGATTTTATAAAATCAGAGATTGGACACAGGACAGATATGATAGCCAGTGGTTCCTCAACCGCATTAGGTGTCATGGCCTGCAGCAATAGTCCTGAGCTCTTTAACCAGCTATTCTTTATAAACCCTGAGAGTCTTCTCTCCTGCAGTCAGGTGCCTGGAAGGAATGCAAAACTTTATAAGATTATATTAGATTTACCCATTGTTGGTACCTTAATATATAATATTGCTTGCAGTAAGCAGTTTATAACAAAAGAATTTTTGACAAATTATTATTATAATCCCTATTCTGTAAAGGCAAGAATAATTGATGCTTATCATGAGTCGGCTCATTTAGGTGAATCTCCTAAATCTGTCTATGCCAGCTTAAAATGCAATTATGTTAAATGTAATATAGCGGGCGCTCTTAAGAAAATTGATAACAGCATATATTTATTAGGCGGAGGCGCCTTAGGTGATATCAGGGAATGTATGGAGGAATATAAAGAATACAATCCTGCCATTGAGTGTGCGGTTATACCAAACACAAAATTACTGCCTCATTTGGAAAAACCGGCAGAAGTTTTTGATATGATTCAAACTTATTTATCCTAAAGCAGGAAAATGTTTCACGTGAAACATACGGTTCGGATTGATATTTCCGGACCTTTTTTTACTATTACATCAATGCTGGAAAACTGATTACATAACAAAATATACCATAAAAAGAAAGGGACCTTTTATATGCTACGAATTGGATGCCATTTATCCTCATCAAAGGGATATCGGGCCATGGCAAGGGATGCCAAAAAAATAAACGCAAATACATTTCAATTTTTCACCCGTAATCCACGGGGCGGTAATGCCAAAGTTATAGATGAGCATGATGTGAAAGAATTTTTGGCGGAGGCCCAGTCACTTGACATCAGTCCAATATTAGCTCATGCTCCATACACGTTAAACGCCTGTTCTGCCGACCCAAAATTAAGAGAGTTTGCTAAACGTACCATGGAGGATGATTTAGTAAGAATGGAATATACGCCTGGTAATATGTATAACTTCCATCCGGGAAGTCACGTAAAGCAGGGAACTGATATAGGCATTCATTTTATTGCTGAAATGTTAAATGAAATACTTGCCCCGGAACAGACCACTACTGTCCTGCTTGAAACAATGGCAGGAAAAGGCAGTGAGGTTGGCAGTGGGTTTGATGAGTTAAGGCGGATACTGGATTTAATTGAGTTGAATACCCATATGGGGGTCTGCCTCGATACCTGCCATATATGGGATGGGGGCTATGATATAGTCAACCATTTAGATGATATTCTGACAGAGTTTGATAATAAAATTGGATTGAATCGCTTAAAAGCCATTCACTTAAACGATAGCCAAAACCCATTGGGCGCACACAAAGACAGACATGCAAAGCTAGGTGAGGGGTATATTGGACTGGACACTTTTAAACGGATTGTCACACATCCGGAGCTGAAACATCTTCCTTTTTATTTGGAGACACCCAATGATTTAGATGGCTATGCACATGAAATACAAATGATGCGTGAAGTGGCAGATTAATCTTAAAATTATAGCATAGTCTTTTAATCTGCCATTTTAAGGACCTGCATTACTATCTTTGTCAGATAAAATATTTCTATTTTATATTCTTTATTTATCTTGCATATGAGTAAAATAAGAAGGTATCACTGATATTGTACCTTCTTATTTTTATAACTATAAAAGTGTTACATTTATTATTTAATTATATAATTACAATGCTTTTATCTATAGTTTTATTATTTGCTTTCGTTAAATCATGATTAAACTCTTGTTTCATTATATATACAAACGCTTAATAATCTTGAATTAATTCTTCATATAACTTTTTATATTATTATATCTAAACCTATATTTATATCTTCAGCTTGTCCCATTCGTTATATATCTATATATACATCTATCTGACATCTAATTATTTCAACCTCAACTGTCAACAGCCTATATACATAGATTGACTTATATATTAATTGATATCCTAATTTCTATTTTCATTTCTAGTTCCATTTATTTCTATATATATCTATACTCCTATATACTTATTTTCTATTCGAGCATATTAAAATAGTTTATTGCTAAAATTTGAGTTTTTACCTCTCATCTTATCTCACTTCTTATCTTATTTCTTATCTCATTTCTTATCTCAGCTCTTATCTCAGTACCTATCTCAATTCTTATCTCAATCTTTTTCAGTCTATACCTAATCTTCCATTACATCCTTAGCTTATTCATATATTTATATATTCATTGCTTCTACCTGAAAATCTCCTTCCTCTCAATTTATTTCTTTTATTTATCTCTCAATTCCATCTATAAGTTTATTCCAATACAATCCGCAAAAAAAAGGAATGTTTCACGTGAAACATTCCCTCCTACAGTACCAATCTCTCTTTAACATACATTAATTAAACTCTACCCCAACGGCTCCTTAGTCGGCATACCTGCTTTTCTCGGATACTTCTTAGAAATCCCTTTTACCTTCTTAATGACTACCAAAGACCTGGAGGCATCTGTACCGGGCAGCATAAATTTATCTACAAATTCAAGCTCTCCCCCCAATATACCAATAGCTTTACCTGCGGATTTCAATTCCTCTTCTATCTCTCCGGACTTATAAGGAACAAAAAAACCACCAATTTTCACAAAAGGCATACAATACTCAGACAAGGAAGCCAAATTAGCAACAGCCCTGGACACGCACCAATCATATATTTCTCTGTGCTCTGTCTGCCTCCCAATATCCTCAGCTCTCCCATGAACAAATTCCACGTTCCTTAAGCCCAGTTGGTTACAGACTTCCTCTAAAAATTTGACCCTCTTATTCAGGGAATCAAGCAATGTAAGCTTTATTCCCGGAAATGCTATCTTAAGTGGTATTCCGGGAAAGCCAGCGCCTGTGCCCACATCTATAACAGATTTTCCATCCAGCATACCCTTATCATAGACAGGACCATCATTGCTGTTACAATCACTTAAGACACCGCTATCTCTGCCGCAACCAAATGCCCTGTCCATTTCCCCTATCTTCAGCACTCTAAACAGTGACAAGCTGTCACTAAAATGTTTGGACACCACATCCGGTTCATCTGTTATAGCTGTCAGGTTCATCACCTTATTTTTTTCCACCAGCATTTCATAATAAGTAAAAAACTGCTCGATCTGTTTCTCACTTAACCTTATGCCCAGGAGTCCTGACTCCCGGTCCATCCGCTGTCTAAATGTATCTGTCATATCGGATCCTCTCACTGCTTTCTCGTAAAATGCACCAGCAGGACAGATATGTCTGCCGGTGATACGCCGGATATACGGGACGCCTGTCCAATGGTGGCCGGCTGCACCTTATTCAGCTTCTGGACAGCCTCCCTGCGGAGACTGTTGACTTCCGAATAGTCAAAGTCCTCAGGCAGCTTCTTATTCTCCAGCTTTTTAAACTGAGCAACCTGCTGCATCTGGCGCTTTATATACCCCTCATATTTAATCTCAATATTAACCTGTTCCCTCACATCATCAGGAAGCAGCGGTCTGTCTTTATCCAGTTCCGCCAGTTTATCGTAATCCAATTCCGGTCTCTTCACCAACTCTGCCAGCGTAATTCCGGATTTCAATAACGTGCTTCCATACTTTTCCAAATACGCCTGAACCTGGTCATTCACACCTATCACAGTCTTTTCCAGCCGTTTTATCTCTGACTGTATATCATCCATCTTCTTTAAAAGATGTTCATACTCCTCATGGCTTACCAGACCAATGTCATAGCCTATTTTTCTGAGCCTGATATCCGCATTATCCTGGCGCAGCAAAAGTCTGTATTCTGCCCTGGAAGTCATCATTCGGTAGGGTTCGTGATTCTCCTTTGTAACCAGGTCATCAATAAGAACGCCTATATATGCCTGTGACCGGTCCAGTACAACGGCTTCACGCCCCTGTATCTTCCTCACCGCATTCACGCCGGCCATGAACCCCTGGACAGCAGCCTCCTCATACCCTGAGCTGCCATTAAACTGTCCGCCTGCAAACAAACCGGAAATCTTCTTAAACTCCAGGGTCGGCTTAAGCTGCAGGGCGTTGATGCAGTCATATTCAATGGCATAGGCATTCCGCACTATCTTTACTTTTTCAAGGCCGGGAACTGTACGGTACATTGCATACTGTACATCCTCAGGCAGAGAACTGCTCATACCTCCCAGATACATCTCATTGGTATAAAGTCCCTCCGGCTCCACAAAAACCTGATGTCGGTTCTTATCCGGAAATTTAACCACCTTATCCTCAATAGAAGGACAATACCTTGGCCCGGTTCCTTCGATAGCACCTGAGAACAGAGGCGAACGGTCCAGATTTTCCCTGATAATGCGGTGTGTGTCATCATTGGTATAGGTCAGCCAGCAAGAAACCTGCTCCTTCTGTATATCATCCGGATTCGTTGAAAAGGAAAATGGCACCACCCTGGAATCTCCCAGCTGCTCCTCCATCCTGGAAAAATCAATACTCTTCTTATCCACTCTGGCCGGGGTCCCTGTCTTAAACCGGAACATCTCAATCCCGTTTGCCTTCAGGGATTCCGTGAGATGATTAGCTGCCTGAAGGCCGTTAGGCCCTGTAGGATTGCTCACATCCCCATAAATACACCTGGCTTTCAGATATGTTCCTGTACACAGTATCACAGCCTTGGCATGATACACAGCGCCAGAAAACGTTTTTACACCGCTGACTGCTCCTTGCTCCACCATGATTTCGGACACTTCCGCCTGACGTATGGTAAGATGGTCTGTATTTTCCAGGGTCTTTCTCATATGCCTGCTGTAATCCTGCTTATCAGCCTGGGCGCGCAGGGAATGGACAGCCGGTCCCTTGGATTCATTGAGCATCTTGGACTGTATGAAGGTCCTGTCAATGTTCTTTCCCATCTCTCCCCCCAATGCATCCAGCTCCCTGACCAGATGGCCCTTGGAGCTTCCACCTATGTTGGGATTACAGGGCATCAGCGCTATGCTGTCCACGCTGACCGTAAACATAATGGTTTCCATGCCCAGTCTGGCACTGGCCAGAGCTGCCTCGCATCCTGCATGGCCCGCGCCCACAATCACCACATCGTATGTTTCTTCTAAATAAGGCATCATTCCACGTTCCTCTTCCATATCCATGAGTCAAATTTAATTGGTAACAAATTTCAGTCCCTGACACAAGCTCCCCTATTTACCCATACAGAATTTTGCAAATATCTCATTTACAACATCATCGTCCACTGCCTCCCCGATAATGAATCCCAGCTGTTCATAGGCATTCATCAGGTCAATGGAATAAAAATCCTCCGGCATGTTGTCCTCAACGCTTCCCTTTACCATGTTAAGGCTCTCAAGGCACTGCTCCAAAGCCTCCTTGTGGCGCGCATTGGTAATATAAACCTGGTCATTGAAAGACAGCTCACCGTGATAAAACAGCTTCTTGATTTCCTGCTCCAGAAGTTCGATACCCTGTTCTTCCTTTGCTGATACGGGAATCACCTTATGGCCGCAGAGCTGTTCCAGTTCCTCTGTGCCCACTTCCAAATCCAAATCCGATTTATTCAGCAGCACAATGGATTTCCTGCCCTGGATGAAATTCATGATTTCCCTGTCGCTTTCATCCAGGGGCCTGGAACCATCCACCACGTAAATAATCAAATCAGCATCCCTGGCTGCCTTTAACGCCCGGTCCACACCTATTTTCTCCACCACGTCCTCTGTATCCCTGATTCCGGCCGTATCCACCACATTAAGACTGATTCCCTGAAGATATATATGCTCCTCCAGAGTATCCCTGGTAGTACCTGCAATCTCCGTGACAATAGCCCTCTCCTCCCCTAAAAGCACATTCATGAGGGAGGATTTGCCTGCATTGGGCTTGCCCAGTATGACTGTCTTTATTCCCTCAGACATGACCCTGCCGTCATCCGCCGACAGAAGCAGCTTTCTCACTTCCCCTATCATGGGTTCCAGGGAATCCATCAGCTGTTTCCCATATCCGTCCAGGGATATATGTTCCGGGTCATCCAGGGCTGATTCGATAAACGCAATCTGATACAGAATCCGGCTGCGCAGCTCCTTAATCTTATTTGACACTGAACCGCTCAGCTGGCTCACAGAGCTTTTAAGCGCATATTCATTGGTTGCATGAATTACATCTGCAACTGCCTCGGCCTGGGACAAATCCAGCCTGCCGTTCAGGAAAGCCCTCTTGGTAAACTCTCCCGGATCAGCTGTCCTGGCGCCCGCATGAAGGACGGTTTCCAGAATCCTTCTGACCATCAGGACGCCCCCATGGCAGTCAATCTCCACCGTATCCTCAGCCGTATAGCTGTGGGGTCCCTTCATGATAATGACCAGGGCCTCATCCACCTTATCATCCCCGTCATATATATACCCGTAATGGACGGTATGGGACCGGGATAGGCTCAGCCTTACCCTCTCCCCTTTTTTGTTCCGGAAAATGGAATCAATAATAAAAAATGCTTCCTCACCGCTGATTCGCACAATTCCGATTCCTGAGTTGCTCATGCCTGTGGCTATGGCCGCAATCGTATCTGTCTTCATAGGCTCTCCTCACAATAGAGCAAAAAGGCCGTCGCTTCAGCAACAGCCTCTTAACCTGTTTCATTACCACCTGCATCCAATCATGGTTGGACAGGCTTATTCCTCTTCACCGGCAGCTGTCTCAGCAGACGCATCAACAGATGTCTGTGATGAACCATTTCCATTGTTCCGGCGGTTGCTCCTGTAACCTCCGGAACGGTCGGAACGCTCAGAGCGGTCATAACGTCCGCCCTTATTTCTGTCGTAACGTCCCTTTCTCTCACCGCCGGAAGCTTCCTTCTTAAGTGCAATCACCACATGGCGGAACGGTTCTTCCCCCTCGCTTCTGGTGGTCACATATTTATCATTCTGAAGGGCAGCATGAATGATTCTTCTCTCATAAGGATTCATAGGTTCAAGAGACACCGGCCTCTTGGTCCTCTTAACCTTATAAGCAATATTCTTAGCCAGGGTCTCCAGGGTTTCCTTCCTTCTCTCACGGTAATTCTCAGTGTCCAGTTTAACCCTGAGATATCCTTCCGTTCCCTTGTTCACAATAAGGCTTACCAGATACTGAAGAGAATCCAGGGTCTGGCCTCTCTTGCCAATAAGGATGCCCATGTCCTCGCCTTCCAGGTTTAAGGACAGTTCCTGCTCCTCCTGGTTATATGCAGCCGTAATGTTCACTTGCATATTCATTGCCCCAAAAATCTGGGACAGGAAATCCATTGCCTTATCCTCAACGGACTCTTTTTTCTTAGCACGAATAATGGCAGGTTTTGCGCCGATACCAAGGAATCCTGTACTTCCTTTATCAACTACCTCATATTCCAGTTTGTCGCTGGTGGTTTCAAGTTCGATTAACGCCTTTGTAACTGCTTCGTCCACTGTCTTGGCAGTAACTGTAATCATATCCATACAAAACCCTCCTACTTTTTACCCTTCTCATGCTTCTCATTATACTTGGAAACCATGTTAGCCTTAGCCGCCAGACTTCCGGGCTTGGCATTATCATTATAGTACTTGGTAGACTCCTCAACAATGGTCTTTGTCTTAGCAATCTTAGCCATCTGGGCCTGTTCTGCCTTTTCTTCCTTTGCCTCAATCTTCTTGAGCATCTCATCTACATTGCCCACTTTTGTAGGAGGAAGGCCTTTCTTTGCGCGCTTCTTGTTGGTTTTTTCAATGTTCTTCTGAACCAGGTCGTCAATATTAACCTTATTAAGGTAAGAATTGATTCCCACCTGCTGGATGATGGTGAACACACTCTGTGCAACCCAGTAAAGTCCGATACCGGATGCAAATGAGAAACAGAAGAATACGGACATCAAAGGCATGGTCACATTCATGCTCTTCATCATATTGGCGCCAGGAGCCTCTTCAGACTGCTGGGGCTGGTTGGCTGTCATCAGCTTGGTGCTGTACCACTGGCTTAAGCCGGCCAGCAGCGGAATACACAGTGCAGCGAATGCAGTCATCAGGGTGGTGTCGTCTACCTTATTAAAATAATTCATGATAACCTGCAGCGGCGTGTATGCAATATTCAGGCCAAAGAAATTCTGCATGTTCTCAATGGCATCCACCACTCTTACGCCTGTCTCCGTAACAGCCTGTCCCACGGAGGAAAAGGCATTGACCAGAGAATCCCACTGCTGCCCTGTAAGCTTATATAATAAATCAATGACTGTGTTTACATTGGTATAGTCAAATCTCTCACCCACCATTTTGTGGGCCTGTGCCAGGTCCGTAAATGCCTGAGCCGACTCATATCCGCTGGGAAGCTTGCTTACCACTGCTTCATAATATCCCCTTACGGACTGTACATATGCAGGAATATTGTAGATAACGCGGTACAATGCGAAAATAATAGGCATCTGAATCAGAAGAGGGAGGCACCCGCCTGTCATGGATGTGCCGTACTTCTCATAAACCGCCTTGATTTCAGTCTGCATCATCATGGCGTACTTCTGGTCATTTTCCTTGCCCTTGTACTTTTTCTGGATGGCCGTTATCTCAGGCTGCATAACCGCCATGAGTTTCGATGATTTCTGCTGCTTGATGGTAAGAGGTATCATCAGCACCTTGGTTACAAGGGTAAATAAAATGATACATAAACCAATATTTAATATCCCGAAGGTACTGGTAAAACGGAACAACAGGTCCATAATCCACCCCAGGATATCAGCTATTGGCCCAAGAATACCTCCTGTTTTTGTCAATACTACTGCGCCAGCTATACTGTTCAATACGCTACCTCCTTTGATTTACGGAACTGGATCATAACCGCCTTCTGCAAATGGGTGACACCGGAGTATCCTCTTGCAGGCCAACCATGTACCTTTTAACGCACCATACTTCTGTAATGCTTCAATGGCGTATTGAGAGCATGTAGGTGTGTAAATGCAGTGAGTTCTTACTTTAAGAGGCGACAGAAACTTCTGGTATCCTCTTACCAACAAAATCAGATATCTTGCCATAATCACTTCACTTCGATTCTTTTAAAATGTGATGCAGTCCGCACAGGTGCAGGTAAGCACCCTCCAAATGTTTGTAATCCGATTGTCCGGCAGCAACTCTTGCTACCAGGATGATGTTTAACCCAGTCTTTATCCTATTATTGTTTAAACGGAAAATCTCTCTTAAAAGCCTTGTTATATGATGGCGGACAACACTGTTGCCCACTTTTTTGCTCACAGAAATGCCAATGCGGTTTTCATCTTCCCCGTTTTCCATAATATACATCACCAGCAGTCTGTTTGCATAGGAAGTTCCATTCCTGTAAATCACCTGGAACTCACTGTTCTTCTTAACGGAAGGAAATCGTTTCATCCGAAACTCCTTACAATCAGGTTGTCAAAACACTTCCCGTTATCCGGGAAGGTAAGAAAAGAAAAGGCCACATGTTGCTGTGGCCCGTAGTTCTTTTGCTTTAAGCTTGAAACAATTAAGCAGATAATCTTGCTCTACCTTTAGCTCTTCTGGCAGCAATAACTTTTCTACCGCCTGTAGTCTTCATTCTTGCTCTAAAGCCATGAACTTTCGCTCTCTGTCTCTTCTTAGGCTGAAATGTCATCTTCATATCCGGGCACCTCCTATCAAAATTATGTGGCAATGTGAAAACACACATTTAGACTAGTATAATTAAACATCTTCTCAATTATATAGAAGAAATCCGCCTTCGTCAAGCGGATTTTCTCAAAAAATCAACAAAAAAACAGCAAAAAAGGACAGCCTCAGGGGCTGTCCCAACAAAATGTGTGCATTGCAAAACTACATTACTATATTTAGTGTGAATTCCTGCCGGCCACCAGCCTATGGCCTGCTGCCAGATGTTATCTTCAGCAGAATTCCGGCCACAGCCGTCACAATGATTCCGGCCACCAGGGCCTCAGGCACTCCCTGCATACCGATGATGCCCAGGATTACCCCGTATACCCACTTGGCTGTCCAGCTGGCTGCGGATGCATACTTATCCCCAAACAAAAGATAGATAAGATTCATAACAAGAAGGGTATTGGTCAGGGATCCGGCCACGCCTGCCGCAAACAATGCGGTCCCCTGCTTATTCCTCTTGTTCCCAAGCATCCGTATGAACATACGGTACACATAATAGGCCACGACCCCAATCAGTATTCTCGGGACCAGGCAGATGAACAGACTTCCCAAATTTCCGTGAAACTGCCCCATGGTAACAAAGGGCGAAAACACAAAGGATGTGGGATTTGGCATAAAGGTATTCTTCCACAAACTGGTCAGGCCGAATGTCAACCCCAGAAAGGCCCCATATTTCGGTCCCAGTATAATGGCTCCGATAATCACGGGGATATGAACGGTGGTCGCATTCATGAATCCAAGCGGAATATACCCTAAGAATGGCACAAAGGCCATGATTACGATAATGGCTGCAATAACTGCCGCCAATACCAGGTCACGGGTTTTGGTTAAAGTATTCATTTTTTCCTCCTGCTACTGTTCTTATGAAAAAGATACAATGCAATGCTACAACGTAATTATAAGTAAAAAAGACCTCAGCGTCAATGTTTCAGGTTCATGTTTCCCTTTCTATGCAAGGACATTTTCACATTAGCCCCCAGATTTACATAACATTATCCACAAAATGTGGATAAGTTGTGGATAAGTATGGGATACTCACTGTTTTTTCCCCAGGCCTATCTAAAAAAACCAGAATTTATTAGTATTTCCACCATGTGTAAAACTCCGGTTAGCTTTTTCACGATTTTTGTGGACAAATGGCCTGTCCACAGGGCTTACACAGATCTTCCACCCTCAATACACAAAGTTATCCACAATATTTTACACTTGTCATTGAAAAAATTTTTACTTTAGTATACAATAGATTTAGATTGGGCAATTCTGCAATACAGTTTTAGGAGACAAAAAATGATCGAAAAAATCAAAGAAAACTGGGACAAAATCTTACTTACTTTAAAAGAAGAACACGAAATATCCAATATCTCCTACAGTACCTGGCTGGAACCCTTAAAGCCGCACTCTTTTAAAGACAACAAAGTAACCATCATTGTTCCCGAACAGACCTTTTTACAATATGTAAACAAAAAATATGGATTTTTATTAAAGGTAACCATCTCGGAATTCCTTGAAAAGGAATGCGAGGTGGATTTCAAAGTTAAGGAGCAAATCGAGGAGGCGGAGGAACCGTCCTCACCCCAGCTGATTAAGAACAACAAGGCTTTAGTGAGTCCCGATGTCATACAGAGCGCGAACTTAAATCCCAAGTATACCTTTGATACCTTTGTTGTAGGCGGAAATAACAACCTGGCCCATGCTGCCGCCCTGGCTGTGGCTGAATCCCCAGGTGAGATTTACAACCCTCTTTTTATTTACGGAGGCGTGGGACTTGGCAAAACCCATCTGATGCATGCCATCGCCCACTTCATATTAAAGAACAACGCCAAATCCAAGATATTGTACGTCACCTCTGAGACCTTTACCAATGAGCTGATTGACGCCATCCGTAATAAGAACAACATAACCACCACGGAATTCAGGGAAAAATACAGGAACAACGATGTCCTGCTCATTGACGATATCCAGTTCATCATAGGTAAGGAAAGCACCCAGGAGGAATTTTTCCATACCTTCAACACATTATATGAATCAAAGAAGCAGATTATCATATCCTCAGATAAGCCGCCAAAAGAAATTGAGACACTGGAAGAACGGCTCCGCTCCCGTTTCGAATGGGGCCTGACCGTGGACATCCAATCTCCTGATTATGAGACAAGAATGGCAATCCTGCGCAAAAAGGAGGAGATGGAGGGATATAATATAGATAACGAGGTAATCAAATACATCGCTACCAATATTAAATCCAACATCCGTGAGCTGGAGGGAGCCCTGACAAAAATTGTTGCATTATCAAGGCTCAACAAATGCGACATCACCCTGGAGCTGGCCGAGGAAGCCTTAAAGGACATCATTTCCCCCAATGCCCAGAGGGAAGTGACACCTGACCTGATAATCCAGGTCGTTTCCGACCACTTTGGTCTGACCCCACTGGATATTTCATCCCAGAAACGCAATAAGGAAATCGTATACCCAAGGCAGATTGTCATGTACCTGTGCAGGGATATGACGGCCACCCCACTCCAGACCATTGGACGGTATCTTGGAGGAAGGGACCATACCACCATCATACACGGCGCTGAAAAGATTACCGGGGACATGGCAAAGGACGATACTTTAAGGAATACCATAGAGATATTGAAAAAGAAGATTAATCCACAATAGGAAGTGGAATCCATGTGGACGGGCTGTTGATAACTGATCGTTTCTGAAGGACCTGTGAATGACTTTTAACCATCTGTGGATAAACTTTAAGTTTTCCCTGAGAAAAGTGGATGGTTTCCACAGCCCGTTCCACAGGTACTTGTCCTTAATTATCAAGGGCTTCAGACAGTTTTGCACAAACCCACAGCCCCTACTACGGTTTCTACGAAAATTATCTATATCTTCACTCACAGATGACACACCGGGCACACAATTACTCTGAAAGGAAGTTATCAACATTATGAAGTTAAGATTTCAAAAAGACGCCATTGTTAATGGAATTAATATTGTAATGAAAGCAGTACCTTCCAAGACCACCATGTCCATTCTGGAATGCATACTCATTGACGCCAGTACAAACGAAATCAAGCTTACAGGCAATGATATGGAGCTGGGAATTGAGACAAGGGTTGAGGGAGACATACTGGAACACGGAAAGATTGCACTGGATGCAAAGCTTTTCTCTGAAATCACCAGAAGGCTTTCCAGTGAAAATGCATCCGTTACCATTGAATCAGATGATAAGTTCAACACCACCATACGCTGTGAGAACTCTGTATTTAATATCCAGGGACGCGACGGAGAAGAGTTTGCCTATCTTCCCTATATAGAAAAGGATAAATATATCTGCCTGTCCCAGTTTACCTTAAAGGAGGTCATCCAGCAGACCATATTCTCCATTTCACCTAACGACAGCAATAAGATGATGGCTGGAGAGCTGTTTGAGGTCAATGAAAACCAGCTGAAGGTGGTGTCCCTAGACGGACACAGAATCTCCATCCGTAAGGTCCGCTTAAAGGACCACTATGAGGACACCAAGGTTATTGTACCGGGTAAGACCTTAAGCGAGGTCAGCAAAATTTTGGGCGGCGACAATGAGAAAGAGGTTCTGATTTACTTCAGCACCAACCACATCCTTTTTGAATTTGACAATACAATCGTTGTGTCCCGTTTGATTGAAGGGGAATATTTCAGAATCAGCCAGATGCTTTCCAGTGATTATGAGACAAAGGTATCGGTAAACAAGAAGGAATTCCTGGACTGTATTGAGCGCGCCACAATCCTGATACGCGAAAACGACAAGAAACCGCTGATTATCAATATTGGCGATAATTCCATGGAACTGAAGCTGAACTCCAGTTTTGGATCCATGAACGCAGATTTGATGATTCACAAAACCGGTAAGGACATCATGATTGGATTCAATCCCAAGTTCCTCATCGATGCACTGCGTGTCATTGATGACGAGGAAATCAATATTTATATGATGAATCCAAAGTCCCCATGCTTTATCAAGGACGAGGAGGAAAATTATATTTATCTGATTCTTCCTGTTAATTTTAATGCTGCTACTGTCTAGCAGGATGTCTAAGAGAGGAAAAGTATGGAAATAATAAAACTGAGGGAAGACTATATCAAGCTGGGCCAGGCGCTGAAGGCGGCTGGCCTGGCGGAATCAGGCGTAGATGCCAAGTATGCTATTGAGGACGGCCTTGTATCGGTAAACGGCGAGACTGCTCATCAGCGCGGGAAAAAACTGGTGGACGGCGATGTGGTCACCTATAACGGTGAAACCATTAAAATCACTAAGTAACAGACTGGTAGGGAAATCCATGATTATTGAATCCATAGAACTGAAAAATTACCGCAACTACAATGAACTACATATGGAGTTTAATCAGGGAACCAATATACTCTATGGGGATAATGCCCAGGGAAAAACCAATATCCTGGAGGCAGTGTATGTGTGCTGCACGTCCAAATCACATAAAAGCGCCAAGGACAGGGATATCATCCGGTTCAATCAGGATGAATCCCATATTAAATTGCAGATAAGGAAAAACAATGTACCTTACCGCATTGACATGCATCTGAAAAAGAACAAGCCAAAGGGCATTGCCATCAATGGGGTTCCCATACGCAGGGCCAGCGAGCTGTTCGGCATTGCCAATGTGGTATTCTTCTCGCCGGAGGATTTGAATATTATAAAAAACGGGCCTTCTGAGAGGAGACGGTTCATTGACATGGAACTGTGCCAGCTGAATAAACTCTATGTCCATTCCCTTGTGCAGTACAACAAGGTCCTTCTTCAGCGGAACAAGCTGTTAAAGGAACTGTTTTTCAGGCCTGAATACGAGGAAACCCTGGATGTCTGGGATATGCAGCTGGTAAATTACGGGCGTGAGGTAATTAAGTTCCGAAGGGAATTTATTAAGCAGCTGAATGAAATCATGCACGCCATCCACCTGAGTCTGACAGGGGACAGGGAGGATATATCCATTTCCTATGAACCCTACACCCAGGAGGACCAGATGGAGGATGTCCTTAAGAGGAACCGTGCCCAGGACATGAAACAGAAGACCACATTGTCGGGACCTCACAGGGACGACATTAGCTTTATTGTTAATGGTATTGATATACGCAGGTTCGGATCCCAGGGTCAGCAGCGCACAGCAGCCCTGTCACTTAAGCTGTCAGAGCTTCAGCTGGTCAAGCAATTAAGCCATGACGACCCAATCCTGCTATTAGATGATGTGTTATCAGAGCTTGACAGCAGCAGGCAGAACCATCTGCTGTCGGCCATCAAACATATACAGACCATGATTACCTGCACGGGTCTGGACGATTTTGTCAACAACAGGTTCCAGATAGATAAGGTATTCAAGGTAATTGACGGGACTGTCATCAACGAGAATTAATGCCGTACTAGAAAGAAAGGATGATTATATAACATGGGAGAGCAATACGGAGCAGACCAGATTCAGATTTTGGAAGGACTGGAGGCGGTCAGAAAGCGGCCTGGTATGTATATAGGCAGCACATCAGCCAGAGGTCTCCATCATCTGGTGTATGAGATTGTAGATAATGCGGTAGATGAAGCATTGGCGGGATATTGTGATTCCATCGATGTGACCATCAACGAGGACAATTCCATCACAGTGGTGGACGACGGCCGCGGTATTCCGGTAGATATCCAGAAAAAGGCGGGACTTCCTGCCGTGGAAGTTGTATTCACCATCCTCCATGCAGGCGGTAAGTTCGGCAACGGCGGATATAAGGTGTCCGGCGGTCTTCATGGCGTTGGTGCTTCCGTTGTCAATGCTTTGTCTGAATGGCTGGAGGTGCAGGTATATAAAGATGGAAATATTTACCAGCAGCGTTACGAGAGGGGAAAGGTAACATACCCCTTAAAAATTGTGGGAAAATGCGGACCGGAACAGCATGGAACCAAGGTTACATTCCTGCCTGACAAGGAGATATTCGAGGAAACGGTCTATGATTACGACACGCTGAAAATCCGGCTCAGGGAAACTGCGTTCCTGACCAAGAACCTGAGGATTACCCTTAAGGACGACAGGGAAGAAAAGAAGGAAAAGACATTCCACTATGAGGGCGGTATCAAGGAATTCGTCACATACCTGAATAAGGGCAAGACACCTCTTTACGAGCAGGTTATTTACTGCGAGGGAACCAAGGAAGGCGTGTATGTGGAAGTATCCATGCAGCACAATGATTCCTATACAGAGAATATCTATACATTTGTTAACAACATCAATACGCCTGAGGGCGGCACCCATCTCACCGGTTTCAAGAACGCCCTGACCAAGACCTTCAACGATTATGCCAGGGAAAACAAGCTCCTAAAGGACAGCGAGGATAACCTGTCCGGTGAGGATATACGCGAGGGCCTGACAGCCATCATCAGTGTTAAAATCGAGGATCCCCAGTTTGAGGGGCAGACAAAACAGAAGCTGGGCAACAGCGAGGCCCGTGCGGCAGTGGACAATATTGTCAGTGAGCAGCTGACCTATTTCCTGGAGCAGAATCCGGCTGTGGCCAAGTCCATGTGCGAGAAATCCATACTGGCACAGAGGGCCAGGGCAGCTGCCAGGAAGGCCAGGGATTTGACTCGCCGTAAATCCGCTCTTGACGGCATGGCCCTTCCGGGAAAGCTGGCTGACTGTTCTGACAAAAATCCGGAAAACTGCGAGATTTACATTGTAGAGGGTGATTCCGCCGGCGGTTCTGCGAAGACAGCCCGTTCCCGTGCAACCCAGGCCATCCTTCCCCTGCGCGGTAAGATTCTTAACGTGGAGAAGGCCAGGATGGACCGTATCTACGGCAATGCTGAAATCAAGGCCATGATAACTGCATTTGGAACAGGTATCCATGATGATTTCGATATATCCAGGCTGCGCTACCACAAAATCATCATCATGACGGATGCCGATGTGGACGGCGCTCATATCAGCACCCTTCTTCTGACATTTATTTACAGATTCATGCCGGAACTGATTAAGCAGGGATATGTATACCTGGCCCAGCCGCCGCTTTATAAGGTGGAGAAGAACAAGAGGGTGTGGTATGCGTACAGCGATGAGGAGCTGAATTCCATCCTCATGGAGATTGGCCGGGACAACAGTAATAAAATCCAGCGTTACAAAGGTCTGGGAGAGATGGATGCGGAGCAGCTGTGGGAGACAACCATGGACCCGGAACGCAGGATTCTTCTGCGTGTCACCATGGACGAGGAAACCACGTCAGAAGTAGATTTGACCTTCACCACCCTTATGGGCGACCAGGTAGAGCCAAGAAGGGAATTCATTGAGGCCAATGCAAAAAAGGTGAAGAACTTAGATATCTGATTTTAGACTGCAAACATAAAGGAGATTGAATATGGAACCAAATGTATTTGACAAGGTTCATGAAGTAGACCTTAAAAAAACCATGGAACAGTCCTATATCGACTATGCCATGAGTGTTATCAGCGCCAGGGCCCTGCCTGATGTCAGGGACGGTCTTAAGCCCGTACAGAGGCGTGTGCTTTATTCCATGATTGAGCTGAATAACGGTCCGGATAAGCCTCATCGTAAGTGCGCCCGTATCGTCGGTGATACAATGGGTAAGTACCATCCCCATGGAGACAGCTCCATTTACGGCGCGCTGGTTAACATGGCGCAGGAGTGGTCCACCCGATATCCTCTGGTGGACGGACACGGAAACTTTGGTTCTGTGGACGGAGACGGCGCTGCAGCCATGCGTTACACAGAGGCCCGCTTAAGTAAGATTTCCATGGAAATGCTGGCAGATATCAATAAAGATACCGTGGACTTCGTACCCAACTTTGATGAGACAGAGAGAGAACCCCTTGTACTTCCTTCCAGATACCCCAACCTTCTGGTGAACGGTACATCCGGTATTGCCGTTGGTATGGCCACCAATATACCGCCCCACAACCTGAGGGAAATCATCGGAGCAGTGGTGAAGATGATTGATAACAGGGTGGAGGAGGACCGGGAAACCTCCCTGGAAGAAATCATGGAGATAGTGAAGGGGCCTGACTTCCCCACCGGAGCCACCATTCTGGGAAGAAGGGGAATTGAGGAAGCCTACCGAACAGGCCGCGCCAAAATAAAGGTGCGCGCAGTGACCAACATAGAAACCATGGCCAACGGAAAGTCCAGAATCATTGTGACGGAACTTCCCTACATGGTAAACAAGGCCCGTCTCATTGAGAAAATCGCAGATTTGGTCAAGGAAAAGAAAATTGACGGCATCACCTATATCGGAGATGAATCCAACCGTGAAGGCATGCGTATAAACATAGAGCTGCGCAGGGATGTAAATGCCAATGTAATCCTGAACCAGCTGCTAAAGCATACCCAGCTGCAGGATACCTTCGGCGTTATTATGCTGGCCTTGATTAACAACCAGCCAAGGGTGCTGAACCTGCACCAGATGCTGGAGGAGTACTTAAAGCATCAGGAAGAGGTCGTTACCAGAAGGACACAGTATGATTTAAACAAGGCGGAAGAAAGGGCCCACATATTAAAGGGTCTGCTAATTGCCCTGGACCATATTGATGAGGTTATCCGCATTATCCGCGGGTCAGCCAATGTGGCTGACGCCAAGAACCAGTTGATGGAGCGCTTCGGACTTTCCGATGTCCAGTCACAGGCTATTGTGGATATGAGGCTCCGCGCTCTTACGGGGTTGGAACGTGAGAAGCTGGAAAATGAATTCAGGGAACTGCAGGCAAAGATTGAGGAGTTAAAAGCTATTCTTGCAGATGAGAAGAAGCTGCTTACTGTTATCCGGGATGAAATTATGATTATCTCGGATAAATACGGCGATGACCGCCGCACAGCCATTGGATATGACGATGATATGTCCATGGAGGATTTGATTCCGGACGAGGACACCATCATTGCCATGACCCATCTGGGGTACATCAAGCGTATGGATGTGGATAATTTCAGAAGCCAGAACCGCGGAGGCAAGGGCATCAAGGGGATGCAGACCATTGAGGAGGATTATATCGAGGACCTGCTCATGACCACCAACCATCACTATATGATGTTCTTTACCAATACCGGCCGGGTATACCGTCTGAAGGCGTACGAGATACCTGAAGCAGGGCGCACGGCCAGGGGAACGGCTATCATAAACCTACTGCAGCTGATGCCGGAGGAGAAGATTACGGCCATCATTCCCATGCGTGAATTCAACGATGACAAATATCTGTTCATGGCTACCAGGAACGGCATGGTCAAGAAGACGCCTATGGTGGAGTATGAGCATGTGCGCAAAAACGGTCTGCAGGCCATTGTGCTCCGGGACGGCGATGAGCTGATAGAGGTAAAGGCAACGGATAATACCCAGGATATTCTTCTTGTCACACGAAAGGGCATGTGTATCCGCTTCAATGAGACAGATGTAAGGGTGACCGGCCGTGTGTCCATGGGCGTCATCGGAATGCGGTTTGAGGATGACGATGAGGTCATTGGAATGCAGATGCAGAGCCAGGGAGACAGCCTTCTGGTGGTTTCCGAGAACGGTATGGGCAAGCGCACCATGATTTCGGAATTCAGTGCCCAGAACAGGGGCGGAAAGGGTGTCATCTGCTATAAGTGTACGGATAAGACCGGCTATCTGGTAGGGGCCAAGCTGGTAAATGACGGCAGGGAAATCATGATAATAACAACAGAGGGCATCATTATCCGCATGACTGTTGATGATATATCCGTGATTGGGCGCAACACCTCCGGCGTCAAGCTTATGAGCATTGACCAGGAATCCGACATCAAGGTGGCAAGTATAGCCAAGGTAAGGGAAAGTGTTACCAAGGACAGCAATGTATACGATGAAGAGTATTACGAGGAAGAGAACGGGGATTCTGAGGAAGAAAGCGAAGCAGAAACAGATTCAGATGAAACGGTTTAAGATTCAGTTCCATGAAAAGGCTGTCAGTCACGACAGCCTTTTTATGAAATAGTTATTGCGTTTCTGTTCCCTTACCTGGTTACGGACAAAAGAGGAGAACCGAACAATATGGTTATGTGGTCATTGGCAGCAGAGTTATTAGGACTTATTATTCACATTATACTCATTTTATACCATTACGAACGGCGGCTGGTGTCCAGCAACAGGCGGAAAATCTATCAGGTATGCCTGTGGATTTCTGTTGCAACCATACTTTTGAATATTGTCTGCGTACATATGGTTACACATCCGTTTACGGTTTCCCGGGGGATGAATGTGCTGTTTAACAGCCTGTATTTTATTTTATGCGTACTAACCTGTTCGGTTATGGCAGTCTATATGTTCGCCCTCACATTGGAGCATGTATATAATAAGCATTGCCTGAGGATGGCAGGCGGCATTGTACTTATTCTAAATATTATATTTCTGGGAATCGTACTATGGAACCTTAAAAGCGGCGTGCTGTTTTACTTCGGTGAAAACCGGATATACAGAAGGGGCCCATTAAACAGGGTTGGCTATCTGGTTATGGCCATTGAGATGCTCATGCTGGTGGTGTGCTATATGCGCAACCGCCGCAGTGTCAGCAGGCCGGTGGTCCGCTTAATCCGCACCATGCCCGTGATTGCGGCTATCTGTATTGTGTTCCAGCATATATATAAGGACCTTCAGTTAAACGGCATGTTCATGGCCATTGTCAATATGGTTATATTTATCAGCTTCCAGACCAGGCGAAGC
Organism: Clostridium sp. 1001283B150225_161107_B6; assembly: GCF_015556325.1. NCBI lineage: Bacteria > Bacillati > Bacillota > Clostridia > Eubacteriales > Clostridiaceae > Clostridium > Clostridium sp. 1001283B150225_161107_B6. The sequence goes on along the minus strand of NZ_JADNMD010000009.1, from coordinate 4,178 downwards.
GAGGTGGACAGCCTTACCTTTATCGGAAACAGGAACTGCTTTTTTGAGGAGATATCCCTTAGAATGGCCAGCAGGCAGTATTTTCAGGTGGTGCTTGTATGCCTGAAGCAGTTCTCACTGATTAATGAGAAATTCAGCTATAAAAAGGGGGATGAGTTTTTATACCGCATTGCCGGGGAGCTGGACCATATTCTGCCGGGGGCAAAGGCATTCCGGTTTGGAAATGTGGAGTTTGCAGTGCTTCTTCCCTATGGCACGGAAGAAGAGACCCTTTGCAGCCTTAAAAGGATACAGGAACGTTTTGAGGACAAATGGGAGCTGGGAGAGCTGGGCAGTTATATCCAGGCGTATTTTACAGATGTGGTATACAACGGCCAGGAATGGAGCGCCACCCAAATCATGGAGTACCTGGAATCCGGCATCCATTATGCCAAAAGGGAGCCGGGAGGAATGAGGCGGTTTGATGCAGAACTGCTGGAGCAGTTAAACAGAAGAAAGCGGATTCTGGATATCATGGAGACATCCATCCGGCAAAGGCGATTTAAGGTATGGTACCAGCCTGTTTTTAACCTGAAAACAAACAGGTTCTCATCAGCCGAAGCTCTGCTGCGCCTCAGGGACTATGACGGCGAACCGGTATCTCCGGCTGAATTCATACCCCTGGCGGAAGAAACAGGTCTGATTGACGACCTGAGCTGGATTGTGCTGGAGGAAGTCTGTATGCTTCTTGGACATATGTCCGGCCAAATAGATTCCATTTCCATCAATCTCTCCATGCAGCAGTTTGAGGACCGCAATCTTTCCGGTAGAATCAATGCGTGTCTGAAACGGTCCGGTCTTAGCCCGGATAAACTGAAGATTGAGGTTACGGAACGGGTCCTGCTGCAGGATATGGATTATATGAGAATGATAATGGAGGAAATGACAGGGGAAGGCTTTGGTTTTTATCTGGATGATTTCGGCACCGGATACTCCAATATATCCTGCGCCCTGTCTCTTCCCTTTGAGTATATCAAACTGGACAGAAGTCTTTTGGTGCGTCTGCCTGGGGACACCAAGGTCCAGGTATTCGTGCGGAGCATGATAGAGACATTCCATGCAATGGGACAGAAAATCGTGGCAGAAGGCGTGGAAAAAGAGGAACAGATAGAAATATTAAGGCAGTTCGGTGTGGACTGTGTTCAGGGGTATTATTACGGAAGGCCCATGCCGGAAGATGAATTTAAGGATATTATAGCAAAAGGATGGGAGGAGCAAAGGAAATGAGGGAGATATCTGCAGCAGCCATAACAGAAGCAGTAAGAGATATGTGTATGGAGGCCAATTATGGACTGGCCCCGGACATGAGGAAGGTATTTGAAAAGGCAGTGGAGGAGGAGGAGTCCCCTCTGGGCCGTCAGGTTCTGGGACAGCTCAAGGAGAATCTGAGAATCGCGGGAGAGGACAGCATTCCCATCTGTCAGGATACCGGTATGGCCGTGGTGTTCATGAAAATAGGCCAGGATGTACATATAACAGGGGGAAGGCTGGCAGATGCTGTCAATGAGGGGGTGCGTCAGGGATATGAACAGGGATATCTGCGCAAATCCGTTGTTGGGGACCCCATAGAGCGGATGAATACAAAGGACAATACGCCGGCTGTGATTCATTATGAAATTGTGGACGGGGAACAGATGGATATCACAGTGGCTCCCAAGGGATTTGGAAGTGAGAATATGAGCCGGGTTTTTATGTTAAAACCGGCAGACGGCCTGGAAGGGGTAAAGGCATCCATTCTACAGGCTGTGAGAGACGCTGGTCCCAATGCCTGTCCGCCCATGGTGGTGGGAGTGGGCATAGGGGGGACCTTTGAAAAATGTGCAGAGATGGCAAAACACGCCCTGACCAGGAATATAGAGGATAAGCCCGCAAAGCAGTGGGTCAGGGAGCTGGAGGAAGATATGCTAAACAGAATCAACCAGTCAGGCATAGGACCGGGGGGACTGGGAGGGAGGATTACTGCCCTTGCCGTGAACGTTGAGACCTTTGCCACCCATATTGCCGGTCTTCCCCTTGCCGTGAACATATGCTGCCATGTAAACCGCCATGCCCGCCGAATACTGTAAATAGAGAAAGGAGTCCTGTTCTGATGAACCGACATATGAATGTACCAATGACAAAAGAGGAAGCTGCTTCCTTAAAAGCAGGAGATTATGTATATCTTACAGGGACCATTTACACGGCCAGGGATGCGGCCCATAAACGGATGGATGAGGCGCTTGACCGAGGGGAGACACTGCCGTTTGACATAGACGGAAATATCATATATTACATGGGTCCGTCCCCTGCCAGGGAGGGAAGGCCCATTGGCTCTGCCGGTCCTACCACGGCCAGCCGCATGGATAAGTATACGCCCCGGCTGCTGGATTTGGGCATGGGAGCCATGATAGGAAAGGGAAAGAGAAGTAAGGAGGTCATGGATGCCATTGTGCGCAGCGGTGCTGTTTATTTTGCCGCTGTGGGAGGTGCTGGAGCCATTCTGTCCAAATGTATCCTGTCTTCTGAATTGGTTGCATATGAGGATTTGGGCACAGAGGCAGTCCGCAGGCTGACTATCCGGGATTTTCCGGTGGTGGTGGTGGCGGATGCTTTTGGTAATAATCTATATGAAACAGCAGTAAAGGAATTTTGTACTCTGTAGTGAGGGGATATGAAGCGGATTATATATATGGTACTCATGAATCTTTTCCATGCTCCCGTGTGGTTCTTCACCATTGCCCGGATGGCCAGGGAGGAGGACACAAGGACAGCCGCTGAGAAGTATGGGTATATATCGGAGATGGTAAAAAGGATAAACAAAAGGGGAAGGGTTACGGTCACGGCTTCGGGAACAGAGCACATTCCGTCTCAGGATGGATTCATACTGTTTCCCAACCATCAGGGGCTGTTTGATATGCTTGCCCTGTTTTCAACATGCCCAAGGCCGCTGTCCGTTGTAATAAAGAAGGAGGCGTCCAACTGGGTTCTGGTAAAGCAGGTACTGGGGGCTACCAGAAGCCTTGCCATGGACAGGGATGATATAAAAGACCAGGTGCGCATCATAACTGAAGTTACCAGACTGGTAAAGGCAGGCCGCAACTTTGTCATATTTGCAGAAGGACACCGGAGCCGCAAGGGAAATGAGATACTGGATTTCAAAAGCGGTACATTTAAGAGTGCAGTAAAAGCAGGGTGCCCTATTGTGCCCGTAGCCCTGATTAATTCCTTCCGGCCCTTTGATATGAATTCATTAAAGAGGGAGGAAGTACAGGTTCGCTATATGGAGCCAATCCTGCCTGATCAATATATGGGAATGAAAACCTCAGAAATAGCACATCTTGTACATGACCGGATTCAGGAAGAAATAAATAAAAATCTCTCCCAAAATGGCTTGACAAGCTAAAGTCTATTTAGTATAATGGTCAATGCGTCTGAGGGCAAGCATGTCCAAAGAAGCAATCATATGGAAAATATCAATTCGGAGAAATACTCAAGAGGCCGAAGAGGCGCCCCTGCTAAGGGTGTAGGTCGGGAAACCGGCGCGAGGGTTCAAATCCCTCTTTCTCCGCTCCATTTTCCAAATGATTATTTTTTTCACTTTTGCTAAAAAGATGAAAAAAAGTTTTAAAAAGTTGTTGACAATAAATGACAGTCGTGGTATAGTTAATACCCGCTGGAGAAAAAAACAACAGCGGTTGATGATTGGAAAAGGCCTGCGGGCTGAAAACAAAAATCAAAAAAATAAAAAAAGTTGTTGACAAACACTTGCAACTGTGATAAGATATAAAAGTTGCTGCTGAACAAGCCGACAACAAAGAACCTTGATAATTGAAGATTAGACAGTATGTAAAACCCTGAAAATTCTAAAAACAAAAGGTCTGGTTTAGACCTTTGGATTTGAGAAAATTCAGAACAAAACCAAGTAATGAAGGTTAAAGATAACTAGCCAAGCTAAGTAGTCTGAAACCTGGAATCAACTTTTAAACATGAGAGTTTGATCCTGGCTCAGGATGAACGCTGGCGGCGTGCCTAACACATGCAAGTCGAACGAAGCAATTAAGAGGAAGTTTTCGGATGGAATCTTGATTGACTGAGTGGCGGACGGGTGAGTAACGCGTGGATAACCTGCCTCACACTGGGGGATAACAGTTAGAAATGAC
>NZ_JADNMD010000008.1:0-263163 GCF_015556325.1 Clostridium sp. 1001283B150225_161107_B6 | reverse complement strand
CATAAATAGAGTGCTAAGTCATAGGTTCTAACCCATGGCTTAGCACCATTTTTTTAGTTCAACTCCGAAAGACAGGTTTTATGGAAAAAAGCAACCTTTTTTTATTTTATCGTATAAAAGTGGTGCAATTCTGCCATACTATTGCTGTAACTAAATAAGAATGTTTTTAGGAGGTATTGAAGATGTCCAATAAGAATAACTTCAACAACGACATGGAAAACAGCTCAAGAAACTGCAGCCAGCAGAATAACAGCCAGAACAGCTCTCAGAACAATTCCCAGAACAATTCCCAGAACAGTTCCAGGAACAGTTCTCAGAACAGTTCTCAGAACAATTCTCAGAACAGCTCTCAGAACAGCTCCAGAAACAGTTCTCAGAACAGCTCTCAGAACAGCAGCCGCAACAGCAGCCAGAACAACAACTATTAATATCGAAAAAGCTGCAGCGTACTGAGTACAGATGATGGAAGGGGCCTGCTTCGCATGATGCGGAGTGGGCTTTTTCTTGTCCTCACCCCATGGAAATGCCTGCATATATTGGTAGTAGGACACGAATGACAGGTTTCGGCCCGGACAGAACGTGACAGAAAGGGAAGGTGAGTGGGAAATGACGACATTTCCAATGATATCATACAGACAGTTTGATGAATGGCTGGAGCAGGGGAAGATTGCCCAGTTAGTGGACCTGAGGGAGCCCTGGATGTTTGAACAGGACAGGATATGGGGAAGCGTGAACATTCCCTATGATGAGCTTCAGGACCTGATGGGGGAAATCCGCAGGGATGGAACCATTGTATTTTACTGTGACAGGGGGGCCAAGAGCATGGTGGTCTGCCGGGACCTGTGGAGGATGGGTTATCATGCCGTGGACCTGGCGGGCGGAATGTTGAATTACAGGGGGAAATACATTGACAGAAGGCCGCTTTCGGCTTTAGAATAGAAACGTGATTATTCTATTTTAGAGGAGACAGACCCATGAAGATAATGTTTGCATCTGATATACATGGTTCTGCATATTATTGCAGGAAGATGCTGGATATATACAGTCAATCAGGAGCTGGACGGCTTGTAATTCTGGGAGACATCCTGTATCACGGTCCCCGCAATGACCTGCCCAGGGAGTATGCGCCCAAGGAAGTGATTGCTATGCTGAATCCCCTTAAAAACCAGATTTATGCAATCAGGGGAAACTGCGACACAGAGGTGGACCAGATGGTTCTGGAGTTCCCCATACTGGCTGACTACGGTCTTCTGGTATTTGACGGAAGGGCTTTCTATGTCACCCACGGACATGTATACAATCAGGACCGCCTTCCGCCATTGCAGGACGGTGACATCCTGGTCCACGGACATACCCATCTGCTGAAGGCCGAGATGATGGAGGCGGAGGGATGCGGGCGCATTGCTGTGTTAAATCCAGGTTCTGTGTCCATTCCAAAGGGAGGTAATCCCAACACCTATGCCATGCTGGAGGATGGCGTATTTTCTATACGGACTCTGGAGGGTGAACTGGTTAAGGAACTGAAGCTGTAAAAAAGAGAGGCTGATTGAGAGGAAAATTCATTGAAAACATTCGAATTGATTGCCCCCTGCCATTTTGGGCTGGAGGCAGTACTTAAGAAAGAAATATTGGACCTGGGATATGAGATATCCCTGGTGGAGGACGGCCGCGTTACGTTTATAGGAGATGACGAGGCTATTTGCCGTGCCAATGTGTTCCTCCGCACGGCAGAGAGAGTGCTTCTCAAGGCGGGAAGCTTTAAGGCGGAAACCTTTGAGGAGCTGTTTCAGGGCACCAGGGATATTCCGTGGGAGGACTTCATACCGGAAGACGGGAAGTTCTGGGTTGCAAAGGCGTCCTCCATCAAGAGCAAGCTGTTCAGCCCGTCGGATATACAGTCCATTATGAAAAAGGCCATGGTGGAACGGCTGAAAAACCGTTATGGGGTTACCTGGTTCCCTGAAAACGGAGCCAGCTATCCGCTGAGGGTGTTCCTTTACAAGGATGTGGTGACAGTCGGCATTGATACCAGCGGAGAATCACTGCACAAGCGCGGGTACAGGACACTGACCAGCAAAGCCCCCATTACGGAGACCCTGGCGGCTGCCCTGATTCTCCTTACACCCTGGAACCGGGACAGAATCCTGGTGGACCCCTTCTGCGGAAGCGGTACTTTTCCCATTGAGGCGGCCATGATGGCGGCCAATATGGCGCCGGGCATGAACCGTTCTTTTCTGGCTGAGGAGTGGAAGAATGTTATCAAGCGCAAGTGTTGGTACGAGGCCATGGACGAGGCCAATGACCTGGTGGACGGGGATGTTCAGGCGGACATCCAGGGATATGACGTGGACGGCGACATTATAAAGGCCGCCAGGTCCAATGCCCAGTCAGCCGGGGTGGACCACATGATTCACTTCCAGCAGCGCCCGGTCAGCGCGCTGAGCCATCCTAAGAAGTACGGCTTTATCATTTCCAATCCGCCCTACGGCGAGAGGATTGAGGAAAAGGCGAACCTTCCCGCACTATACCGGGAGATAGGGGAGCGCTTTGAAGCCCTGGACGCCTGGTCCATGTATCTCATTACTTCCTATGAAGACGCACAGAAGTATATTGGACGGAAGGCGGACAAAAACAGGAAGATATACAACGGCATGCTGAAAACCTATTTTTATCAGTTCATGGGGCCAAAGCCGCCCAGGCGCAGCCAGGAGAACGGTACAAATTGAGAGGGCTGCCAATGGTTGTTGCAACAGATATAATACGGAATGGAATAAGAAAAAGGGCAGCCGTCCTGTTTCTGGCTGTTATGGCGGCGCTGGGGACGGCCGGATGCGGCCATACGGTGAATCCGGCTGAGACACAGAACATGGAGGGACTTAAAAACCCTGATAGGCCCCAGGACCCTGGCGGGGTGCAGAATCCCGGCGGGGCCCAGGACCCTGACGGAATCCGGCCCCCCTCCGGGACAGGCGGTTTTGAAGCAGGCCCACGGGAAACAGATACTGGTACCAATGCCCCGGGACAGGGCGGCGCAACGGCACCAGGCAGCGGTACGGGCAGCCAATACCGGTGGGACAGACGGGATATGGTAAATGTGAAGCTTCCTTCGGCCTATGACTACCGGAAGACAGGAAGGGCGCCCCAGATTGGAAACCAGGGGTCCCTGGGAACCTGCTGGGCATTTGCTTCCCTGACAGCCCTGGAGTCCTCCCTGCTTCCGGGAAAACCCATGACCTTTGCAGTGGACCATATGTCCATGCACAACAGTTTTCTTCTGGGACAGGACGAGGGCGGTGAGTACACCATGTCCATGGCCTATCTGCTGGCCTGGCAGGGCCCTGTGCTGGAATCCCAGGACCCATATGGGGACGGAGTTTCGCCGGACGGTCTTACGCCCAGTGTCCATGTACAGGAGATTCAGGTCCTGCCTTCCAAAGATTACGAGGCCATTAAACGGGCTGTGTACCTGAGAGGGGGAGTCCAGAGTTCTCTGTATACATCCATGAGGGATTATCAGAGCCAGTCCGTGTACTATAACAGGGAAACCAATTCCTATTGTTACATTGGAAGCGAGAAGCCGAACCACGATTCTGTCATTGTGGGATGGGACGACGATTATTCCAGGGAGAATTTTAATATGGACCTGGCCGGGGACGGCGCCTTTATCTGCACCAACAGCTGGGGAGAGGATTTCGGGGACCAGGGATACTTTTATGTATCCTACTTTGACAGCAATATCGGTGTCCATAATATTGTATACACAGGCGTGGAGCCGGTGGACAATTATGACCGCATCTATCAGAGCGATTTGTGCGGATGGGTGGGACAGATTGGCTACGGACAGGATGAAGCCTGGTTTGCCAATGCATACAGGGCCGGCATGGGAGAAAACCTGGCCGCCGCAGGCTTCTATGCAACGGACAGGAATACGGAGTACGAGTTGTATGTGGCCCGTAACCTGCCGGATGCAGGAGCCGGGGAAATGGAGGACGCCCTGGGTAAGCGGATTTTCCTGGCAAAGGGCAGACTGGACAATGCAGGTTATTATACGATTCCATTGGATAAAAAAATCCCCTTGGAGGACAACGAAAAATTTGCTATAATAGTTAAAATAATAACGCCGGGAACCGTACATCCGGTGGCCATTGAATACGATGCCGGGGACGGCATTGCCCAGGTGGACCTGAGGGACGGCGAAGGGTATCTGAGCCATGACGGAAAGGTGTGGGAACATGTGGAGGAAACACAGTCCTGCAACCTGTGCCTGAAGGCATATACAAAGGAATAACAAAGAAATAACTGAGAATAACAAAGGAATAATACAGGAACAGAAGGCAGAGGGCTTTGGACATGGGACACAGAATCATATTTGCAACGGGTAATGAAGGGAAGATGCGGGAAATCCGCCTTATACTGGCTGATTTGGGGCTTCCCATACTTTCCATGAAGGAAGCGGGCGCTGAACCGGAAATCGTGGAGGATGGAGCCACGTTTGGGGAAAATGCCGAGATTAAGGCAAGGGCTGTGTGGAATCTGACCGGAGATATTGTACTGGCGGATGACTCCGGACTGGTGGTGGATTATATCGGCGGGGAGCCCGGTATCTATTCCGCCCGTTATCTGGGTGAGGATACGCCCTATGAGGTTAAGAACCGCAGTATCATAGAGCGCCTTAAGGATGCAGAGGGCCGGGAGCGCAGCGCCCGGTTTGTGTGCAACATTGCAGCCATGCTGCCGGACGGCCGGGTGCTCCACACAGAGGCTGTGATGGAGGGGCTTATTGCCGGGGAGCCGGCCGGAAACGGAGGCTTTGGGTATGACCCAATCCTCTATCTGCCTGAGTTCGGCAGGACATCCGCTGAAATCACCATGGAGCAGAAGAATGAAATCAGCCACAGGGGGAAGGCATTGAGGGCGATGAAGAAAGCCCTGGAAGATGTGCTTAAGTAAGAGATGGAGAGGACGAAGGATGAGGATATTAATTGTCAGTGACACCCACAGAAGGGATGAAAATCTAAAAGAGGTAATCCGGCGTACAGGACCCCTTGATATGCTGATTCATTTGGGAGACGCAGAGGGAAGTGAACACGCCATTGCCACCTGGGTCAATGAGGGCTGCGATTTAGAGATAATTTTGGGAAACAATGACTTTTTCTCATGTCTGGACAAAGAGAAGGAGCTGATGATTGGAACGTATAAGACCCTGCTGACCCATGGTCATTACTATAATGTATCGGTGGGGGCTGAGTACCTGAAACAGGAGGCCAGGGCCAGGGGCTTTGACATTGTCATGTTCGGGCACACCCACAGGCCTTTTTACGAGGTGGAGAAAAAGGAAGGGGATAAGGATTTGATTGTTCTGAATCCGGGAAGCCTGTCCTATCCGCGCCAGGACGGGCATAAACCCTCTTTTATGCTCATGGAAATCGACAAAGAGGGAGAGGCCCATTTTTCGCTGAATTTTCTGTAGGATTTTTGTTGACATTTGTGAAGGCATAGTATATAATAATCCTTGCGTCGTAAGACGGGATTGGATGACAGGTTATATTATGCCGGCGCCGGGGTGTGGCTCAGCTTGGCTAGAGCGCCTGGTTTGGGACCAGGAGGTCGCAGGTTCGAATCCTGTCACCCCGATTACAATTAAATATATTCATTATGCAGGTGTAGTTCAATGGTAGAACACTAGCCTTCCAAGCTAGATACGTGGGTTCGATTCCCATCACCTGCTCTATTTTTTTGTCAGGGAAGCCTTTTGCAGCAGGGCTTCCTTTTTTTGTGCGTCATAACAGGGCTTATTTCCCCCACCTTATATTGCAGAGGCTGTCATGATACAATAGGCAGATATTCACCGGAGCAGGACATATTTGTACAGCAGTATGTACAGTTTTGTCCACATGGCTCCGGACAAATTAAGGAAACCGCAAAACTAACAATCTTCAGGTGCTCTTGCTATAATCAAGTTATCAAAAGGCACCTGGGAGGTATGGAGAGGATAAGACGTGAATTCAAGACAGATTGCATTCCTGAGACTTTTACTGGAACAAGAAGAGTATCTGCCTGTGAGCTGTTATGCAGGAAAGATGGATGTATCGGACAAGACGCTGCGCAGGATGATACCCGGAGTCAATGAGATTCTGGAGTCCTATGGGGGCGCGGTTGAGAGCCGGCCCGGAACCGGAATCAAGCTTGAAATCAGCGGGGAGGAGCGGGAACGGCTGATGAATTCAGCCTACATGATGGAGCTTATGGACTCCAGCACATTATCCAGGTCCTGGAACCAATTGTCCAGAAGAATGGATATAGCCCTGAACCTGCTGCTTTATTCGGATGAGACTACATCGCTGTCCGGCCTTGCCTACAAATATTATGTGAGCAAGAGCAGCATAGCCGGGGACCTGAAAGCCCTGGCGCCTTTTGCCAGAAAGCATGAATTGAACATCAGCCAGGGACACGGGGGGACGTCGGTGGAGGGAACAGAGAGCTGTTTAAGGAAGGCTCTGGCGGAACTGCTGCTGTATATCCTGAATAACAACATGAATGCCAATACCGGAGGAAATCCGTCTGCAGCAGGTATGTTTGAGTCGGATACCCTGATGACCATCCTGGATATCTTCACGGAGGAGGACCTGAATTTTGTGGAAGGGCGCATAAGGCACATTGAGGCGTCCGCCGGATACCGGTTTGATGAGCGGGAGTACATGCAATTTTCCGTGAGTCTGCTGGTAATGATTGACAGGGTGCGGAATGGATTTTTCATGGAGCCGGTCCTTAAAAGCAATTACCGGAAACAGGAAAGGGACCCCTTAGATGCCATTGCATTTGAACTGGCATCACGGATGAGCGGCGCTTACCGCTACACGCTGTCGGTATCGGAAACAGCACATATTTATAACATTCTGTCCTCCACCCATCTGGGGAATTTCCTGATGCACAGGGAGCTGCCGGAGGAGGAGTCCAGGAAGACGGCCGTGGCCTTCGGAGAGGATTTTATCGATGCATTTTCCGTGATTACAGGAATCAACCTGAGGACGAAATCAACATTTTACGTAAATGTGGTGTCCCATATCACGCTGATGCTGAACCGGGCAGCCGCCAGTACGCCGGCCCGGAATCCCATTATAGATATACTGCTGGATAATTATAAGGGAACCATCAACGTATGCCAGATAATATGCAGGATACTGACGGAGAAGTTCAGGCTGCCGGAGATAAGCTTTGATGAGATCTGCTACCTGATGCTGTACATACAGGGGGAGCTGCTGGCGGATGAGGAAAAAATGAATGTGATTCTGGTTTCCAATATGTCCAACAGCATCACAAATATACTGAAGCATAAATTGTCCCAGAACTATCCCCAATGGACCGTGCTGAGCTGTGATTACAACCGGTTCCTGGAAACGTCTCAAAAGCAGTATGATTTGATTTTGTCCACCGTGCCCCTGGGGAGCAGGGAACATGTGATACCCTATGTCCTGGTTTCGCCGCTGCTGGATGAGAAGGACTGTGCTGCTGTCAACAATCTGCTGAAATCAAGACGCCACAGGGAGGATTTCTATCTGAGGGAGCTTATCAGGACCAGGAATGACCTGAATGATATCGGATGCGCCATAGAAGTGAGAAAACGGAAGGCAACTGAGATTCCGGCGGCAGGGTTCCTGAAGGTCGCGGCATTAAAGGATGTGGAGTTTGTCTATATCCACAATGAGGCGGGCATTAACAAGTGCGAGTTTGTAACGGATTTATTACGGAAAAAATTGGATAAAGTGATTATGAATATGTCCAATTGGGATTTCATGCTTTTTGCGTCTAAAATGGTCTATCTTATGGACAATTGTCCGGATTGGGCCATGACGGAATTCATACAGAATATCATTACGGAGGGGAGATAATATGTATAAAATCATTGTTTTCACACACGGCTCGCTGGCCGAATGTCTGGTAAGGACATCCCGGCTCATCCTGGGCAACCAGCCAGACATAGAGACTTACTGTGTGGAGCCGGGGTGTAATCTGGAGGAGATGAGGGACGGCGTGGAACAATCCATCCGGCGCTCCAACGCCTCAGGGCAGGAAGTCCTGGTACTTACGGACCTGATGTACGGAACACCATTTAACACTATGATTCAGCTGGAGGAGGAATGTTCCTTTACCCACATTACGGGCACCAATCTCCCTTTGCTGATAGAGGCCATTAACCGCCGTCTTCTGAATGGTGACAGCAGTGATTTCCGGGGACTGGTGGAGACAGCCAAGGAAGGTATCGTGGACAGCCATGTCCTGCTGCAGCTGGGCTGAAGCATAAAGGAAAGGAGCAAAAACATATGAAGAACATTGTTTTGACAAGGATTGACGACAGGCTGATTCACGGACAGGTGGTGACGGCCTGGATAAAGCAGTATCCAATCAATAAGATATTGATTATTGATGACGAGCTTTCACAGAACCGGCTGATGGAGCGCATCTATAAGGCCGCTGCGCCCATGGGGGTGGAGGTGCTGATACAGTCGGTATCCGATGCCCAGGGGTTCCTGAAGGAGGAGCCTGTACGGGGAGAGAATTTCCTGATTCTTGTGAAGGTTCCGGAAATCATAGAATCGCTTCTCAAAGAGGGGATTGAAATAAAGAAGGTGATTCTGGGCGGCATGGGGGCCAAGAACGGCCGCAAGACCTTTAACAGGAATGTGTCGGCAAGCGGAGAGGAAGTGGAATGCTTTAAGCGGATTGTGGAAGGGGGCGTCGAAATCTTTTATCAACTGGTTCCAAATGATAAGGCCGTTAACATCAGAAGCCTGTTTTAGTAAAGCAGGGCAGAATTTGATTTGGAGGAGGTAGCGTATGAGCATCTTAACAGCCACATTATTGTCATTGTTATACTTTTGGGGAAATAGTGCATTTGTTCTGGGCGTAAACTGGTGGACCGTCATGAGGCCCCTGGTTTCCGGCTTCCTGGCCGGCGTTATCCTGGGGGACCCTGTAAAGGGAGCCATGGTTGGGGCCCAGATTAACATCCTGTATCTGGGATTCATCGGGGCCGGCGGAGCCCTTCCCGGGGATATCTGCCTGGCCGGCGTGGTGGGCACCACCATTGCCATTACAGGCAATCTTCCAGTGGAGACAGCCATGGCCCTGGCAGTTCCTGTGGGACTTCTGGGAACCATCATATGGGTGGTGAAAATGACGGTGAATACGGCATGGGTCCGGATTGCAGAAAAAATGTCGGCAAAGGGGGACACCAGGTATTACTGGATACCGAATATTGTGCTGCCGCAGCTGCTGCTGTTTCTGATGTCCTTTATACCCTGTTTCCTGATGGTGTATTTTGGGACGGATTATCTCAAGTCAGCTATCCAGTTTTTAGGGGAAAATATAGTGGGCGTCCTTACCACCATCGGCGGTATGCTTCCGGCAGTCGGTATTGCCCTGACGCTGAAATCCATCTTTAAGGGCGAGTCCGTGGTGTTCTTTTTCTTCGGTTTCCTTTTGGTTCAGTATTTTGGCCTGGATATGATATCCCTGGGATTTTCAGCCGTTGTATTCACCCTGATTTATATGCAGTTAAAAGGCCATAAGCTGAGCTCCGTGGGTGGCAGCCTGTTTGGGGCAGAGGGAAATAACGAGAACAAGTATGTACTTCTGGACAAGAAGACAATCCGGAAATCCTGGCTCAGATGGATTATGTTCAACCAGGCCAACTACAATTATGAGAGAATGCAGGGAACCGGTTTCTGCCACGCCATGGTGCCTGTAATCAATAAGCTGTACCCGGATAACGCAGGAAAACGTGCGGAACTGATGCAGAACCATATGCAGTTCTTTAACACAGAGCCCCAGTGGGGAGCCTGTATCATCGGCCTTACGGCTGCCCTGGAGGAGAAGAGGGCCCAGGGGTCGGAGGAGATAACCGGGGATACCATCACATCCATTAAATCCGGCCTTATGGGACCTCTGGCAGGTATCGGTGATACCATTGACGGAGGCGTGGTGACGCCGCTGCTCCTTACATTATTCATCGGCATCACCAATACGGGCAACATCATGGGCGTTATTGGCTACATTATAGTGGAAGCCCTGTTTATGTGGACCATTTACTGGCAGTCCTATAAGCTGGGATATGAAAAGGGCAGCGACGCCATTGTGACCATCATGGAAAGCGGCCTGATTAACCAGCTGATACTGGGGGCATCCATCATGGGATGTCTGGTGCTCGGCGGCCTGGTGGGCAATTATGTGACCCTGGGCTTAAAGCTCCTGGTCCCTGTGGGCGGAGGCGTTATGTTCAATATCCAGGAACAGTTATTTGACGTGATTCTTCCCGGAGCACTGCCTCTTCTTCTGACTCTTGGCACATATAAACTGGTAAAGAAGGGATGGTCGTCCGTCAACATCATCATCCTGGTTGCGGTGGTCGGCCTGATAGGCGGACTTCTGGGAATTTTTGCATAATCATTAGGAGGAAATATGACACAGGAATACAAATCTTTTTCGCCGGAAGAATTCCGGCTCCACAATGAGAAGCTTCAGGCTGAGATGGAAAGGCAGAACATAGACATGCTGCTGCTTTCCACTCCGGAAAATATCTATTATTCCACAGGTTACCGTTCCTGGTATACATCCAGTCTTTTCAGGCCGGTATATGTGCTGGTGCCCAGGAAGGGGGACCCGGCCATTATCCTGAGAATACTGGAGAAGACCACGGTGCAGTACACCAGCTGGACCAGCCGCATCTACTGCTGGGGAACCGCCAGCAGGAACCTGGGGCCCCTGGAGGGAGAGGAGCCGGTAAGCATCATTGACAGAATTATAAAGGAAATCCAGCCCCAAACAAAAACCATAGGACTGGAAGCAGGAGACGGCATGCAGTACTTCTGGTCCATGGACCTGCTGAAGAAAATCATTGAGTCCCAGCCGGGCATCTGCTTCACGGACGGTTCCCTGGCAATACAGAGGGCCAGGATGGTGAAAACGCCGTGGGAGATTGAGCGCATCCGCTATGTCTGCCAGGTGACGGAAAAGGCTATATTGGATACGGGAAAGACCATTGTGGCGGGAAAAACAACGGAGAAGGACATATCCAGGGGCATTGCCATGAGGATGGCGCAGGGCGGGGTGGATAAGATATCATATCTGACTGTGACCAGCGGTATTGACAAGTACTGCACCTTCAATACATATGCAACAGACCGCGTGGTGGAGAAAGGCGAATATGTCCTGGTGGATATCAGCGGCCATATAGACGGATATGCGTCCGACCTTACCAGAGTGTTCTATCTGGGAAACGTGCCCGGGGAGGAACGGGAGATGGCTGAGACAGCCAGCGGCTGCGTGGCCGCTGCCAAGGAAGCCATGAAGCCGGGGGTTTCAATTGCTGAAATCAACCGCATCTGCGAGGGATTCATCCGGGATTCCAAATTCGGCCAATTCCTGCTTCACTCCAGCGGTCACTGTATCGGCCTTAATGTGGTGGAATATCCAACCATACATGATGAGGCCGGTGAGGAACTGAAGCCGGGCATGGTGTTTGCCGTGGAAAACGGGGTCTATCCCTATGACCTGGAAAAGGGAGTGGAGTCCATCTACCTGTCCTTCCGGATGGAGGATGAGGTTCTGGTGACAGAGGACGGCGCAGAATGGATAACCGGCCCCGGAGCGCCTGTGATTGAAGTGGGGACAGAAGACTGACAGAAGGCAGGCAAGCAAAACACAGAACATGAAATTGAAACAACATACCCTGTAAACAACAGGACACCGGATGATTTCTATAATCTCCGGTGTCCTGTTGTGTTGGTCAATCCGGAATCTGCTTATTCCGGGGTGTTATTTGTTTTCCCTCATGACCCGGCAGGGGTTTCCGTACGCAATGGGTTCTACCGGTTCAGGTACCGCCACAGGGTAGTCCGGCTGATGCCCAGCTTTTTGGCCGCGGATGTCTGGTTGCCGCCGCAGGTCTTCAGCACATAGCGCACAATGTCCCGGTTCATACCGTCCAGTGACTGGCTGGTATCCAGGCAGAAGGAAGGGGGATGAGGGGCGGGCTGCATATCCTTTCCGGGGGCTGCCGTGTCCTCGCCGCGGCAGGCAAAGGATGACTGGGACGGGAAAGGGAATCCGGAGAACAGCACCTGTTCCCTCTGGATTACCTCCTGTATGGTTTTGGCGCAGATGTAGGGACCGTCTGTCCGTATGACGGCTTCCTTTAATATCCGTTTGAACTGGGTCCTGTTGTAGGGATACTCGTATTGCTCCAAAAGCGCGGCCGCCTCATCGTCGACCCCAACGACCTGGCGGCCCAGTTCCTGGTTCAGGGTGTTGATATAGAGTCCGGCAGATGAGATAATGTCCTCCTTTTGTTCACGCAGCGGTTTGATGGGAACCAGGATGCTTCCCAGGGCATTGGTGTATTCAAAGACAACGTGGGGGGTGGCGCTTCCGGCAGTCTGGGTGCAGGAAAAAATCAAATGATTGCGGACATGCATGTTGGTGTCCAGTATGATGGAGAGCAGCTGCTTCTGCTTGTGTTTCTGCAGTGCGTCCAGGTTGGAAATATAGATGGTATTTCCGTTGTCCGTAAAGGGCGAGTTATAGTGTTTTGTGATGAAGTCCCAGCTTTTATCACTGATAAGGGAGCAGTTGATGACGTAGAGCGGGTTATCGCACAGCGGGCTCTTTGCGTAGTAGATATGAGCCACCCGGTCTTTTCCTGTGCCGGTTTCCCCGGTTATCATAAGACTCAGGGTGGACGGTACAGCATCCTCGGTGTTGGTAAGGATTTCCCGTGCCAGCTCCGTATTGCTGTAAAAGCTGTCCATGAAGCTGTTTTGTGCAGCCTGCTTGTCCATGATGGTCACCCCGTATTTTGAGTAGGCCAGGGGAATCTCGGAGCGCATGATATGGAAAATAATGTAGGGGTTCAGCGCCTCATCCACCAGGTGGGAGGTGATGGAGTACATCTGGTTGTTTACTGTAATAAAGAAGGAGCGCTTCCGTCCGGTGCAGCATTGGTCCAATTCATTCTGAAGCTTTGCCTGTATGGGGACGGCGATTTCATCCTCCAGTGTGGTGTAAATGCATTCGCCTGTCTGGGACAGCACAAGGAAACGGTTGGCGCTGCTGTCCAGTAGCTGATGCATAAGGGACAGGGAATGATATAAATCCCTGTGGGTCTGCCATGTGTAGACAGCCTGGTCAACAGCTGCCTTCAGGCTTTCTATGCTGGAGGTGAGAAGGATGGGGGTAATTCCAATCAGTTTGGCGTAGTTGTAGGGCACTGTATCGCATATGACGGTCTTATAGCCCTGTTCCTTTAATTTGTCCAGCAGGGAGCTGGCCTCGGACGTGGTATTGATGGAAAATATGTCCGTAGGCATCTTCAGGACATTGCATATGCTTTTCGCAATGGTGGTCAGGGAACGGAATCCAAGGACTGCAAACTTTGTCTTCGTATTTTCTGCTGTTTTCAGGCAGAGAAGTACGTCGTAATAATCAATACCGATATCAATGACAGGAATGGGCACGCCCTTTGCGATACGGCTTGCGGTGTTGGCTCTTGAGATGATGATGTCGTAGTTCCTGTAATGTTCCTTTGCCAGATAAAGTCCTGTCTCCACATTGCCCAGCATGGCTGTCAGCTGGATATCATCCCTCTGGCTTCCGTACCGTTTCATTAATGTTACCAATCCCTTGTAGGGAGCAATTCCAAGTATCCTGACTTTTTCGCTCATTCTGCCTCCTTCTGAATATAAATTCTCTGAATGTTACAAATTTAAACATATTATACAACATTTTCCTTGAATTGAAAAGGCCCCCTGTATTACAATAAACTACGGAGCTGATAAAAGAAACTGATATGTTTCAAAAATGAACAGTAAAGGAAAGTTGGGGGCCAATGGAAGAGAGATATCTGATTATTGCGGATGATTTTACAGGGGCAAATGATACCGGAGTGCAGCTTAAGAGGAGGGGGTATCCGACGGAAGTCCTGTTTGCGGGAAAACCGGTGGATTCACAGAATTCCATTGTGATTGATACGGAGAGCAGGAATGCCTTGCCTGGCCACGCCTATGAAATTGTGCGTCATTCATTAGAACAGGTAGATTTCGGACAGTTCCGCTACATAATAAAAAAAGTGGATTCCACTATGAGGGGAAACATTTCACAGGAAATAAAAGCAGTGGATGATGCATTGCACCCGGAGCTGGTGGTGTTTGCTCCTGCACTTCCCGCCCTGGGAAGGACCACTATGGACGGTGTGCAGTGCTTAAGGGGCGTGGAAATCTGTAAGACAGAGTTGTCCAAGGACCCCAAAAATCCGGTGATGGAAGACAATCTGGTAAAGCTGCTGGAGCAGGTTTATGAGGAGCCGGTACAGTTAAAATATCTGCCGGATGTAAGAAGCCAATCGTTTTCCTTTGATGGAGGACGGGTTTTTGTATGTGACGCTGAGTCGGACGACGACCTGAAACGAATCATTGCAGCCGCCAGGCAGGACGGGCGGCGGACCCTGTACGTGGGGACCGCGGGCATGGCTGACAATCTGATGGAGCTGGAAAATCCCACCCTTCCGTCCTTCGGCGTGGTGGCCAGCATCAGTTCGGTGGCCAATGAACAGATGCATTACTGTGAAAGGGCCGGATACGCCATGGTCAAGGTGCCTGTGGCCCAAATCATGATGGGAACAGCCAGGGCCGGTGAATACCGGGACATGGCTGTGGAATATTTAAAGAGCGGAAGAGATACCATCCTTCTTACGGATACGGCTTATGACAGGGAATTAATTGAGCTTTCCCAGGAAGTGGGGGAGAAAAGCGGTATGGATTTGACTGAGGTGGGGGATTATGTGCGTTCCCTTATGGGCAGAATGGCCAAGGAAGTACTGGACGCTGCAGAGGTATCCGGCGTGTATCTTACCGGCGGGGACACTGCCCTGGGAATGCTGATGAACATCGGGGCAGACGGCGCGGAGATATTGGCTGAAATCCTGGTGGGCGTTCCTCTGGTGCGGGTGAAGGGCGGAGCGTATGAGGGGCTCAGACTGGTAACAAAGGCGGGAGCCTTCGGTACAGAGGATGCGGCTGCTTTTGCCATGAGAAAAATAAAAGAAAGAGGAGGAATATAACATATGAAAGAATTTTTACTGCCTTACGGAAAGGAAACAATGAAAGCGGAGATTGAGGACGCGCACCTGGCCGGTGTGCTTGTATCAGAGCTCCACGATTACAAGGCGCCCTTGGGGGGGAGCGAGCTGGTGCAGGAAGCTCTGGAGCATCCCATCGGCACTCCCAGGCTGTGCGATATGGCCATTGGCAAGAAGAAGGTGGTGGTCATTTCTTCCGACCACACAAGACCTGTGCCCAGCCATATCATTATGCCTCTCATCCTGAAGGAAATCCGCAGGGGGAACCCGGATGCTGAAATTACCATCCTTATCTCCACAGGGCTTCACAGGGAAACGACCAGGGAGGAGCTGGAATCAAAGTTCGGCCCTGAGATTACGGAACATGAAACCATTATTGTCCATGACTGCGATGATACGGACAACATGGTCTATCTGGGCAAGCTGCCCTCAGGCGGAAACATGTATATCAACAGGCTGGCGGTGGAGGCAGACCTGCTGGTTGCAGAGGGCTTCATTGAGCCCCATTTCTTTGCGGGATTTTCAGGCGGAAGAAAGAGCGTGCTTCCGGGCGTGGCAAGCCGTGAAACAGTTATGTACAACCATAACTCGGCTTTTATTGATGATTTGCACTCCAGGACCGGCATCATTGAGGGCAACCCCATTCACAACGACATGCTGTACGCAGCCAGGGTGGCAGGGCTGGACTTTATCGTCAATGTGGTGATAGATTCTGCCCATGACCCGATTTTTGCAGTGGCAGGCGACTGTGACCTGGCCCACCGCAGGGGCAGGGAATTCCTGGCTTCCAAGTGCCAGGTGGATGCGGTTCCGGCGGATATTGTCATTTCCACAAACGGCGGCTATCCTTTGGACCAGAACATTTACCAGTCCGTAAAGGGCATGACGGCGGCAGAGGTGACGGTAAAGGAAGGCGGCGTTATCATCATGCTTTCCAAGGCGGCTGACGGCCACGGCGGCAAGTATTTCCATGAAACCTTCCGGGACGAAAAGGACCTGAACCGCATGATGAAAACCTTCATGGACAGAAAACCGGAGGAAACCATCATAGACCAGTGGCAGTCACAGATTTTTGCCAGGGTTATGTTGAAGGCCAGGATTGTATTCGTGTCTTCCTGCGACGACCAGCTGGTGGAGGAGCTTCACATGATTCCGGCCCACAGCATGGAGGAGGCCCTTGAAAAGGCAAAGGCAATGGTGAATAAGGAGGATTACAAGGTAACTGTAATTCCGGACGGCGTGTCCGTTATCGTAAGAGAGTAATCTGTTGCTGCAAAAGAATGGATTGTCATCAAAAAAGAATAAAGGGGGATATGGCATTGAAGTTCATTTTAATACCTGATTCGTTTAAGGGAACCTTAAGCTCCGGCCAGATATGCGGAGTGATGGAAGAAACAATAAAGAAGCATTTTCCCGGCAGCCGGACTGTCTCCATACCGGTGGCAGACGGGGGAGAGGGCTCTGTGGACGCCTTTATCTCGGCTGTGGGCGGTGATAAGGAGTATGTCACGGTTAAGAATCCCTACTTTGAGGACATGCGGTCCTATTACGGACTGATAGACAAAGGACAGACAGCTGTTATCGAGATGGCGTCCTGCGCCGGTCTTCCCCTGGTGGAGGACAGGAAGGACCCAAGGCTCACCACCACCTATGGGGTGGGGCAGCTGATTCTTGCCGCGGCAGGCAGGGGCGTTAAGAAAATCATAGTGGGCCTGGGCGGGTCGTCCACCAATGACGGAGGCTGCGGCGCTGCGGCCGCTGCCGGGATTAAGTTCTATGACAGGGACGGCCGGGAGTTTATACCCACAGGCGGCACCACGGCTCAAATTGACAGAATCGACCTGTCCGGAAGGAACAGCCTTCTGGAGCAGGTGGAAATCGTAACCATGTGCGATATTGATAATCCCATGTACGGACCAACGGGGGCTTCCTATATCTTCGGACCCCAAAAGGGCGCGGATGAGGCCATGGTCCTTCAGCTGGACCAGGGAATCAGGAATCTGAGCAGGGTCATAGCCCTGGCAACCGGGACAGACATAAGCCAGGTGCCGGGAACCGGGGCAGCAGGAGCCATGGGAGCGGGCATGATTGCATTCTTTGGTTCCAGGCTTCAGATGGGCATCCAGACCGTGCTGGATACGGTGCGGTTCGATGAAATCATAGGTGATGCGGATTATATCCTGACAGGCGAGGGAAAGCTGGATTCCCAGAGCCTCCGGGGCAAGGTAGTGATTGGAATCGCGGAGCGGGCCAAAAAGCAGGGCAGGTCCGTGATTGCAGTAGTAGGCGGTGCGGATGACGGTGAGATTGGAAAGGCTTATGATATGGGCGTGACAGCAGTGTTCCCCATCAACCGGCTTCCCCAGGATTTTTCCGTCAGCAGGCACCGCAGCCAGGAGAACCTGGCTTATACGGTAGATAATATTATCAGGCTTATAAAAGCCGGACAGGGGGAACGTTAAGTATGAAGATTTTACAGGCAGTTAAGAAGATTCCGGGAGGATTGATGGTGGTGCCGCTGCTTTTGGGAGCAATTGTCAACACCTTTTTCGGAAATGTATTGTGGAGCGCGTTTGACGGCACCTTTACAACCTATTTATGGAAATCAGGAGCCATGCCCATTCTGGCTGTGTTCATTTTCTGTAATGCCACCACCATTAATTTTAAGAAGGCCGGCGTCACCATATACAAGGGCGTGGTCATCACCGGAGTGAAGGTTGGAATCGGCATTATCATCGGGCTGATTTGCGGCTCCCTGTTTGGGGAGAAGGGATTTCTGGGACTGTCCACCCTGGCTATTGTGGGCGCTCTGGCCAACTCCAACGGCGGACTGTATGCGGCCCTGGCCGGAGAGTACGGAGATGCAACCGATGTAGGCGCTGTATCCATTCTTTCCATCAATGACGGCCCGTTTTTTACCATGGTTGCCCTGGGGGCTGCCGGCGTTGCCAAGATACCGATGTCCATTCTGGTCGGCTGTATTGTCCCGGTTATCGTGGGATGCATCCTGGGCAATCTGGACGAAGACATCCGCAAGTTCTGCGAGCCTGGCGCCACCATGCTGATTCCTTTTTTTGCATTCCCTCTGGGAGCAGGACTGAACATCATGAACCTGTTAAAGGCAGGAGGCCCCGGTATCCTTCTGGGCGTTGCCTGCACCCTGATTACTGGCCTGGGCGGCTATCTGGTTTATAAGCTGCTGCGCATGGAGCATCCGGAAGTGGGCGGAGCCATTGGAACCACAGCCGGCAACGCGGCGGCAACGCCTGCTTCGGTGGCAGCAGTGGACGCCACTCTGATAGCGGTAGCGGAAGCCGCCACTGCGCAGATTACCGCTGCCATTATCGTGACAGCTATCCTTTGTCCGATTTTTGTTTCGTATTTACATAAAGTAGAGGTGCGTAAGCGTGGATGACAGAAAAATAATAGGTATTACCATGGGAGACCCGGCCAGCATCGGTCCTGAGATTACGGTAAAGGCCCTGGCCGACAAAGCCGTATATGATGAGTGCAGGCCCATTGTTGTGGGAGATGCCTGCGTCCTTAAAGCTGCTCTTAAAATTGTGGGACATGAGGAGCTGACGGTCCGCGCCGTAAAGGATGTGAAGGACGCTGTCTTTACCCACGGGACCATAGACGTGCTGGACATGGAACTGGTTTCCATGGATGGACTGGTGCGGGGACAGGTATCCGCCATGTGCGGGGACGCCGCGTTCCGGTATGTGGAGAAGGTAATTGAACTTGCCATGGACGGACAGGTGGATGCAACTGTCACCAACGCCTTCAATAAGGAGGCGGTAAACCTGGCAGGGCACCACTATTCCGGCCACACGGAAATTTATGCGGATTTGACCGGAACCAGGAATTACACCATGATGCTGGCCCATGAGAACATGAGGGTGGTCCATGTGTCCACCCATGTGTCCCTGCGGGAGGCCTGCGACCGGGTTAAGAAGCAGCGTGTGCTGGATGTAATACGGATTGGTGACAGGGCATGCAGGGAAATGGGCATTGAGAACCCCAGGATTGCAGTTGCAGGGCTGAATCCCCACAGCGGTGAGCACGGTCTGTTCGGCCAGGAGGAAATCCAGGAAATCATTCCTGCCATTGAGGCTGCCAGGGCGGAGGGTATCCAGGCGGATGGCCCTGTGCCTCCTGATACTGTTTTCTCCAAGGCCAGAGGCGGCTGGTATGACATTGTGGTGGCCATGTACCATGACCAGGGCCATATCCCCCTTAAGGTGGTGGGCTTTGTCTATGACCAGGCCAAACAGGCCTGGGATGCGGTGGCCGGTGTCAATATCACCCTGGGACTTCCCATTATCCGCGTGTCTGTGGACCACGGAACAGCCTTTGACCAGGCAGGGACCGGAACAGCCAGCGAGCTGAGCCTTAAGAATTCCCTTGAGTATGCTGTTATGTTTGCAAAGAACCGGAAGCCGGCTTAGCGGGAGATATGAAATCATCATTCTGAAATTATCATAACAAAAAAACGGGCTATCCTCTGTCAGCCATAGAGGACAGCCCGTTATCACGTTCCGGCCGTCAGCCGTACCTGGTTACAGCACAAACATCCTGGCTGTCATCAATTCATTGATGGAGTGGGCCGTATAGGAAACCGTAAAATCATCGTTCATAACCATTCCGGGATAATAGGAAGCCCTCAGTGCCTGGAAATGGTCCTTGAAGTTGATTTCCATGGTAATGGTTTCCGGCACCTCCATATGGCAGGCATCCTTTGACAGAAGGGCATTCTTTGCGCCCTCCTCAATCAGTTCCCGGGCCATCTCAGGCGACAGGTTGACGGTGGCTGCGCCCATGCCTTCCTTTACCGCCACAGCCGTGATGCATGGGTCGTATTCGTGGACATGGCTGCAAAGGTTCCTGTCGCCGCTGATGAATACAGAGGGAACGCCCAGGGAAGCTCCCACATAGGCGTGCATGAGGAACTCAGAAGCAAGCCTTCCGTTGAATTTAATGTAATTGGTCTTGCGGTTCATGGTATGGGCCAGCGGGCTTCCGCTGGTGCCGGCCGGAGAGTGGTATCCCACAAACATGAGGGCGTCAAAGCTTTCGTCCAGGCCGCAGACCATGGAATCCGGGGAGTATTTCCAGCCCAGGATGATTTTGGCCTCCTTGGGAAGAAGGGAGATATCCATGTTCCTGCCGGAGTCATGGGCATCTTTAATATAGATTTCCGTTGCGCCGGCTGCCAGGGCGCCTCTGCATGCCGCGGCTGCCTCCAGTGTCATTTCCCTGGCTAAGGGGCCGTGTTCCAAATCACCTAAATTGGTTGAGTTCCAGGAAGTGGAGCCGGCCACCCCCTCAAAGTCCACACTGATATAAACCTTCATAAATGTCTTTCCTCCTGTATCGTGGTTTTTCTAAACAATATTCCGTTTTAAAAGTTTTAAAGCCAGGCTGGCCTGCAGTTCCACGCCAAGCTTAAGACAGGTTTCGTCAATATCAAAATCCTGGCTGTGAAGGGGGGCTGTAATCCCCTTTTCCCGGCTGGCGCATCCCAGATGATAGAAAACTCCCTTTGCCTTTTCCAGGAAAAATGAGAAGTCTTCCACCCCCAGACTGGGGAATTTTTTTTGGTGGATGTGCTGGCTGCCCAGAAGCTCTGCGGCTGTCTCCGCCAGCACATCCACGATTTCGTCTGAGTTTATAAGGGCCGCATATCCGGGGACAATGACAACCTCCCCGCTGCCCCCCATGGCCTGGCAGGTACAGCTTACCTGCCGGGTCATGGCATCAATGATTTTCTGTCTTACGGACGGGTCGGTGGTGCGCAGGGTGCCTGTCATCTCCACCTCGCCTGCCACGATGTTGCCGGCAGTACCGCCGTGTATGGTCCCCAGGGTGAGGACGGCGTTGTCCAGAGGGGATATGCTGCGGCTTATCAGGGTCTGGAGGCTGTTTATGACGGCTCCGGCCATGACAATGGCATCCACTCCCGTATCGGGATAGGCGCCGTGGCAGCTTTTTCCATGGACCTTTATGTGAATCTCGTCCGAGGAAGCGTTTAAGTCGCCGTAGCGGATTTCAATCTCGCCTGTCTCATGGGTGGGCATCACATGGAGCCCGGTGACGTAATCCACGCGGGGGTGCTCCATGCAGCCCGCCTCCACCATGGGAAGGGCGCCTCCCGTGGTTTCCTCCGCTGGCTGGAAAAGGAACTTCACCCAGCCGGACCATTGGTCCCTGGATTCCATCAATATGCGGGCCGTACCCAGGGCAATGGCCACATGGGCGTCGTGGCCGCAGGCATGCATGCGGCCGGGATTCAGGGAGCAGTAGGGGCGGGAGGAATCCTCTGTCAGAGGCAGGGCGTCCATGTCGGCGCGAAGGGCAACCGTATTTCCCGCACCTGGTTTTTGCCCCTGAATCACGGCCACGATTCCCGTACCGGCCACAGGAAATTCATAGGAAATGCCCCACTTATCCAGAAGGCCGCAGATATAGGCGCTGGTCCAGTGCTCCTCAAGGCCCGGTTCGGGATGCTGGTGCAGTTCCCTGCGAATCTGCACCAGCTCCGGGTATAATTCTTCTGTCCGTTGTTTTATATTCATGGCGTCATCCTTTCCGGGAGATAGTTTGCGGGGTAAAACCGTTTCCGCCCACATAGACCCTTGGGGGCCGTCTGGTGAGACGGGCAACGATTTCATTTTTATTGGTGCCGGCCAGGCGGCTGACCGCATCTATGTCCAGGGTGTTCCCTGTGCCGTCTCCGTATATGATGACCTCATCCCCTATCTGAGCCTCAGGCACGCCGGTCAGGTCAATCATGCACTGGTCCATGCATATGACGCCAATCACCGGCACCTGTTTACCTCTGAGGGTAACCACGGCCCTGCCCCGCAGGTTCCGGGGATAGCCGTCGGCATACCCAAAGGGCAGGGCTGCCACCCGGGTGTCCTGAGGCGCTGTCCACAGGTAATCATAGCTCACGCCTTCGCCCTTTGATACAGGGGTGATGTGGCTGATACGGGTCTTAAAGGTCAGGGCCTGGCGGATGTCCAGCTGCCCCTTGTGGAACCCCTTTAACCCGTACACAATGGCACCGGCCCGTATCATGTCCAGCCTGTATTCAGGAAAATCAACGGCAGCAATGCTGTCGGCAATGTGCTTACAGGGAAAATGGCATCCATCCTGCTCCAGGGCATTGACGGCATCCATGAAGCGCCGGAACTGGACCTGGTTGGACTCGTCGTCCTTCAGGGCCAGATGGGAGTAGATGCCCTCCGGTTTCAGCCAGGGCATGGAACAGATTTGGCGAATCTCCTCCAGGCTTTCCTTGCCGCGGGGGAATCCGATGCGGTGGAAGCCGGTGTCATATTTGATATGTATGACGGCCTGCCGTCCCCTTTCGGCCGCCAGATTGTTAAGGAGCCTGGCCTGGGCCAGGGTGTCGATGGTCTGGATGATGCCGTATTCCAGCACACAGGGCAGCAGCCGGTCCGGCGTTAGCCCCATGATTAATACAGGGTAGCCGGGATATGCTTGTTTCAGCTCCACTGCCTCGGACAGGGTGGCCACTGCCAGCAGGCTGGCTCCGTTTTCCATGATGGCGGGAGCAATGCCCAGGGCGCCGTGGCCGTAGCCGTCCGCCTTCACCACTGCCGCCACCTGGGTGGAGGGGCCTGCCATGGCCTTAATCTGTCTTACATTGTACGCAATGCGGTCCAGGTCCACCTCCACCACGGTATCTCTCATTATCTCATTCATAACAGGGATTTCCATGTGATTCATACCTTCTTTCCGTCTTGCGGCCGGCGGCAGAGGTGAAAATTCCCTTTATTCACAGAGCCCGGCGGCCGCAAGTTTAATTATAGGTATTTCTGCCATAAAATGCAATGTGAAACTGAGTCCTTTTTATTGACTTTTAACTTGCCAATGGGTATAATTTTTAATTAAGTATGTCAGGCGAAGGCGCAGTGAACTTACTGCTCTTTAAGTCGCCTTTTTTTTATACAAGGGCGGTTCGGCCCGGATTCAGTTTATCTAAGACAAAGGTGGTATGGCAATGGCAAAATACATAATCAAGCGGTTGGTAGCAGGTGTGTTATCTCTTTTTATTCTTATTACCATTACATTCTTTCTGATGCATGTCATTCCGGGAGGTCCTTTCAGTCCGTCTGAGCAAAGGAATGTGCCGGAAAAAATCCTGGAGCAGATTTCCGAAAAGTATGGTCTCAACGACCCGCTTCCGGCCCAGTATGTCAGGTATCTCGGCAACCTTCTCCACGGCGACATGGGAACTTCCTTTAAAAAACAGGATACCACGGTCAATGAGCTCATTGCCAACGGCTTTCCGGTATCGGCAAAGGTGGGGGCGCTGGGAATCGCAGTGGCCCTTGCGGCGGGAATCCCGTTGGGAATTGTGGCTGCCGTAAAGCGGGGGAAGCTGGCGGACGGGGCCTCCATGGTGCTGGCCACCATCGGCGTTTCGGTGCCCAGTTTTGTACTCTGCGTGCTGATGATGTATGTGTTCTGCGAGAAGTGGAAGATATTTCCCTCCTACGGCCTGACCTCATGGAAACATTATGTGCTGCCGGTGTTCTGCATGGCCTTTTCCCAGGTGGCCTATATCACCCGTCTCATGCGCTCCAGCATGCTGGAAACCATGCGCCAGGATTACATAAGGACAGAGCGTTCCAAGGGAGTGCCGGAATGGGAGGTCATCAGCAGGTATGCCCTTAAGAATTCCATTCTTCCGGTGGTGACCTATGTGGGCCCGCTGGTGGCCACGCTGCTCACAGGTACCTTTATCATTGAGAAGCTGTTCAGTATCCCGGGACTGGGACGCTATTTCATATCCGCCATCACGGACAGGGAT
Organism: Clostridium sp. 1001283B150225_161107_B6; assembly: GCF_015556325.1. Taxonomy (NCBI): domain Bacteria; kingdom Bacillati; phylum Bacillota; class Clostridia; order Eubacteriales; family Clostridiaceae; genus Clostridium; species Clostridium sp. 1001283B150225_161107_B6. The sequence continues at coordinate 239,191 of NZ_JADNMD010000008.1, read as the reverse complement.
TATTCCGTCACACTGGGACTCACCGTGTTTTTAGGCGTGATGATTATTGGCTGCAATCTGATTGTTGACATCATGTACGCAGTGATTGACCCAAGAGTAAAGATTACGGAGTAGGTGAAGAGGATGGAAGAGAGAGTTGAATTTACCATGTCGGATGTGATTCCGGAGGAACTTCTGGCCGGACTTACGGACGCAGAGCGGGAGATGGAATCCATAAACCGGCCCAGTATCTCCTACTGGAAAAACTGCTGGATACGGCTTAAAAAGGATAAGCTGGCCATGCTGGGCATAGCCATTGTGGTTATCATGACATTGGCTGCCATATTTGTCCCCATGTTTTCTCCTTATACATATGACCAGACTGATTTTGGAAACGCCCTCCAGTGGCCTGGCAGAGCCCATTTGTTCGGAACAGACAAGATGGGACGCGATATTTTCGTCAGGACCATGTACGGGGCCCGGATTAGCCTGTCCATTGGTTTTGCGGCGGCAGCCATCAATATGGTCATCGGCGTGCTCTACGGAGGCATATCAGGCTATGTGGGAGGAACCACGGATATCGTCATGATGCGAGTGGTGGATATACTCACCGGCATTCCCAGCCTGATTTATATGATTTTAATTATGATGTTTCTGGGGAATACCATCCAGAGCATCCTGATTGCCATGTGCCTCACCTACTGGATTACCACGGCCAGAATGGTCCGGGCCCAGATACTGACGCTGAGGGAGCAGGATTTTGCCCTGGCGGCAAAGGTCTGCGGACTGAGCAAATGGCAGATTCTGATACATCATCTCATACCCAACAGCATGGGCTCCATTATTGTGACGGTCACGTTCCTGATTCCGTCGGCCATATTCCAGGAGGCGTTTTTAAGCTTTCTGGGCATCGGCATCCAGGTGCCGAAGGCCAGCTGGGGAACCCTGGCCAATGATGCCATAGAATATCTGTTTTCATATCCGTACCAGATGCTGTTTCCGGCGCTGGCAATCAGCATTACCATATTTGCCCTGAACTTTATCGGTGACGGGCTGAGGGATGCTCTGGACCCAAGACTTAAGAAATAGGTGGATGAACATGATGGAAGATACAATTTTAGAGGTGGAGAACCTGCGCACCAGTTTTGCAACCGACGCAGGCCTTGTGCAGTCCGTAAGGGGCATCACCTTCCGTGTGGGGAAGGGAGAGAGCCTTGGAATCGTGGGGGAATCCGGCTGCGGCAAAAGTGTTACCATGCTGTCAATCATGGGGCTTTTGGAGGACAATGCCCTACGCCGGGCAGATGCCCTGCTCTTTGACGGCCAGGACCTGCTTAAGAAATCTCCAAAGGAAATGAGGAAGATTCAGGGAAACCGGATTGGTATGATATTCCAGGACCCCATGACCAGTTTAAATCCCCTGTTCACGGTGGGGGAGCAGCTCCGGGGTCCCCTGATGCGGCATCAGAAGCTTTCCAGAAGGGAAGCAGACGGAAAAGCCCTGGCCATGCTGGAAGCTGTGGGGCTTCCCAGTCCGGAGCGCAGGCTGAAACAGTATCCGCATGAGCTTTCCGGCGGTATGCGCCAGAGGGTGATGATAGCCATTGCCATGTGCTGCAGGCCCCGGCTGCTCATAGCAGACGAGCCCACCACGGCGCTGGATGTGACCATACAGGCCCAGATTCTGGAGCTGATGGCCCATATGAAGAATGAGTTTAACACCTCCGTCATATTGATTACACATGACCTGGGCGTTATATCCAGCCTGTGTACCAGGGTTATTGTCATGTACGGTGGATTAATCATGGAGGAAGGGGATATTGAGGATATCTTCTACCGGACCGGCCATCCCTACACAGCAGGGCTTCTGGCCTCCATACCCAAGAGGACAAAGGAAAAGCTGGTGCCAATCTTCGGCACGCCGCCCGACCTTTTAAACCCGCCGAAGGGATGTCCTTTTGCAGCCAGATGTTCCCATGCCATGAAGCTCTGCGCAGCCCACCAGCCGCCCTTTTACCACCTGGGAAATGGACATGTCAGCGCCTGCTGGCTTCACAATGAATCGGTGAAAGCCCGGATGGGGGAGGTGAAGCTGTGATGGCTCAATGTACGGATACAAATAACTGTATTGAAGTAAATGATTTGAAGATGCATTTTAAACTGAAAAGCGGTCTTTTTTCCAAGCCAAAGGTGTTAAAGGCAGTGGACGGCGTATCCTTTTCCATTGAAAAGGGCCGCACCATGGGACTGGTGGGGGAATCCGGCTGCGGCAAGACAACGGTTGGCCGTACCATCCTTAAACTGTACCAGGCAACGCAAGGGCGGATTCTGTACCAGGGAACGGACATCACCGGACTGAACGACAGCCAGATGGCTCCCTACAGGAAGAAGATGCAGATGATATTCCAGGACCCCTATACATCCCTGGACCCGAGAAAGAACATAGGGGATATCATTGCCGAGCCGATATGGGCCATGAAGCTCCACACGGGAAAGGATAAGAATGACAGGGTCAGGGAGCTGATTGAGATGGTTGGACTTAAACCGGACCATATTAACCGGTATCCCCATGAGTTCTCAGGAGGACAGAGACAGAGAATCGGAATAGCCAGGGCATTGGCTGCGGAGCCGGAGTTTATTGTCTGCGATGAACCCATATCAGCCCTGGATGTATCCATCCAGGCCCAGGTCATCAATATTCTGGAGGAATTGCAGGATAAGTTCCATTTCACCTATCTGTTCATCTCCCATGACCTGTCCATGGTGCGCCACATCTCGTCGGAGGTGGGGGTTATGTACCTGGGCAGCCTGATTGAGTACGCCCAGGTGGATGAGCTGTATGACAACATGCTTCATCCTTACACCCAGTCCCTGATTTCCGCAGTGCCTGTGGCAGACCCGAAGCTGGCCAGGGGGAACCAGAGAATTATCCTGGAAGGGGATGTGCCCTCTCCCATTAATCCGGCTCCCGGCTGTCCCTTCAGAAGCAGGTGCCGCTATGCAAAGGATATATGCGGCCAGGTAAAGCCGGAGTTAAAAGCTGTCAATGATAAACATAAGGTGGCCTGCCATCTTTTTGATTCGTAATAGAAGATTACGGAAGCGGGAAAACGTACCAGAGACATGTATTGCACGTAAGCGGCCATGAGACGGTTGCTTGGTGCCCAAGACAAGGAGGAGCAAAATGAGAAAAAAACTGAAAGTGTTATTGAGCCTTGTAATGGCTGCTTCCATGCTGGCAGGATGCGGCGGACAGAGTTCTGAGAAAACGGCTGAGAGCGGGGCGGTGGGGCAGACAACCCAGGCATCGGGCGGGAAGGAAGAGGGCGCCCAAAGCGGGGGTGCAAAGGTCATGACCTACGCCATGCAGAAGGAGCCTGAGACACTGGACCCAACCATGAACAACTATGCCACCTCGTCCATTGTGCTTCAAAACCTGTTCACCGGGCTGATGCAGATTGGACCGGACGGCGGCCTGATTAACGGCTGCGCTGAGACCTACAGCATGAGCGAGGACGGCCTGGAATATACGTTTACCCTGAGGGACGGCTTAAAATGGTCGGATGGTTCCCCTCTGACGGCAGGGGACTTTGAGTATGCCTGGAAACGCACCCTGGCGCAGGATACAGCCTCTCCCGGCGCATGGTACCTGTTCTATCTGAAGAACGGCGAAGCATATAATGAGGGAAAGGCATCTGCCGATGATGTGGGCGTAAAGGCGGAGGATGACAAGACCCTGAAGGTCACGCTGGAGAACCCCACCGCTTATTTCATTGACCTTACGGCTGTTACCGCCTATTTCCCGGTGAAGAAGGATGCGGTGGAAGGCCCTGAAGCCTGGACCAAGTCGGCGGATACCTATGTGAGCAACGGAGCGTTCCGCCTGAAGGAAATCAATCCCCAGGCCAGCTATGTGCTGGAGAAGAATCCGGAATACGTTGACGCGGATTCAGTGAAGCTGGACGGCGTGAATATTGTGTTTATTGAGTCCGCAGAAGCAGCCCTGTCCGCCTACAATGCAGGGGAGGTGGATGTGGTGGACAATACCATCATCCAGACCCAGGCCCAGTCACAGTACGGCGGAAGCGACGAGCTTAAGTCCTATGACCTCATAGGAACCTGCTATTATGATTTTAACTGTGAGAAAGATTATCTGTCAGATGCACGGGTGAGAAAGGCATTATCCATGTCCCTTAACAGGGATGTCATCAACCAGTCCATCGTTGCGTCCAGGCCGGAATCATCCTATGCCTTTGTGCCTCACGGCATTCCCTATGAGGGCTCCGGCGATGATTACCGCACCACGGTGGGCAGCCTGTTCACAGAGGACGTGGAGGCTGCAAAGGCGCTGATGGAAGAAGCCGGCTTTCCGGGCGGAGAGGGCTATCCCACCCTGACCCTGATTACCCAGAACGACCAGGAGAAAAAGGATGTGGCCCAGGCCATGCAGGCTATGTGGAAGGAAAATCTGGGAGTGAATGTGGAGATTGTTACCTTTGAGCCCAAGGTATACTGGGATGAGCAGACAGCCGGTAATTTTGATATCTGCTATGACGGCTGGACCGGAGATTATCCTGACCCCAGCACCAATCTGGACTGCTTCCTTCTTCAGAGAAATGAAACCCAGTGCCGTTGGCTGAATGATGAAGCCAAGGAATACGACGCCATGATGAAAGAGGCCAGGAGCCTGACGGACAATAAGAAGCGCATGGAGCTGTTTGAGACAGGTGAAAAGCTTCTGATGGAGGAAATGCCTATCCTGCCTCTGTACTACCGCAATGCCCAGCTTTTAGTGAAGCCGGGATGCCAGGGCGTTATCAAGACCTATATCGGTCATACGATATTTAAATATGCTGACAGACAGTAAGCGTGGTAATTAAGCCAGGCCATGGTTATGAAGCAAAGCAGAGGTGCCCACGCCGGGTAATGGGGCGTGGGCAGCTTTTTGGCTGAATGAGGCTGAATATGAATGAAAGGACGGATTGGGACAGATGGTATTTCCGGAGAGATTGAGGGAAGGGGACACGGTAGGTCTGGTGTCCCCTGCATTTCCTGTAAAGGAGGATGAGAGGGATGGCTGCGTAAAGCTGCTGGAGGACATGGGATACCGGGTTAAACTGGGCGCATGTCTTGAGAACATGTATAATTTCCATAATTATCTGGCAGGGGATGCCAGGGCACGGGCAGAGGACCTGAACCGCATGTTTGGGGATACACAGGTCAAGGCGGTTTTCTGCGTGCGGGGAGGCTATGGAAGTTCCCAAATCATGAAGTACCTGGATTTTGAGCTGGTGAAACAGAATCCCAAAATATTTGTGGGGTACAGCGACATAACAAACCTTCATTCCGGATTCCAGATGTTTGGGAATCTGGTTACCTTCCATGGGCCGATGGTGTGCTCCAACATGCTGAAGGATTTTGACGCCTACACCCGGTCTGGGCTGTATGCCGCCCTCAATATGGAGGATGAACTGGAGTTTTGGAATCCGCCGGGGGAGGAGGGCTTTAAGGCCATTCGCGGCGGTGTGGCGGAGGGTGTTCTGGCAGGCGGAAACATATCCGTACTGGCCAGGGCCTGCGGCACCTTTTACCAGCTGGATACCAGGGATAAGATTCTGTTTCTGGAGGATGTGGAGGAAGGAATCGCGTCCCTTGACATGTATATCACCCAGATGGAATACGCCGGTCTGTTTGAGCATGCGGCAGGCATTCTTCTCGGCGATTTCACGGATTGTACCAATGACCGGTACGACGGGACCTATGAAACAGAGGAATTTCTTCATGACCGGTTCGGAGGGTTTGATATGCCTGTGATGTACCATATCAGGTCCGGCCATGATAAGCCCATGGGAACCCTGCCCTTTGGCACCATATGCCGTATGGATGGTGACAATATGCGGATTCGCTTCCGCCGGCAGCCACAGTAGTTTCCGCGGTTTAATATGGCGTTGGAGCAGCCTTTTTCAGGCTCCGGAGTCCGGGCTTTGAAAAAGGCTGCAAAAAAGGACAAGAAATTTAAAAAAAGTGCTTGCAATCTCCAGAAACATATGATAAACTATAGCTCGTTGACAGCAGTTGGCATGAAAGTGCAGAGTCACATCAAGCTGTCCGAAGTTGTGAGTCTGTAGCTCAGTTGGATAGAGCAACGGCCTTCTAAGCCGTGGGTCGGGGGTTCGAATCCCTTCAGGCTCATTGAGCGCAAGCTCTGATGTTTCATAACTTAATTATGGTGGGTATGGCGAAGTTGGTTATCGCGCCAGATTGTGGCTCTGGAGGCCGAGGGTTCGAATCCCTCTACTCACCCTTTCCCCTTTCCGGATATGGAGAGGGGATTTTTTTGCACTTATTTGGAAATATTTAACAAAAATCCTGATTTCCATCCGTCTGATAAAAATTCTGTATTTCCGCCTAAAATCCCTTGCCCGGAAGGTTCACCGCACATACAAAACAGAAACAAAAGTAAAAATTGCACAAAAATATCTTTATACGGATTAAGTTATCTGTTTTACGGTTTTATATAGTATAATACTGTGTAGCAGATATAGGAGAAGGAGGTTATATTTTGAATATCAGACAAATTGCATACCTGGCAGGGGTTTCGGTTGCAACGGTTTCCAGATGTATCAATCAGCCGGAAAAGGTATCGGAAGAAACACGCAATCACATCATTGGAGTTATGAAGAGGGTGGATTATATACCCAACCCTTCTGCCAAAAGCCTGTCAACCGGCTATACAAAGACAATCTTATGCGTCATTCCAACCCTTTGCAATGAATTTTTCAACCAGCTGGTGGAGGGAAGCCAGGCTGTATTAAGGGAGGCGGATTATAAGGTCCTTGTATTTTCAACGGACAGCATCGAGGATTTCTGGCAGAGGGTGGACCAGAGAAGTGTTGACGGAATGATTATATCCGGCTCTGGTTTTATTAACAGCGAGGAGCTGCGCATGGCCAAGATTCAGGTGCCCTATGTGCTGATTGAGAATATGGAACAGTCGGAAGCACCGGGGGATGTGACATACGTGTACAGCGATGACTACAAAGGCGTCCAGCTGGCACTGGACTATCTGTACCGGGAGGGAAACCGTATATTCGGGGTCATCAGCACCTCTGATACATATCTGGTGACAGAGAGGCGCCGAAAGGCAGTATATGATTTTTTCACGGAGAAAAAGGACTGCCGTCTGCATATGGTTAAGGCCCATTACGCGGATTTGCAGGATGCCCATGACGCATGCGGCCGTTTGATGCGGCTTGAGGAGAAACCCACAGCCATATTTGCGTTTAACGACATGATGGCCATTGCGGCCATGAGGTATCTGGCGCTCCATGGCATCCGTGTGCCTGAAGATGTGGAGATAATGGGTTTTGACGATAACCCGGTGGCCAGCTTTGTGATACCGTCCCTGTCAACCGTGGTAGCGCCCAATTATCAGCTGGGGGAAAGTGCGGCCAGGCTGCTGCTGGAAAAGCTGGGAGGCAATACGGAGAATAAAAGCGTGCTGTTTCCGGTGGAATTAAAGCTGAGGGAAACCACCATAAATAATGTAAAAAATGATAGAGATAAGCGATAGATAACACCCGTGATATAGAAGGTCTGATGTAACCAGTTTCATCCGGAAACTGGTTTGGATTCGTTGACAATCTGTTTTTTTTTGATATAATTAAGAAAAACGTATAATAAATAACAAAAACACAGGATAAAATTGTGTATATTGCACAAGAGATAATTGCGCGATAAAAAGGATACATGTAAAAATAGAGTATGAAAAAAATCAGTGTTCTGACCTGAAGGGAGTAGGCGGCATGGTAAAAATAATCGGAATATGTGGAAGCCCAAGAAGGAAATCGTCCTATGCTGCATTGCAGGAAGCGCTGGAGGGGGCGCGGGAAACAGGGGACGTGGAAGTGGAGCTCATAGAGCTGAGGGCAAGAAAGCTGAACTTCTGCATCCACTGCAACAAATGCCTGAAAGAGGACGCGGTCCGGTGTACTGTCTATGAGGACGATATGACTCCCCTCTATGAAAAAGTCTATCAGGCTGACGGGATGATTATAGCATCCCCGGTATATGAGATGAATATTACGGCACAGCTGGCGGCCTTTTTCAACCGGTTCCGGCCGACCTGGAATATCATAAAAAAGAATCCCGCATTTTTCAACCGCAAGGTGGGCGCTGCAATTGCAGTGGGCGGAACAAGAAACGGAGGACAGGAAGCGGCACTGAATGCAATCCTTGGATTTTACCATACACAGGGAATGGTTGTCTGCAACGGGGGAGCGGGAACTTACGCAGGTGCCAGTCTCTGGAATCCGGGTGACGGGTCAGGGGTAATGGATGACCCGGAAGGCTTAAAAAGAGCCAGGGCCCTTGGTGCGAAGATGGCTGAATTGACAAAGCAGCTCAACCCGGATAATTAGGGCCTGGCGGAAAGCAATTTTCAGACACACTCTGAGCTGGCTAGGATTCAAACTACCGGTTTCCATAAAGGACACAGTCCCAAATGTTCATTTGCCCTTGCGTTTGTCTTTTTCAAATGAGCGGACAAGGTACATTATGGAAACCCTGCCAATACCTGACCAAGTATGGCGCCAATTCGTCGGGTAAAGTTTTGAATATAAAAAATAAAAAGGAGAACTTCATACATTAGGCAGAAATGGCGGGAGTATCAGAAACAGGAGTTAGTTATGAGAATGATGAGTTATGGTATTGAAGACAAACCCCGATTGGCAGTTGCATTTCCATTGGCATTCCAGCATGTATTATCAGCATTTACAGGACAGATTGCAGTAGGTATGCTGCTTGCCATGGGATTTGGACTCAGTGTCAAGGAAACTGCTTTATTAATTCAATGTGCGTTATTTATCACCGGTGTTGCTACTATTATCCAGTCCTTTGGAATCGGTAAGCATATTGGAGCCAGACTCCCCATTGTATCAGGAGGAAGCTTTACACTGATAACACCAATGGTGGTGGCGGCCAATAATCCGAATATCGGAATCGGCGGCGCATTTGGGGCGGCCCTGGTTGGAAGCGGTGTGCTGTTTATTCTTGGTCCCATTGCAATCAAGTACTTACATAAGTATTTCAGCCCTACCGTAACAGGGGCAGTGGTTCTGACCGTAGGCGTCTGTATCGGCGCAACGGCATTCGGCAACTTTAATGTGGAAAGCGAAAACGCGATGATTGAACTGGCAATTGCCGTAATGGTCATTGTGGTGATTGTTCTCTTAAACTTTTTCGGAAGAGGCTTAATTAAACAATGTTGTATATTAATCGGTATGGTTATCGGATACATTGTTGCGGCAGCCCTCGGCATGGTGGATTTCTCAAGCATCGGAGAGGCTTCCTGGTTTTCCATGGTTAAACCCTTTGCATGGGGCGTGAAATTCAATGTGGGGGCAATCCTGACAATCTGTGCGGTCCACATCGGCACGCTGATGGAAATGGTGGGAGATACCACGGGACTGGTTACTGCGGTATCCAACCGTCTTCCGTCATCTGAGGAATTATCCAGGACCATCCGCGGAGGCGGCATCACAGGCATGTTCGCATCGGTCTTTAACGGTGCTCCGGTTATTACGGGAAGCGCTAATGTGGGTATTGTGGCAATGACCGGCGTTGGAAGCCGTTTTGTCACCGGCTTAGGAGGAATCATCTTCCTTGCATTTGCAGTATTTCCAAAACTGGCACAGTTACTGGCGCTCATTCCAAACTGCGTTATGGCAGGGGCTGTCCTTGTCATGTGCGGCCAGATATCAGCATCCGGGCTGCGCGTTATCAGCATGAGTGATTTCACGGAGAGAAATACAACCATATTGGCCATTGCGCTGGCCATTGGTATCGGCGGCAATTTCGGAGTGGCTAATCTGGCATTTTTACCGGCAACCGTTACAACTATTTTTACCGGCATTCCCGGAACGGCTCTGGTTGCCCTTATCTTAAACATTATTCTTCCCAAGACAACGGAGGATGAGGTTCCTGAAATGAAGCTTGAGGAGGAAGTGCCGGCTGTGTAGGAAACAGAAAAGAGCATATTTATTAATTTGAGAGGATATCCACATGGAGCGCCTTGCACCATGTGGATATTTTTGGGAAAAATAGCTGGAAATGAGAGGACCTTACTATGATATACGTGGAAACTAACAGCATTATCGGTTCGGAAAATCTGGCATATGAAGAATTTTTCTTAAAAAAAGAAGATATCAGGGAGCCGGTACTCATGCTGTGGAGGAACCGTCCCACCATTGTTGTGGGTGCATTTCAAAACACCCACGAAGAGATATGCGGGGAATTTGTAAAATCCCATGGAATCGATGTGGTGAGGAGAACCAGCGGCGGCGGCGCTGTGTACCACGATTTGGGAAACTTATGTTTCAGCTTTATTATGGAACATGGGGACTTTACAAACACAGACTACTCCATTTTCCTGAAGCCCGTCGTAAAAGCGCTGCAGGGCATGGGAATCCGGGCAGGGATAAACGGAAGGAATGATTTGGTTCTGGGAGACGCCAAGATATCCGGAAGCGCGGTGAGAATCTATAAGAACCGGGTACTGTTTCACGGAACTCTGTTATTCAGCTCGGATTTGGAAGTATTGAGCAGGGCGCTGCGGGTAAAGCAGGATAAGCTGGTGTCAAAGGGAATCAAGTCAGTGCGGTCAAGAGTTACCACAATTGCGGAACATCTTCCTTATGACATGGAGGTTCTGGAATTCAGGGAAAGACTGCTGGATGCCCTTTTTGAAGGAACGGAGAGAAAGGAATATGCATTGTCCCGGGAAGAGCACATGGAGATAATGAGCCTGGCCCATGACAAATACCAATCATTTCTCTGGACCTACGGCAAAAATCCGCCGGCAGATTTTATATACAGCAAACGGTTTGCAGGAGGCGGCATCACGGTAAGGGCATCTTTAAAGAATGCACGGATAGAGCAGATTCGGTTTGAGGGTGACTTTCTGGGATGTATGGAAATGAAAGATATAGAACAGCTGCTGACAGGTGTGGCTTATGAAAGGGATGCTGTCAGCCGTGTTCTTGAAGATTTAGATATAAGACCCTATTTTGGAACCATAACAAAAGAAGAAGTGGCCGGCTGCATTATGGGAGAAGACAGAATATAAACGCATGGGAGTGAGATAATGGAACAGGTGTGTCTGGATATTAACGGAAAAAAAATACAGGTAAGCGTAGAAAAAAACTGGAACTTATTATTCGTGCTGCGGGAGGTTCTGGGACTGACAGGCGCAAAGTGCGGATGCAGTACAGGGGACTGCGGCGCCTGTAAAGTCATTATTGACGGGAAGGCGGTGAATTCCTGTCTGATGCTTGCAAGAAACATGGAAGGAAAGAAGATTGAAACCATTGAAGGTCTTTCCGACGGAACCGCCCTTCACCCGATTCAGCAGGCATTCATAGACGCCGGGGCAGTACAATGCGGGTACTGCACACCGGGAATGGTGATGTCCGCCAAGGCTCTTCTGGACCAGAACCCCAATCCCACAGAGGAGGAAATCAGGAACAACGGCATTTCCAATAACCTGTGCCGGTGCACGGGGTACGTGAAGATTGTGGAGGCCATCCAGCTGGCTGCAAAGCGGATGGCGGAGGCAAAGGCCGGTGTGCAGAAGGAGGAAAACTGAATGGGAATGATAGGACAGAATATCCCGGTCCGTGACGCGGCCATGAAGGTAACCGGGCAGTTGAAATACACGGCTGACCTGGAATTTCCCGGAATGCTCCATGCCAAGATATTGTTCAGCCCCGTGCCCCACGCCAGGATAAAGCGGATTGATACAAGCCGGGCCGAGGCGTTAGAAGGTGTCCATGGGGTGGTGTGTTACTTAAACTCCCCGGACACAAAGTACAACAGCTGCGGCGAAGAGATTGACGGGCACAAGACAGAACGGGTATTTGACGATACGGTGCGCTATGTGGGTGATAAGGTGGCGGCTGTGGCAGCGGATACAGTGAAGATTGCGGAACAGGCGTTAAAGTTAATCCAGGTGGAATATGAGGAGCTGCCCTTCTATACAGACCCCAGGGAAGCGCTGAAGGAAGGAGCCTATCCCATTCACGGGGAAAGCAATATTATTTTTCCGGTGGATATGGGAGCCGGTGATGTGGAGGCGGGGTTTAAGGCAGCGGATTATATATATGAAGATACGTATACCACACCGGCCATTCACCACAGCGCCATTGAGACACATGCATCCATTGCTGTCTATGAAAGCAGCGGCAAGCTGACCGTCTATACGCCCAGCCAGGATGTGTTCGGATACAGGAAGAACCTGAGCCGGATTTTCGGACTCCCCATGAGCAAGGTACGGGTGGTGAATCCGGGGATGGGCGGCGGATTCGGCGGAAAAATCGACACAGTGACAGAGCCTGTGACAGCGCTGCTTGCCATGAAGACAGGACGGCCGGTGAAGCTGGTTTACAACAGGCGGGAGGATATCGTGTCCTCCAGGACCCGGCACGGAATGGAAATCAGGATTAAGACCGGCGTAAAAAAGGATGGGACAATTATATCCCAGGACATGGAGGTCATCATCAATGCGGGAGCATATGCAGGCGGGACCATGAGTATTGTGTGGGCCATGAGCGGTAAGTTTTTCAAAAACCATAAGACCCCCAATATCCGGTTCAGGGCCACACCGGTCTATACCAACACTCCCATTGCAGGCGCTATGAGGGGATTTGGTTCCCCCCAGGAATTTTTTGCACAGCAGTGCCAGATGAACCAGATAGCAAGGGACTTACATATAAGCATCATTGATATGCAGCTGAAAAACCTGGTTGAGCCGGATGGTTTTGACCAGAGGAACGGGCAGAAGCATGGAAATGCAAGGCCCATTGACTGTGTGAAAAAGGGAATGGAATTATTCGGCTGGGAAGAGGCTGTAAGGGAGCAGGAGGAATCCAGGGCGGCAGGCGGCAGGTACCGCATTGGAGCGGGAATGGCTGCAGCCACTCATGGAAACGGAGTATACGGCGTGTGTCCCGACACAACAGGCGTCATACTTAAGATGAATGAGGACGGTTCCGTTGTCATGTTTACCGGGGTCAGCGATATGGGCAATGGTTCCGTTACCACCCAGGTCCAGGCTGTATCAGAGGAACTGGGAATCTCCATGGACCGGATTGAATGTATACAGTCGGATACCGACGCCACCATGTATGATTTGGGAAATTACTCCAGCAGAGGCACCTATGTGAGCTGCAATGCCGCAGTGAAGGTGGCAAGGCAAATCAAACAGGAGCTGCTGAAAGAGGCGGCCCAGCTTTTGGAGGAGGAACAGCAGAACCTGAAGCTTGAGGACAACGGGGTCTGTGTGAAAACCAATCCTGATAAAAGGGCAACCCTGGAGGAGGTCATCACACATGCAAGGAAGGTGAACCAGAGAGATATCTGCTGTGCAGACACATTTGCCTCCTATGGGCTGGCCATGTCCTATGGCGCCCACTTTGTAAAGGTATCGGTGGATACCCAGACAGGCGGGATTAAGGTCCTGGAATATACGGCGGTGCACGATGTTGGAAAGGCATTAAACCCCATGTCCGTGGAAGGCCAGATTGAAGGCGCGGTACAGATGGGACTTGGATACGCGCTGTCGGAGGGCATCATAATTGACGACAAGGGAAAGGTGAAAAACACTACCTTTAAGCAGTACCATATCATGAATGCCAATGAGATGCCGCCCATCAAGGTGGGGCTGGTGGAGGAGACAGAGCCCACAGGGCCCTATGGGGCAAAGAGCATCGGGGAATGTTCCGTGGTGCCGTCCGCCGGTGCAATTGCAAATGCTGTTGCAAATGCAATCGGGGTCCAGGTACACCACCTGCCGTTAAAACCGGATGCAGTGCTGAAACTCCTGGCCCGGGAAAATGGGACAGTTGACAGAAGGGATGGAATCACCGTATGAGATTTGAAAATAAAGTAGTGGCAATTACAGGCGCAGGACAGGGCCTGGGCGCAGGGTTTGCAAAGGCATTTGCCGGAGAGGGAGCGGTGGCGGTGCTGATTGGGAGAACCGGGGGAAAGCTGCAGGCAGTTGCGGAGGAAATCAGGAAAGAGGGCGGCAGGGCGCTGGTGAAAACCTGCGATATCGCCGTACCGGAACAGGTGGAGCAATGCTTCCGCGAAATTGAGCAGGAGGCGGGAACCGTGGATGTACTTGTGAACAATGCGGCTTATCACAAGTCCGTTCCCGTGGCAGAGACATCCAATGAAGATTGGCTGAGCCAGATTTCCATTAATCTCAACGGAACCTTTTTCTGTACAAAGGCAGTCCTGCCGGCCATGATACGGAACCGGTACGGTAAAATCATCAACATCAGTTCTTCGGCAGCCAAGCATTTCTTTCCCGGATTCGGCGCATACGCTGCGTCAAAAGGCGGAATCGTAAGCTTTACCCATACGCTGTCCGAGGAAGTCAAACAATATGGGGTGAATGTCAATGCCATCTACCTGGGAATGACCAATACGGAGCATACAAGGGAACGGATGGACAGCGACCAGGCGGTTACCATTGATTTGGATTCCATGCTCCAGGTGGAAGAGGTGGCGGAGGTAGTGACATTCCTGGCATCGGATGCAGCGGCGCCGATTATGGGCGCAGCCATTGATGTGTTTGGAAAGAAATCATAAGCAAGTAAAGATAAGACGGAGGAGCATACATGCTGAACATTAATGCAAAAGCAATGAAAGTCGTACGTGAAATCATGGAGGATGCAGACGCCCTTGGATGCAAGGTCATTAAAATGGACTGCGGGGCAACGCTCATTGACATGGGAATTAACTGTGAGGGAAGCTGGAAAGCAGGGGTACTGTTCACAAGGGCATCCATGGGAGACATGAGCACAGTTACCCTTGGGGAATTCAGGCTGAATGAGGATTATACCTTTGCTTCGGTTGAGGTGCTGGTCAACAAGCCTCTGATTGCCTGTATGGCCTCCCAGATAGCGGGATGGAAACTGGGGGACGGGGAGTTTGCCACCATTGGTTCCGGACCTGCCAGGGCAATTGCCCATGTGGACTCGGACTGGTATTTTGAGATGACGGACTACAAGGAAGAAAATAACGAGGCGGTGCTGTGCCTCCAGGATGTGAAGTATCCCACGGACCAGATGGCCCTGGAGGTGGCGAACGCCTGCCATGTAAAGCCGGAGGACACCTATATCCTTATTTCCGACAGTACCTGTGTGGTTGCATCCATCCAGGTGTCGGGCCGGATGCTGGAACAGACCTGCCACAAAATGTTTGAAAAGGGATTTAATGCGGGACAGATTGTAATGATTCGGGGAACAGCCCCCATTGCCCCCATTGTAAAAGATGAAATGAAGTCCATGGGCCGGATTAACGATGCCCTTATCTACGGCAGCAGCGTGGAAATCTGGGTGGACGCATCGGACGAGGACATTGAAAAGGTGATTCCCGGGCTGGTGGGAAAGACCTCGTCGCCCTGCTACGGTCAGTTATTTGAGGATGTGTTTGAAAAAGCCGGAAGGGATTTCTTCTATGTTGACCATGATGTCCATTCCCTGGGAAGAGTGCAGATTCACAATATTAATACGGGAAAGGCATTCTGCGGGGGAGAGATTAATTACAAGGTATTGGAACAGTCATTTTTAAATTAATATAAATACGCTATGGCGAAGAAGATTATTAGGAGGAAATGAAATGGCACTAAGTAAAGAACGACTTCTGAAGGTATACCGGGACATGGTAATGATTCGCAGGTTTGAAGAGGTGATTGAGGAGTATGCTGCAAACGGAACGATTCCCGGATTCGTACATCTGTCCATTGGCCAGGAGGCGTGCCAGGCAGGCGTGGTGGATGCCCTGAAGAAAACAGATTATAAATTTCCGGACCACAGGGGCCATGGGGCCATTGCCCTTTGCGGAACAGACCCGAAACTGGTAATGGCTGAGATATTTGCAAAAGAGACAGGAATCAACCATGGACGGGGCGGCTCCATGCATGTCAATGACCTGGAGTGCAGGAACATGGGATTTAACGGAATCCAGGGTTCCACCATGGTAACCTGTCTGGGAACCGCCTTTGCATCTGTGTATAACGGGACAGATGATGTGACCGCAGTATTTCTTGGGGACGGAACATTGGGCGAGGGAACCTGCCATGAGAGCATGAACATGGCAGCCACCTGGAAGCTTCCCATCATTTATTGTCTGGTAAACAACGGATACGCCATATCCACGCGCTACGAGGAAGCCCATCCCCAGAAGGAGTTAAAGACATGGGGCGAGGGATACGAGGTTCCAAGCTACCGCCTGGACGGAAACGACATTGAGGCTGTCATCGAAGCAGTGGAAGAAGCCGCGAACCGTGCAAGAAAGGGCGAAGGACCCACTGTGCTGGAGTTCATGACATACCGCTGGCAGGGACATTTTGCAGGCGACCCCGCAGCATACCGCCCCGAGGACGAGGTATCTTACTGGGTGAATGACAGAGACCCGCTGAAACTGACAAAAGCAATTCTCCTTGAGAGGGAGCAGGTTGATACGGCCGTGATTCAGGCAATTGAAGAGGAAGAAGAAAAACACGTACAGGAAATGCTCAAATTCTCCCTGGAGAGCGGGTATCCGGGAATTGAGACTGCAACAACATATACATATGCTGATAGAGAGGTGGAATTAAGATAATGGGCAGAAAACTTTCTTATGGAATGGCAATCAATGAGGCGCTGCACCAGATGATGGGCGCAGATGAAAGAGTATTCATATTAGGCGAAGATGTGGCAAAGATGGGCGGAGATTTCGGAATCACAAAGGGAATCTGGGAAAAGTGGCCCAACCGTATCAAGGATACGGCATTGTCCGAGTCGGCAATCCTGGGATTGTCCTGCGGAGCAGCTGTATGCGGGTTAAAACCGGTACCGGAAATTATGTTTGCCGATTTCCTGGGCGTTTGTTTTGACCAGCTGACAAATAATGCAGCCAAATTAAATTTCATGTATCAGGGAAAGGCACACTGCGGTATAACAGTGCGTGCCGTACAGGGCGGAGGAATCCGGTGTGCTTACCATCACTCTGCATGTGTGGAATCCTGGTTCATGAACACCCCCGGACTGGTGGTTGTATGCCCCACCACTCCTTACGAGGCAAAGGGAATGCTGATTTCCGCAATTAAAAGCGACAACCCGGTACTGTTTTTAGAGCACAAAACCCTTTATAATGTGAAGGGCGAAGTGCCGGTGGATATGTATGAGATTCCGCTGTATGAGGCTGAGGTGGAGAGAGAGGGAAGCGACATCACAATCGTTGCAACCCAGATTATGCTTGACAAGGCCCACAAGGCGGCTGACATCATGGCAAAGGAAGGGGTCAGCGTGGAAATCATAGACCCGAGAACCATTTATCCGTACGACAAGGATACGATTCAGAAATCAGTGGCAAAAACAGGCCGTATCATTCTGGCCCAGGAAGGCCCCAAATGCGGTGGCTGGGGAGCGGAGTTCTCTGCAATGATAAGCGAGGATGTATTTGAGTATTTAAGCGCGCCGATTAAGCGTGTCACATCCCTGGATTCCCCGGTGCCATATGCACCTGTGCTGGAGGATTACGTATTGCCGCAGCTGGATGACCTGGTAAAAACATGCAGGGAATTGATGGAATATTAAAAATGCCGTGAGCGGAGATTGAGAGGGAATACATATGGTTACAAAAGTAATTATGCCTAAGTTCGGTTTGTCCATGGAAACAGGAGTCCTTGGTTCCTGGCTGGTGGAAGAAGGAGCTTCCGTTACAAAAGGAAGCGCACTGGCAGAGATAACAACAGATAAAATTACCAATACATGCGAGTCGCCCAAAGACGGAATCCTCCGCAGGATTCTGCTGCCGGAAGGGGAGGAGGCTGCCTGCGGCGAAACCATTGCGATTCTGGCCGACACGGCTGACGAGGATATATCGGCAGAGTGTGAAGGGGGCCAGGGAGATAGCGGGGCATCCGCTGACAGCGGGGAGCAGGCGGCTGAGACAGCCCCGGCTCCGGCGAAGGCCAATGCGGCCGACATTAAAATCACGCCCAGGGCTAAAAAGGTAGCGGAGGAACAGGGACTGGAATATTCACATATCGAGGGAACCGGACTGCTGGGGGCAATCACGATTTCTGATTTGAAGAAGCATGGAATTCCCAGGAAGGACCTGGCAGGTGCTGCCCCGGCCGGTTCATCTGCAGCCGCAGCTTCATCCGCAGCCGTATCTGATGCAGGTGTAGCTGCAGCCGCATCTGCTGCACCCGCAGCCGCCGCAGCCGCCCGGATTGCTGCTCCAAAGGCAGCCTATGACACGCGGCCATGTGAAGGCGAGGATGTCATTGTCAAGATGAGCTCCATGGAGACTACCATTGCAAAAGCAATGCAGAACAGTCTGCTGACAACCGCCCAGGCCACCATAGCGACAGAGGCGGAGATAACGGAGCTGGTTAAGGTATACAAACAGTTAAAGGGAAAATATACCAATGCAGGCGTTAAATTAAGCTATACGGCAATGCTGATAAAAGCAGTTGCCATGGCGTTGGAGAACCATAAGGCCCTGAGAAGCACTATGGCGGATGAGAACCATATCAAAATCAGCAGCCGCATCCACATCGGCGTTGCCGTAGATATTCCGGGCGGACTGATTGTGCCTGTGATTCGCGATGCAAATATGAAGGACCTGCGCACAATCTGTCTGGAATTATCAGACCTTACAGAGCGGGCAAAGAATAATAAACTGACATCAGACCAGCTGGGCGGGGCAACCATTACCATTACCAACCTGGGCATGTTTGGAATCACCTATTTTACACCGGTGTTAAATGTTCCGGAATCAGCCATCTTAGGCGTTGGAACCATTATTGAGAAGCTGATGGTGAAGGACGGAGGATTCTATCCCGCATCCGTTATGAACTTCAGCCTTACCCATGACCACCGTATTGTCAACGGAGCGCCGGCAGCAAGATTCTTAAAGGAAGTGACTGCCAGCCTGCAGGATTTTAAGTGGGTATAGGAAACCGTTGAACATTCATCCCGCCGTCTGTGCGCCAACAGGAGGAAAGCCATATGAAAAAAGCAGATGTTATGATTAAGAATGCGTATATCATAACAATGGACAATGACAGGACTATCATCAGCAATGGTTGCATTGTGATTGATAAAGATAAGATTACAGCAGTTGGAGGCGGGGAGCTGGCATCCGGTTACGAAGCCTCCAGGGTGGTAGATGCAAAAGGGAAGTTTGTATTTCCGGGCATGATAAGCACCCATTCCCATCTGTTCCAGACCATGCTAAAGGGCCTGGGCAGGGATAAACTTTTATTTGACTGGCTGGACAGCTCCGTGCGCACGGCCCTGCACCGGTTCGACGGGGAAATGTGTTATTACGCCGCCCTCACAGGATGCATGGAGGCCATTCAGTCCGGCACCACCACCATATTGGATTATATGTACTGCCATACCAGCCCCGGACTCAGCGATTATGTGACACAGGCCATGGAGGATATAGGAATACGCGGCATATACGGCAGGGGCTTCACCAATACCGCAAACTTTCCGCCGGAATTTAAGGTGGCCCATCATGACACGGAACAGGATATGTTTGATGATGTGAAACGCCTGTACAGGAAGTATCAGGGACACTCCAGGATGAGCGTTGCCCTGGCTCCGGGCATTATCTGGGATAATACGGATGACGGCTACCGTGAGATGCGCAAAATGGCCAATGAGATGCATATACCTCTTACCATGCATGTGCTGGAATCAGAGGATGATGATAAATACTGCAAGGAAGTAAGGGGAGGAAGAACCATACCCCATCTGGAGCGTCTTGGATTCATCGGACCTGATTTTATAGCGGTACACTGTGTCTGCATGGAAGAGGAAGACTTTGACATCTTTAAACAGTACGATGTAAAGGTCAGCCACAATCCGGTATCCAATATGATTCTTGCCTCCGGCGTTGCGCCGGTTGAGAGGATGGTGAAGGAGGGACTGACGGTCAGCCTTGCCTGCGATGGCTCAGCCAGCAACGATACCCAGGACATGATGGAGGTACTGAAGACAACCGCCCTGCTCCAGAAGGTGCACTTAAAAGATGCAGCCGCAATGCCTGCATCCAAGGTGCTGGAGCTGGCAACCCTGGGAGGAGCGAAGGCGGTTATGCGGGAAGGGGATTTGGGGGCAATCGCACCCGGAATGAAGGCAGACCTGGTAATCTACGACCCATACCACGGCCGTTCCATACCGGTCCATGACCCGGTCAGCGCAATTGTATATTCTTCCAGCCAGGCAAATATTGAGTCCGTTATGGTGGACGGCGTGTTCGTAATGGAGCAGAAACACATGACCATGATTGACGAAGAAAAAGTATTGTACGCAACGCAGAAGGCAGCTGAAAAGCTGATATCCGAAGTGGGACTGGGCAACACGCAGTGGGGAAAAAAGATTGGAAATCTGGGGCTATAGGAGGAAATGAATGAACGAATTAGTATTCTTTGAAATACCAAAACAGAATTTGAAGATTCAAATCGTCAAAAAAAGCGACGGGATACTGGAACAGATAAAGAAAGAGTCTGCTGAGACAGCAGTGATGCCGGATGTGGCTGAGTATTACACGGATATCTATTTCCCGAAGGCGCCGGCAGACCGGCCCTATACCTTTTCTTCCATCGTGCTTTCCTCAGACGGAAAAATGGCATATGGGGATAATCCGTCCGGGCCCCTTATAGCAAAGAATAATTTCCTTGACCCGGACGGTTCACTGGGGGATTTCTGGGTGCTGAACGTGCTGCGGGCTTATGCGGACGGAATCATCATAGGGGCCCGCACACTGCTCAGTGAGCCGGGCATTACCTGTCATGTATATGAGGAGCGCCTGTCCAGGCAGCGGCGTGAGGTTCTGGGGAAGAAATACCAGCCCTGCGGTGTGATTGTTTCCCTGGACGGCACGGATATTCCCTTTGACCATTACATTTTCAATGTGGACCCAAAGGAGGAATACAAACTGGTTATTGCCACGTCCCCAAAGGGCAGTGAATACATAAAGGCCAATTCCCCTCTGAAGCATCAGGTGATTGGACCCTTTAAGACAATTGAGGATGTGGATAATGCGGATTTGGGTGAGCTTTACACAGACTTTACCACGTTCCCGGTTATAGTGACGGGAGAGGGGGAGAACCCGGATACAAAGGTGCTCATGTATGCCCTTAAGAAATGGGGGCTGGAGAAGCTCTGTATCGAGGCGCCTTCCTACTGCACCCATTTACTGCAGCAGGGAATGCTGGATGAATACTTTATCAACTATTCCATGGTGTTTGCAGGGGGCGGAAAAACACCGGGCTATGCAACGGAATTTGGACATATGGACCATCCCCATGCAGATTTTCTGACACTGGGAATCCATGAAAGCAATTTTATATTTACCCGTCAGAAGATTCGTTACGGAGTTACAAATGAAACAGATTTGTCGGGGTATAAGTACTAATTATAGAGTGAGTGTCAGATGGGAGGAACTATGGCAGGTACGGATTTGGTGGTAATCGGTGCAGGACCGGGCGGATATGTGGCCGCTATCAGGGCTGCGCAGCTGGGAATGAAGGTTGTGATTGTGGAAAAGGACGCATGCGGCGGAACCTGTCTGAATTATGGCTGTATTCCCACAAAAGCACTATACAAAAATGCCCAGGTAGTCAGCTATATGGACCGCAGCAGGGAGTTCGGAATTGAGATTGACGGCTACAGGCTGGATATGGAACAGGTCCAGGCCCGCAAGAACAAGATTGTAAAGACGCTGACAGGCGGAGTGGAATTTTTGCTGAAATCCAATAAGGTCACCATAGAGAAGGGCTGCGCTAAAATCATAAAAGCCGGTCTGGTGGAGGTGACAGGCAGGGACGGCGCTGTAAAGAAACTGGAAACAAAGCGGATTCTCATTGCATCCGGTTCCAAATCATCCAGGCTTCCCATTGAGGGCATGGACCTGGAGGGGGTCATTACCAGCAAAGAAGCGCTGGATATGAAGACGGTTCCGGAGGAAATCGTGATTATCGGCGGCGGAGTGATTGGCATTGAGTTTGCCGGTATTTATCAGTCCTTTGGCGCCAAGGTAACTGTGGTAGAGTTTATGCCCCACATCATTCCCAATGTGGACGTGGAAATCACCACCAGATTAAAGGGACTGCTGGAAAAACGCGGTATCGCAATCATGACAGGCTCCAAGGTTGAGAAGATTGAGAAAAAGGGCGGCAGACTGTCTGTGCAGGTGGATGCAGGCGGCAAAAAGCAGGTTCTTTCCTGCCGGCAGGTGCTTGTGTCAACCGGTCGTGAGATGGATGCAGAGGGCCTGAATCTGGATGGGGCCGGTGTGCGGTATGACCGCAAGGGAATCAAGGTGGATGAAAACTATGAAACCAATGTGCCGGGAATCTATGCAATCGGGGATGTGACAGGACGCGTCATGCTGGCCCATGTGGCATCGGAAGAAGGCAAGGCTGCAGTTGAGCGCATGGCAGGTGAGAAGACCCAGGTGGATTACAGCCTGATTCCCAATTCCATCTTTACGTTTCCCGATGTGTCCAGCATCGGACTGTCGGAAGAACAGGCAAAGGAGCAGGGAATCGACTATATCACCAGCAAATACCAGTTCTCCGGCAACGGTAAAGCCCTTACCATGGGCGACGCCGAGGGGATGGTAAAGGTGATTGCTTCAAAAGATAAATCCAGGCTGTTAGGCGTACATATCATTGGCCCCAATGCAAGCGACCTGATTGCAGAGGCAGCCATTGCAATGAACGGAATGTTTACGGCGGAGGAGGCAGCCAATGTTATGCACGGGCATCCCACCCTCTCCGAGGCCTTTGATGAGGCGGTGTCCAATCTTCTGGGAAAAGCCATTCATATGCCGCCGGTAAAAAGCAGGTAATCAGGAAAAGGAGGCGTACATATGGAACTGAAAGTAAATGAACCAGGCCTTTTTATCGAAGAACTGGTATTTCAAGTAAAGCCTGAGCTGGTAAAACGGTATGTGGAATTAGAATATGAAATCATGGCAAAAGAGCTGGCTGTGCTGGAGGGCTTTTCCGGGTGGCAGATTTGGGTGAGCGAAACCAATCCCGGCCGTGTGACGTCTCTTTATTTCTGGAAGGATTGCAGCTCATACCGGAACATTGACCAGGAGTGGCTGTCCGGGAAAAAAGACGAGATTGCCCGGGTATTTGGGGCGGAAAACATGACCTTTGTGAGGGCTGGCCATGAAACAGACTGCAGATACCAGCTGCGCAGTCTTGGCTGATGGGGGATATACATATCACTCTGGTGGCCAACGCAGGTTTGTTAGTGGAGTGCAGCGGCGGGAAACTGCTGCTTGACGGCCTGCACTGTACGGAAAACGGGATGTTCAGTCCGGTGCCTCCTGATATCAGAGAGCAAATCATGAGGCGGGTTCCTCCCTTTGACGGAATCAGATGGATGGCATTTACCCATTTCCATGAGGACCATTTTGATTTGGGACTGGTAAACCGGTATCTGCAGGCAGCAGAACCTGAGATGCTGGTGATGCCGGAGGATACACAGTACGATGTATTATCAAGGCTTGAGACAGGCGTATGCAGGACAGAGTCCATTGAGCTGCCAATGGGCCAGTGCAAAAGCATAGGGCTGTGGGAGACGGGAAGCCTGACTGCATTTCCATCAAGACATGCAGGAAACGAGTATGAGAGAGTCAGCCATCTGTGTTATGTGCTTGAGGCTGATGGGAAAAAGGTATTAATCCTGGGAGATTCAGATTATGACAGCGTGTTTTTTGGGCGAATGACAGGTGCGCAGGAGTTTGATGCTGTTATTGCCAATCCGCTTTTTCTCCATCTTCCCAGGGGACGCAGGGTTTTTACACAGTCTGTACGGACGAAAAAAATTATTTTTTGTCACCTTCCCTTTGCGGAGGATGACAGGATTCATTTCCGGAATATGATGTCAGAAGACATGAAACAATATGAAAAAATACTGCCACCCATGAAGGCGCTTACGGTACCGCTTCAAAAAGTGAGCATTTAGTTTATCAGGAGGATATAATTGTGGGGCAGAATATATTGATTGAAATATCAGCAAGACACATTCATTTATCAAAAGAGCATTTAGATATACTTTTTGGGGAAGGCTATGAACTGACAGTGAAGAAGATGTTAAGCCAGCCGGGACAATTTGCATGCGAGGAACGGGTGAGCGTGATTGGACCCAAGGGCAAATTCTCCATGTCTGTGCTGGGACCTGTGAGGGAGCGCACCCAGGTGGAAATATCACTGACAGATGCCCGGACCATAGGGGTCAGCGCGCCTATACGGGAATCCGGTGATGTGGAGGGAAGCGGCAGCTGCGTGCTGGAAGGCCCCAGGGGGACGGTTATTCTGAAGGAAGGAGTCATTGCGGCAAAGCGTCACATACACACTACGCCGGAGGATGCCATAAAGCTGGGCGTGACCGACCGGGAAACAGTAGCTTTTGAGGTAAATATCAATGACCGTTCATTGATTTTCAAGGACATGGTGGTCCGGGTCAGCGAACATTATTCCACGGCAGCCCATATAGACACGGATGAGGCAAACGCGGTTGCCATGTCAGGTACGGTCTATGGGACCATAGTAAAGCTGCGGGGCAATGGTTTGGCAGATTCAGGTTTGGCAAATGCTGATTTGACGGATTCATCCATCGCTTAAATGAGGAAAACATGAAGCAAATAGAAAGAATGCCCCGGACAGATGGGGAGAATAAGATGGGAGTCATGCCGGTCAACCGTCTGCTGGTGACCATGGCGCTTCCAATCATGGTATCCATGATTATCCAGGCCATGTACAATATTGTTGACAGCCTGTTCGTTGCCAGAATCAGCGAACAGGCCCTTACCGCTGTCTCCCTGGCATATTCGGTGCAGAATCTGCTGATTGGAGTGGCGGTGGGGACCGGAGTGGGCGTCAATTCCCTGCTGTCCAGGTATCTGGGGGAACGAAACCAGGAAGGTGTTAACAAGACAGCTGTAAACGGTATTTTTATCATGCTGGTGACCTATCTGTTCTTTCTGGTGTTTGGCCTGTTTTTCACCAGGACGTTTTTTTGTTTGCAGACAGATTCAGAAGAAATCATAGAGCTGGGCGTGCAGTATCTGTCCATCTGCCTGGTTTTTTCTGTGGGCGTGCTGGAACAGGTGGTGCTGGAACGGATACTGCAGGGCACGGGAAAGACACTTTATACCATGATTACACAGGGGGCGGGAGCTGTTATTAATATGATTCTCGACCCTATTCTGATATTCGGGTGGTTCGGCTTCCCCAGAATGGGTATCAGCGGGGCAGCCATTGCAACCGTGACAGGGCAGCTGGCCGGCATGTGGATGAACGTTTATTTTAATAAGCGGATCAACCATGAGGTGCAGTTTGTATTCCGGGGGTTCAGGCCGGATAGAGGAATTATCAGGCAGATATATAAGGTGGGCATACCGGCCATTGTAATGCAGTCCATTGCATCGGTCATGACCTTCGGGCTGAATCAGATACTGATTTCCTACACCGCAACAGCTGCCGCAGTGATGGGAGTCTATTTTAAAATCCAGAGTTTTATCTTTATGCCTGTATTCGGCCTCAATAACGGCATGATTCCCATTATCGGATATAATTTGGGGGCGGGAAGACCTGAACGGATACGCAAGGCCATACATTACAGCCTGGGGTATGCCACCGCCATCATGCTGGCCGGGTTTGCCGTATCCCAGGTATTCGCAGTGGAGATAATGGCAATGTTCAATGCATCAGAACACATGATGGCCATTGGCGTCACAGCCCTTAGGACAATCAGTTTCGGGTATCTGTTTGCCTCTGTCTCCGTTATCTACAGCGCTGTATTCCAGGCGCTTGGAAGAGGCATGGAAAGCCTGGTTATCTCTTTTTTCCGCCAGCTGATTATACTGCTGCCGGCTGCCTGGGTGCTGGCGGCGCTTCTGGGGCTGGATGCTCTGTGGTGGTCGTTTCCGGTTTCAGAGGCAATGGCTGCGCTGCTGGCGTGGATTTGGTGGAAACATATCCGCCGGCAGATGGCCGGGCAGGTGTGACGGCTCCTGCGCCGGCCGAACCAACTCTGCCGGACAACAATTCTGTAAAAGTGGGTTTCAAAATCTTGCAAACCGCTAAATTCTATGGTATTATAATTTGGCATGCCGGATTAATCATCTGGTCTGTTGGGCCGTCGCCAAGCGGTAAGGCACAGGACTTTGACTCCTGCACTCGAGGGTTCGAATCCCGCCGGCCCAGTACAATTGGGAAAGTCCGCAGGGACGTCTGTTTCAGGGCGTTTCTGCGGGCTTTCCTTCTATAAATAAATAGATTACACATAATCATATAACCCCATATTGTTGAAAGGACGGGGAGGAGGAAGGATATGGAGAGAAAGCGAATCAGGGATTTCGGCATTGTTCCGGGCGTTATGAAGACCGGACCTAAAAATAAGATTACAGATGTGCCCGGGGTGCTGGTGGGCCATAAGACCGTGAGGAATGGGGACAGCAGAACCGGTGTCACGGTCATTGTACCGGGACCGGGAAATGCATTTGACCGGAAGTTCATAGCGGCCGGATATGTGCACAACGGATTCGGCAAGACCTGCGGTCTGGTCCAGGTGGAGGAGCTGGGGACCCTGGAGACGCCCATTGCCCTGACCAATACCCTGAATGTGGGGCTGGTGGCCGACGCCCTGGTGGAGTATACCATCAGGCAGTGCGCTCAGGACCAGGTGGAAGTCATGAGCGTAAGCCCGGTGGTGGGGGAGTGCAATGACTGCAGGATTAACCGCATACAGCACAGGGCTGTGTCCATGGAAGATGTGATGGATGCATTTTCCGCTGCCGGAGGGGATTTTGAGGAGGGGGACGTGGGGGCAGGCACAGGGACCGTGTGCTATGGCCTGAAGGGCGGAATCGGCTCTGCGTCCAGAATCATGCGAATCGGCGGAAGGGATTATACGCTGGGAGTCCTGGTACAGTCTAATTTCGGAGCCACAGAGGACCTGGTTATAGACGGTGTCCGGGCCGGCCAACGGATTCTGGCTGAAAAGGAAAGGCGCAGGAACATGGCCGCAGCAGAACAGGACCAGGGGTCCATCATGACCGTCATTGCCACGGATCTGCCTGTCAGTGACCGTCAGCTGAAGCGCATCATCCGCAGGGCGGGGGTGGGAATCGCCAGGACCGGCGCTTACACCGGCCATGGCAGCGGTGAGGTGATGATTGGGTTCACCACGGCAGGCCGTCTTCAGGGAAAGGATACGCCGGAAATCATGACCAGCGCCAGTATCAGGGAAGACCTGATTAATGTGGCCTTCAAGGCAGCCGCAGAGGCTGTCAATGAAGCAATCCTGAATTCCATGACAGCAGCCGGGCATACCGCGGGCCTGGCAGGAGAGGTGTATTACAGCCTGTCAGAGTTCCTCCCCCGGATTCTTAAAGCTTAATGGCGCAGGGACATAAGTCCCTGCTCCGTTATCTCGCAGCCTCCCCTGGTGCGGTTGATGCGGATAAGGCCTTCTTCCGATAATTCTTTCAGCAGCCCCCGCAGGCGGCCGTCGCTCAGTTCCGCGCCGGCCTCTGCCAGGGCATTTTTTATGGCGCCGCGGCCGATACGGGGAGAGGCTGCTATGGCGGCCAGCACCCTGAGGCGGACCGGGCTGTGGTCCTGGCCGGGCTTGCGCATCTGGTTTCTGATATAGGAGGGAAGCTGCGCCAGTATCAGGGGATGGGCGGCATAGTGGGAGAAGAAATAGCGGGTCAGGTTGTAGAGCTCCTGGACATTGCCGGGATAATCGTAATTCATCAGGAAGTCAAAGAGACTGGAGGACAGGATGTCCCTGGCCATAAGACTCTTGTTGTGGAACAGCTCCCGGAAGAACTGGTCCATGAGCAGGGGGATGTCCTCCCTGCGCTTCCTGAGGGGCAGGGTGTCGATGGAGGCTGCATTCAGCAGAAAAAACAGCTCCTCCCGGAAAAGTCCCTGCCGGACCATCTCATACAGGTCCTGCCCGGCCGTGGCGATAATGCGCACGTCAAAGGGGGAAAAGCGGGTGCCGAAAACATTGCCGGTCCGGTTGTCCTGAAGAATGTGAATCAGAAGTCCCTGAATCTCAGGGGACAGATATTCGGCACTGTCAATGAGCAGGGTTCCGTGGTTGGCCTCCTTAAACAGTTCCAGCATCTGGGAAAGGGGGTCGGAGACAATCAGGGCCGCGCCGGCCGCGCCGGATGCTTCATGCACGCCGGGAATTCCGTTTACCCTTGCAGCCACGTTCAGTCCCATGGGCATATTCAGACAGACAAAGGGCTGCTGCCTCCTGGAGGAAGTCCTGTGTATGGCCCTGGCCAGAAGCTTTTTCTGGGTTCCGCTCTCGCCCTGAATCAGTACAGGGAAGTCATAGAGGGAAAGCCTGCGGGCATATTCCAGGATATGTTTCATGGGCTCCGATGCAGTGGTGAAGCTGGTGAACATGCTGTCCGTATACCGGGAGTCAGAGAATACGGGTTCCGGTGCAGCGGGATATTCCGTGGTCCCGTCAGCCAGCACAGGGCAGGGCGTGCTGGTCAGCAGGTACAGGGGCTCATGGTTGGGCAGCAGCAGCTCAAGGGAGCTGAGGAGCAGATGTTTTCCGCTGCGGTTCATCACCTTGTAATCCGCGCTGTGGCAGAAATCCATGCCTTTGCAGGGCTGCGGCAGGAACTGGGACAGGTTCCTGCCTGTGGTGCCTGTTTCAGGAAGCTCCAGGTCCATGGAGAATCTGCGGTTTACCATATTGATTTCCCCGCGGACCGACAAAAGGCACAGGCCGATGGGAAGATTGCTGATAACGGTCTGGAGAAGCTGCCGGGAATAGATGTAATCCTGGTAATAGGCGCTGGTCAGCTTGGCAATCTGCATGATGCTGTTTACATAGGACTTGGTAATCTGGTTGGACAGGCTGGCGGGAAGATGAAAATACTCGCACAGCTCGTTGACCGTGGAAATATCAATGATGCGGTTGCCGATATCAATGACATTGGTGATATGGCCGGGCACCAGCTGGGGCTCGCCCACGGTGATGGCATAGTGGATGGATTCGTCGGCAAGGATGCAGCCCGGATAAAAGGGTTCAAACCGGTACTGCACCACGCCGGCTTCCTTGAGCTGCTCCATGATGGTGACAATGGAGTCATAGGTGTCGTTTACTATGTAAACCCGTTCCCCTGGCGGTATGCGGATAATCTGGTCCAGACAGGCGTGGTTGAAGGTCCTGGTGCAGACAATCTGCATGACTTCCTTTGGGATGGGAATGGGAAATTCAGACTGGACCAGGGGGCTGGAAAACAGGATGCACTGGTATCCCTTAATCTGCTCCGGCCGCTGGACCTGGTCCAGTCCAATTGTGTCAAAGGCAATATGGGCGCCCAGTATCTTGTGGAGATAACTCTGGAATTCAAGGCGTATGTTGGAATTGATGCTGACTATTAGCACATGGTATTTTGGCTGGCTTCTGTCCATGGTCCTTCCTCCTGGGTATTATTAGGTTAATTATAACAAAAAGATTGGGATATAACAACCTAATAGGTTTAAATTTTAATTTGTAACGAATGCCTTACGGAAAAAAGAATGATTTATTTGACAAGGAAGTACAAAAACGTGTAAAATTATTGATAAGCAAGGATGCTTACGAAATGAGCGTGAGAGCTGTAGGTTTCCAGGCTTTTTTTGTATCATCACAAAAAAGGAGGATATTCTATGAAGAAAAGCGGAATGAAGCTGTGTGCACTGGCACTGGCTGCTGCCATGCTGGGATTGACGGCATGTGGTTCATCATCAGGCACAACTGATACCACGGCAGCTGCAGGCGGGGCGCCGGCCACGGAAGAGACGACAGCAGCGGCAGCTGTTGCGGAGGGAGAGTCTGTCTCCCAGGATACGGATATTATAGGAGCAGTTAATGTGGACTTTACCACACTGGACCCGCTGGATACCAGCGACACCCTTTCGGGAGGTGTTCAGCGCCTTATCATGGATGGTTTGTTCGGATTTGACGACGACATGAAAATCATCCCTATGCTGGCAACTGAGTATACGGCCAATGAAGGCGCCACTGAGTTCACCATCAAGCTGAGGGAGGGCATCACATTCTCTGACGGCACTCCATGGAACGCAGAGGCAGCCAAGGCCAACTTTGACCGTTGGGCGGACAAGTCCCTGGGACTTAAGAGAACCACATTGTTATGTAATATACTGGACACCACTACGGTGCAGGATGATTATACAATCGTAGTAAAGCTGTCCTCCCCATTTGGTGCGTTCATTGAGACACTGGCCCATCCGGCCTGCGTTGTCATGAGCCCCAAGGTAATCGAGCAGGGCTCCCAGGCATGTGCGGAGGCGCCTGTGGGTACCGGACAGTATACATTTAAGGAGTGGATTCAGGGCGACCACCTTACGGTTGAACTGAACAAGGACTGGTGGGGCTATGACGCGGATATCTGCGGCGGCACGCCTCTGGCCGACAAGGATGCCGGTTTCAAGACCATTACCTTAAAGCCTGTACCTGAGTCAGCAACCAGGGTTGCCATGATTCAGTCCGGCGACGCCCAGCTTATCTGGCCTGTACCGGATGAGAACCTGGCAGGACTTAAATCCGACCCCAACGTTATTGTGGGACAGGACCAGGGCCTGGTAGTGCGTTATCTGATGATGAATAACCAGAAGAAACCATTCAATGACAAGAGAGTCCGCCAGGCCATCAACTATGCCATCAACAAGGAAGCCTATGTGGCGGTTGTTAAGAATGGCAACTCCGAGCCGGGAACCTCTGTTATTGCTCCGAAACTTCAGTACTACAAGGGAAATGATCCTTATCCGTACGACACTGAGAAGGCAAAATCACTGCTGGCAGAAGCAGGTTATCCCGATGGCTTTAAGACAACCCTGATATTTGCCAACACATCCGCAAACATGAAGCAGGGCGAGTTCTTAAAGCAGCAGCTTGCCGAGGTGGGTATCGATGTTGAGCTTATCAGCTTAGAGAGCGCTATTGTAAACGAGAAGGTCCAGGATACGGACGCTCCCGGCGCTGAGGCAGAGGTTGATATGTATATCATCGGCTGGTCATCCTCTACCGGTGATGCTGACTGGGGCATCCGTCCTCTGCTGGCAAAAGAGTCTGAGCCTCCTATGAGCTACAATATCTGCTATTTCGAGAATGATGAATTAGACGGATATCTGAAGGACGGCCTGAACACAGCTGACCGCGATAAGAGAGCAGAAGCATATGCCAAGGCTCAGGACCTGATTTGGGAAGAGAGCCCGCTTGTATGTCTGGCAACTGACTTCAACTCCTGGGCAACTTCCAATAAGATGGTAAATGTAAAGATGTTCCCAGATAACTGCCTTAATATCAGAAATGGTAAGATGACGAAATAAAAGGCTTAAGGGTCTGGCGGAGGGGGATTCTCTGCCAGACCTTTTTGAGAATAAGGCAGCAGACGGCATACGGCCAGGCCGTGTAAACATACAGGGTGTATACCCAATAATGATATGAGAGGTGAGAGTTTATATGCTGAGATACATATGTAAAAGAATTGTTGGAGTTATACCAACCCTGATTATCGTAGTTACATTTGTATTCTTCTTTGTCCGCCTGATTCCCGGAGATCCGGCCCGTCAGGTCGCCGGTCCGCAGGCAACCAAAGAGGATGTGGAGCTGGTAAGGGAACAGCTGGGTCTTAACAAGCCCCTTCCCCAGCAGTATGTCAGCTACGTGACAGGACTTGTGAAGGGGGATTTGGGCACGTCCCTGAGGACCAAGCGTCCGGTGCTGACAGAGGTCCAGGGACGCTACATGAATACGGTGCAGCTTACCCTGTTAAGCCTGACATGGAGCGTGATTGCAGGCGTTCTTATCGGCATCTGGTCAGGCAGGAACAGGAGCAAGTGGCAGGACTATACAGGAATGACAGTGGCTGTCTCGGGTATATCCATGCCCTCCTTCTGGATTGGGTTCATGCTTATTATGGTTTTTGCGGTCAAATACAGGCTGCTGCCCACCACGGGAGCCGGCTCCTTCAAAAACCTGATTCTGCCGTCCATTACGCTGGGGGTCAGCATTGCGGCCATTATTGCCCGTTTTACCCGTTCCTCCATTATCGAGGTACTGAAGGAGGATTATGTCCGTACGGCCAGGGCAAAGGGCCTGCGGGAGAAGACGGTTATCTGGAAGCATGTATTCCGCAACTGTATGATATCCGTTGTAACGGTTGTGGGTCTTCAGTTCGGTTTCCTTCTGGGAGGTTCCGTTGTGACGGAAACGGTTTTCGCCTTCCCGGGACTGGGGTCCCTTTTGATTGAATCCGTGAACTACAGGGATTATCCTGCAATCCAGTCGCTGATTCTTATATTTTCCCTGCATTTTGTACTGATTAACCTGGTTGTGGACGTGCTGTATGCAGTGCTGAATCCTGAAATCCAATTGAGCTAAAAGGGGGCGACAAAAGATGGCTAAGAATAAAGTATTAAATGAAAAGACGGACATCAATACCCCGTTTTCAGAGTTTGTGAGAAAGTTTAAGAAACAGAAGACAGCCATGGTTGCCATGGTATTCCTTGTGTTCCTTGTGCTGCTGGCATTCATCAGCTATAAGATTGCTCCCTACGGCATCAATGAATA
This sequence comes from Clostridium sp. 1001283B150225_161107_B6, assembly GCF_015556325.1. Taxonomy (NCBI): domain Bacteria; kingdom Bacillati; phylum Bacillota; class Clostridia; order Eubacteriales; family Clostridiaceae; genus Clostridium; species Clostridium sp. 1001283B150225_161107_B6. The sequence goes on along the minus strand of NZ_JADNMD010000008.1, from coordinate 206,504 downwards.
TGATTACTCCGCCATTATGCAGCCGCCCACGGCCGCCCATCTCTTTGGCACCGATGAGTTCGGCAGGGATTTGTTCTCAAGGGTAATCTGCGGAACCAGGATATCCCTCAGCGTGGGACTGTTCGCCGTTACCGTGGGTATGCTGGTGGGAACGGTTTTGGGACTTCTGGCCGGATATTACGGCGGAATTGTGGATTCCATTATCATGCGTATCTGCGACGTTCTGCTGGCCTTTCCCGGCCTTATACTGGCGATTGCCATTGTGGCTATCCTGGGAAACGGACTTTATAACGTGGTAATCGCGGTTGCGGTATTCAATATCCCCAAGTTTGCCCGCCTGGTGCGCGGCAATACGCTGGAGACAAAGAACAGCGTGTTTGTGCAGGCTGCCCGCAACATCGGAGCCGGCGACATGCGCATCCTGTGGAGGCATATCCTGCCCAGCGCGATTCCCAATATTATCGTACAGTACACCATGTCCATCGGTACCTCCATCATCACTGCTTCCAGCCTTAGCTTCCTGGGCATGGGCGCCCAGCCGCCCACGCCTGAGTGGGGGCTGCTCCTTAGCAATGGACGTAACTACATGCTGACAAGCTGGCATATCACCCTGTTTCCGGGCCTTGCAATCTTCTTTACCGTGCTCTGCTTCAACCTGCTGGGCGATGGTCTGAGAGATGCTCTGGACCCAAAACTGACTGATTAGGAGTGGGACTTATGGAAAATACGAATAATAATATTTTAGAGATTAAGAATCTGCACACCTACTTCTACACGGACAGCGGTGTGATTAAATCAGTAGACGGTGTGGATATTGAACTGAGAGAGGGAAGCACCCTTGGAATCGTGGGAGAGTCAGGCAGCGGCAAGAGCGTGACCGCCCTGTCCGTCATGGGCCTTCTGATGGGAACCACGGGAAAGGTGGCTGACGGGGAAATCCTGTTTGAGGGGCGCGACCTGACAAAGCTGAACGACGAGGAGCGCAGAAAGATGCGCGGAGAGAAAATCTCCATGATTTTCCAGGAGCCGATGACCAGCCTGAACCCTGTCATGAAAATTGGCGACCAGATTACGGAATGTATCCTGATGCACAACAGCATAAGCAAGCAGGAAGCCTGGGACAGGGCAGTGGAGATGCTGAAGCTGACAGGCGTTCCCAGGGTGGAGCGAATGATGAAGGAATATCCCTTCCAGCTTTCCGGAGGCCAGCGCCAGAGGGTTATGATAGCCATGGCACTGGTGTGCAAGCCCAAAATCCTCATAGCGGACGAGCCTACCACGGCGCTGGACGTTACTATACAGGCCCAGATACTGGATTTGATGGAGAACCTGAAGCAGAAAATCGGAACCTCCATCCTGTTTATCACCCATGACCTTGGGGTGGTGGCGGAGATATGCGACGACGTGGTGGTCATGTACAGCGGCCGGGTGGTGGAAAAGGGGGATGTGAAGTCCATTTTCGCCAATCCGTCCCATCCGTATACAAAGGGCCTTCTGGCATCCATCCCCAAGCTGGGAGCGTGCGCGGAAGAGCTGGAATCCATACCGGGCAATGTCCCGAATCCTAAATACATGCCCCAGGGTTGTAAGTTCGCTCCCAGATGCTCCTGTGCCTTTGACAAGTGCAGAGAGGAAGAACCTGGGTTCTACGACGTGGGAGGAGGCCACATGAGCCGCTGCTGGCTCTGTGAAAAGAAAGGCGGTGACGCATGATGGGAGATATCCTGCTGAATGTTGAAGGTATGAAGGTGTATTACCCTGTGAAGGGAGATTTTGGCAGCGGACGTGAATTCGTCAAGGCAGTGGACGGCGTCTCCTTTGAGGTGCGTAAGGGCGAGGTGTTCGGCATCGTGGGCGAGTCGGGCTGCGGCAAATCCACTTTGGGAAGGGGAATCTGCAAGCTGGAGACTCCCACGGCAGGGAAAATCATCCTGGCCGGGGAGGATATCTCATCCTATGGCCGTAAGCAGATGCGCGCGGTGCGCAAAAAGGTCCAGATGGTATTCCAGGACCCTTATGCATCCCTGAACCCCAGGATGTCCGTATTTGACATTATCGCTGAGCCCTTAATCATACACAGCCTGACAAAGAGCAAAAAGGAGCTGGAAGACCGTGTCATGGAGCTTCTGAGGAAGGTTGGACTGGATGATTACCATGCCAACCGGTATCCCCATGAATTTTCAGGCGGCCAGCGCCAGCGTATCGGTATCGCCAGGGCCCTGGCGGTTGAGCCGGAGCTGATTATTGCGGACGAGCCTGTGTCGGCCCTGGACGTGTCCATCCAGGCACAGGTGTTAAACCTGCTGCACCAGCTTAAGAAGGAGCTTAACCTGACCTATATATTCGTGGCCCATGACCTGAGCGTGGTGGAGCACATCAGCGACCGGGTGGGCGTCATGTATCTGGGCAACTTTGTGGAGGTGGGCGATAAGCGCAAGCTCTACACCAATCCTCTCCATCCCTATACCCAGGCCCTGCTGTCAGCCGTACCGGTTCCGGACCCAACGGCAAAGAAGGACCGCATTATCCTGGAAGGAAGCATCCCGTCGGCGTTAAATCCGCCCAGCGGCTGCAAATTCCACACCCGGTGCCCCCGGTGCATGGATATCTGTAAGGAAAAGGCTCCGGAGCGTTACCAGGTATCGGACGACCATTATGTATACTGCCATCTCTATGATGACAAAATCAAGGAGAATAAGGGATGAAACTCTTTATCAGTGCAGATATAGAAGGATGCGCAGGGGTGGCCCTGGCATATGAAACCCATAAGAATGAAGCTGCATACAGGGAATTTGCAGAGCAGATGACAAAGGAAGTGGTGGCTGCCTGCGAGGCTGCCCATGAGGCGGGAGCTGACGAGATTGTGGTAAAGGATGGTCACGGGGACGCCACCAACATCGACCCGCTTTGCATGCCGGATTACGTAACCCTGATTCGGGGCAAGAGCGGCCATCCCTATAACATGATGTCCGGCCTGGATGATTCCTTTGACGGGGTCATGTATATAGGATACCATGCCCCGGCAGGCAATCCCGGCTTTGCCATCAGCCACACTTCCACAGGCAACAGCCTGTACATCCGTTTAAACGGCAATTATATGAGTGAATTCATGCTGAACAGCTACACGGCTGCTTCCCACAAGGTCCCGGTGCTGTTTGTTTCCGGGGACAGTACCATCTGCAGCATGGCTGAGGAAATGGTGCCGTGCATCACAACGGCCGTGACAAAGACCGGCCTGGGGGCGTCCACTTACTGTAAGGCGCCGGGGCAGGTGGAGGCGTCCATCCGCCGGGGAGTGAAGACGGCTTTATCCGGCAATCCCTCCAGGTGCATGGTGGAGCTTCCGGAGACATTTACATATGAAGTGACCTACAAAGACTGGAAAAAGGCGTACCAGATGTCCTTTTATCCGGGAATGAGGGCAGTGGACACATTCACCAACAGGCTGGAGACATCCAGATGGATGGATGTGGTGACCGCCCATTGTTTTGTGGTGTATTAGAATGTTAAACGGATAAGGAGATAACAGCAATGGATATAGAAATGTTTGGAAAGATATCAGACGCCTTTGGTCCCAGCGGGTTTGAGGAGGAGGTGGTGCGCACCGTGGCTGGCTACTGCGGTAACTACCAGGTGGAAAATGACGCCATGAACAACCTGTATGTGCGCATGCCGGGCAAAAACGGGGACAAGCCCGTGGTGCAGCTGGACGCCCATCTGGACGAGTGCGGCTTCATGGTGCAGTGCATCCATGACAATGGCTGCCTGGGTATTCTCATGCTGGGAGGATTTCATCTGACCAACCTTCCTGCCCACACGGTCATTATAAGGACAAGGGGCGGAAGGAAAGTCAGGGGCATTATCATGTCAAAGCCGGTGCATTTCATGACTGACAAAGAACGGAATTCCCTGGAGCTGTGCATTGAAAACCTGTATGTGGACATTGGGGCAACCAGCCGCAGGGAAGCGGAGGAGGATTTTGGGGTATCCATCGGAGACCCCATGGTGCCGGAGGTGTCCTTTTCCTATGATGAGGAACACGGGCTCTGCTTTGGAAAGGCGTTTGACAACAGGGCCGGATGCGCCTGCATCGTAGATACCATGAATAAGGTTTATGACAGCAGGAATGAGCTGGCCGTGGATGTGGTGGGCGCATTTGCATCCCAGGAGGAAGTGGGTATGAGAGGCGCCACCGTCACCACCCAGGTGGTGAAGCCGGATTTGGCCATTCTGTTCGAGGGTTCTCCCTCAGACGACTTTTTCTTTTCCGCTACCCAGGCCCAGGGAAGGATGAAGAGCGGCGTTCAGATCCGCCGTATGGACAAGAGCTACATATCCAATCCTGTGTTCATGGAATATGCCATGGAGCTGGCTGATAAATTCGGTATCCGGTACCAGGAGGCGGTAAGGCGGGGAGGCAGCACCAATGCGGGCAGAATCAGCCTTATCGGAAAGGCGGTTCCGGTTCTTGTGCTGGGCGTGCCGTCCAGATATGTGCATTCCCATTATAATTTCTGTGCAAAGGATGACCTGGAGGCAGCCACCGAGCTGGCGGCCCAGGTAATCAAGGGTCTGGATGCAGAACGCATCCGCCATATCCTGCGCCAGGATATACTGTAGGATGGAGGTGCAGAAAATGGAGCGTCCGGTTATCGGTATTATGGGAAATACATACATGACCCAGCCAGGCTTGTTTGACAGCATGGAGAGGGCCTATCAGAACAGCTATTATGTGGATGCCGTCATGAAGAACGGGGGTATCCCTGTGATTCTGCCGGCGTCTGCCGTTATGGAGCAGACAGAGGAAATCATGGGAATCTGCGACGCAGTCCTGTTTCCGGGAGGGGAGGACATGACACCTTCCTATTATGGGGAGGACCCTCATCCGGCTATCCAGGTATATAAGCCTGAGATTGACGAGGCTCTTATGAGGGCGGGACGTTACGCCCTGGAGCACAATAAGCCCATGCTGGGAATCTGCAAGGGAAACCAGCTGCTTAACGTGCTTATGGGAGGTTCCCTGTATCAGGACCTTTCCCTTAAGGGACCTGACTGCATCAGGCACCTGCAGCTTGGCAGGCGGGATTACCTGACCCACCAGATACGGGTGGAAGAGGGAACCAGGCTGTCAAGGCTTCTGGGAAGCGGTATCTGCATGACCAATTCCATGCACCATCAGTCGGTGAAGGAGCTGGGAAAGGGGCTCAGGGCTTCCGCATATGCAAATGACGGGGTTATTGAGGCCATAGAGGATGAGGAGGGGATGATTGTAGGCGTACAGTGGCACCCCGAAAGCCTCCTTGTGTCCGCCCCTGATATGAACCGCCTGTTTTTGGATTTGTGTGACAGGGCTATGGAGAGAAAGGCTAAGAATGCATAATGGCCCAGGAGTTAAAATTTTGGGGACTTTAGAATTTCTATAGAAAACAATCACAGAATGCTCACAATTTATCTGTATGCTGAATAGAAATGGAAGCTGCCGGCTGCGGCAGTCTGCCTGAGATAAAATGCGGGGGTCCGTGTGATGACAAATGAGCAGTATTATGATTTGATAAAGCCCTACGAGGATGCCGGCCGGGTACTTAATACCCGGCTGGAAATCCTCAATCACAGTCTTTACGGGGACAGGTCTGCCGCCGGTCCCATACACAATATCCAGGGCCGTATAAAAGAAAAAAAGAGCATGGAATCAAAACTGGCCCGTCTGGGATTTACGTCAGGGGTTTCCAATGCCAGGAACCAGCTTCAGGATATAGCAGGACTGCGGATTATCTGCTATTTTGTGGAGGACATCTATAACCTGGCGGCAGCGCTTAAGAAACAGTCGGACCTGGTGGTCATCAAGGAAAAAGATTACATCCGGAATGCCAAGCCCAACGGGTACAGGAGTTATCACATTGTGCTGGGAATACCGGTGTATTTCCTGGACACCATGGAATATTTTCCTGTGGAGGTGCAGCTGCGGACCATGGCCATGGATTTCTGGGCCAGTATGGAGCACCGGGTATGCTATAAAAAGCAGCCCAGGAACAAGGAGCAGCTGGAACAGGATTTCTGCCGCTATGCCCGGATACTGGAGGAGATAGAAGGGGAGTTTGAGACACACAATGAAAGGAGAAGGGAAGATGGAGGTTAAGAAGGCGGTTAGGAAGGTGGAGGGGAAGACCGTATTCGCCATGTCATCGTCAGCCGTCCCGGTTTGCAGGGTGGACAATCATGAAACAGTCATATTTGTCACAAAGGATTGTTTTGACAACCAGTTTATGGAGGAGGGGGCCGGCCTGGACAGCCTGAACTGGGACTGCATCAATCCGGCCACCGGACCTGTCTATGTGGAAGGAGCCATGCCGGGGGATGTGCTGAAGGTTAAGATTGAGGACATCCGGGTGGCATCCTGGGGAACCATGGCTGCCATACCGGACAACGGGGTACTGGGGGACTGCATATCCGGCGGAAAGGTAAAGCGGATTCCTGTCAGGGACGGAGTGGCCTGGTTTAACCAGGACATAGGGATACCCTGCGCTCCCATGATTGGCGTGATTGGCGTGGCCCCTGCCCATGGGGAGATTCCCTGCGGAGAGCCGGGAAGCCACGGCGGAAACATGGACAACACCAAAATCAAGGCAGGAGCCACCCTGTACCTGCCGGTGTTTCATGAGGGAGCCCTTCTGTCCATGGGGGATGTCCATGCCTGTATGGGAGATGGGGAAATCATGGTAACCGGGCTGGAGATTCCGGCAGAGGTGACTGTGACCCTGGAGGTCCTGAAAGGCGTTTCCATCGTAAATCCCATGCTGGAGGACAGCCAGGCCTGCTACACCATTGCCTCCCATGAGAACGTGGAGACTGCCATCCATACGGCGGTTAAGGCCATGACGGAAATTCTTATGAGGGAACTGGGCATGGGCCTGGAGGATGCCGGGATGCTTCTCAGCGCCATGGGCAATCTCCAGTTCTGCCAGGTGGTGGACCCCAAACGCACGGTGCGTATGGAGATGAAGAAAACGGTGCTTAAGAAGCTGTTTTAAGCTTGGCCTGTCATGCGGAATACAGAATGGTCCGGGTATTTTATGCCCGGGCTTTTTTGGTGCGGTGAATTGCCGGCATCTGTGCCTGCGGACGTATGAACAACGTGTATTTGCAGATACTACATGTGTATTTATGGAAAAAGTGTAATCATTTATATGCATGGAAGGATGGTACAGGATGCAGAAAATATGGATATGCGGAGCCGGCGGACGGGTCGGCAGGAAGATGACGGATATTCTGGCATCCAGGCCCGTGGAGCTGCTTTTGACGGACGCGGACTCGGTGGATATCACGGATTCAGAGGCTGTGATGGAATATGCCCACATCAACAGGCCCCATTATATTGTAAACTGCGCCGGACTGACCGATGTGGCTGTCTGCCAGGAGTGTCCGGAGGAGGCGTACCGGGTAAATGCCCTGGGGGCCAGGAATCTGAGTGTTGCCGCCAGAATGGGTAAGGCCAGGCTGGTCCAGATGTCCACGGATGATGTGTTTGACGGGGAGAGCCAGGTTCCTTATACAGAGTTTGACCCGGTCTCCCCGCGGACCGTGTACGGCAAGTCAAAGATGGCAGGGGAGAATTTTGTAAGGGAGTTCAGCAGCCGTCATATCATTGTTCGGAGTTCCTGGATATTTGGAGACGGAAGCCCCTACCTGGAACGGATTCTCGATATGGCCAGACAGGGCAGGACCATCAGGGCTGCCAGGGACCAGATGGCGTCCCCTACAGGTGCCGACAGTCTGGCGGCCAAGGTCATAGAGCTGATGGAGCACGGGGAGGACGGATTGTACCATGTGACGGGCCAGGGATGGTGCAGCCGCTATGAACTGGCAAAGGAGGCTGTCAGGCTTGCGGGCTTCCAGGTTCCTGTGGAGCCGGTGAATGCCGATGAGGATACCCTGAGCTCCATGAGGCCCTCTTACAGCGTACTGGACAATATGATGCTGCGCATATCCGGCATGAGCCTTCTGCCCCACTGGAAGGATATGCTGGAGGCCTACATGGAGGGACTGCAAAAGGGCAGGAACGCAAAGGCGGGAAAGGACGGTATCGGCTATGGAAGGTAGGAAAAGGCCGGGCCTTACCACCGCTATTTTCATTGGGCTTGCACTGGGAGCAGCCACAGGCATACTGCTCCACTATGCAGTATCCCAGGGGCCTGTCCGGGACGGCCTGCTCATAGACGGCATCTTCTACCTTGTGGGAAACGGGTTCCTGCGGCTGATGCAGATGCTGGTAGTTCCCCTGGTATTCTGTTCCCTTGTATGCGGCAGCATGTCCATGGGAGACACAAAGAAACTGGGAAAAATCGGAATAAAGACCCTGGGATTTTATCTGGCAACCACTGCGCTGGCCATTACCGCAGCCATACTGACTGCCAATGTCATCAATCCGGGAGCCGGATTGGACCTTTCCTCCATAGAAACAGCCCAGGTGGCAATCGGTGAGAAGGAGGGGCTGGCGGACACCCTTTTGGCCGTTATTCCGGTGAATCCGGTAAGGGCGCTGGCGGATGGGGACATGCTGTCCATTATCCTCTTTGCGCTGGTTGTGGGAATCATTCTGGCCGGCTTAGGTGAAGCAGCAGAGACAGTGGGAAACCTGTTCAGCCAGTTTAATGATGTGATGATGCAGATGACGGTCATGGTCATGAAGCTGGCTCCCTATGGTGTGTTCTGTCTGACTGCCAGGACATTTTCCGGTATTGGATTTGACGCCTTCCTGCCCCTGCTTAAATACATGGCAGGAGTGATGACAGCCCTGGCCATACAGGGGCTGGTGGTCTACATGGCAATTCTAAAGGGATTTACAGGACTCAGCCCTGTTAAGTTCCTCAGGAAATTCCTGCCTGTCATGGGCTTTGCCTTTTCCACGGCAACCTCCAATGCAACCATTCCCATGTCCATTGATACCCTCCACAGAAAGATGGGGGTGTCACGGCGCATTTCTTCCTTTACCATACCGCTGGGAGCCACCATCAACATGGACGGGACGGCCATTATGCAGGGAGTGGCCGTGGTGTTCGCATCCCAGGCCTTTGGTATTCAGCTGTCTGTGGCGGATTATCTGACGGTCATACTGACCGCTACCCTGGCTTCCGTGGGAACAGCCGGCGTGCCGGGAGTGGGATTGATTACCCTTTCCATGGTATTTGCCTCCGTGGGCCTGCCGGTGGAAGCCATAGCCCTGATTATGGGAATTGACCGCATATTGGATATGAGCAGGACGGCCGTCAATATTACCGGGGACGCAGTGTGCACCACAGTGGTTGCATTCCAGGATGGAGGCGTGGACAGGGCTGTGTTTGATGATATGGAGACTGGATGAACGGGCAGGCTGTGATTGGACAGATGTGACGGAGCGCTGTTGCAGGGCGCTGCGATGGGGCAGATGTGACAGGGATGATGAGAAACTTCTTGACGTACCACCCTCTGGATTTTATACTTGTACTATATCCAGATATTGGTGTGAGCGTGCAGGAGGGGAATATGAATATATTCGGATTTGAGATTAAGAGCAAGGAGGAGCGGGAGCAGGAGGAACGGGAATATATGCACCGCATTTTTCCGGGAGGAACAGCGCAGAAGGCGGCTGTGGAGCAGCAGCTTAAGGAGAAGCTTCCAAAGGAGGATAAAAAGGCGGTCATGCTTTACTATATCCTGGTGAAGGATGCCATGACGGCCGGGAACGGCATGAGCTTTGAGGATGCTGTGGAGAAGGTGTCTAAGAAGCAGCGGATTCTCAAGCTGACGCCGGTGATGCTGGAGAAGGTGAGAGAGGTGATGGAGGACAATCAGTGACGGTTGTCCTTTTGTCTTGTGAAACCTTTGAAGTTAGGAAGAACCTCTTTCCAGGTATTATTTATGCGCATTAATTGGGGTGGCAGATGTTAAGAAGGGCGCTGCAACAGCGCCCTGACTTACTCAATCATAGTAATGTTCTACAACATAATGAGCCAGTGCATCTATAAAGGCCCCATTGCGGGGCTTTTGCTTTAATTCAATGCGGAATATCTGATTCAGAAGAATCCTGTCCCCATGAAGCCATACTATATTAATGATGGTACGTATATTGCGCTCAACGCAGTTGACGGATGTGTGGTAGCGCGCCGCAATTTCTATGTACAGCCCCTTTGATATGTAGGCAAGCAGGTCCGGGTCATGGATGGAGCGGATTACGCCATAGATGGTATAGCGGAAGCCTACATAGGAATTGTTTACGCCAAGGCGCCGAAGCAGGTTACTGGTTTCTCTTTCGTATTTCATATCAACCCTCCTAAAATTTTTTACCTTTTAAAGGTAACTATTAGGAGGGGGACTATCAACAAAAGGCGGACAACAAAAGGTTACACATGGTATCGTAAAATGCGGGGAATCAGGCGGGGATAGCGCTCCTGGCGTTGCGCCACAGGTCTGGAGAAGACAGGGAATCAAGCCGGAGAAATTGGGCAGAAGGAGGATTTGTTTTTCCGGTGAACAGAGAGAAGGACAGATGGATTTTACCCCTGCTTTGGAAAAACAAAAAACCCCGCAAGGCTTATACCTGCGAGGTTTTCTTCATGCGCCAGAGAAGATTCGAACTCCCGACACTACGGTCCGTAGCCGTATGCTCTATCCAGCTGAGCTACTGACGCATGCTGCTGTTTGATTTGTATCTCTAACAGCGCAAGAGCTATTATATCTTGTCCTGGAAGAAATGTCAATGGGTTTTTAAAAATATTTTTAAATAGTTCATTTCACAAGTATGTAACTACCTTGAAAGATGTCGCATTTTGTGGTATTATGTTACAAGCAGAGGTAAGAAAGAGCGGGGATGTCTGATTCTTATCTCTTATTTTGTATTGAGCGGGGATAAAATTATGAAGCAGAAATTGTCGAAGCAGAATCTTCTGCTTGTGGGATTTACATTATTTTCCATGTTTTTTGGCGCGGGGAATTTAATTTTCCCGCCTTTTCTAGGCGCTCAGGCAGGTGTCATGACCTGGAGGGCCATGTCGGGGTTTCTGCTCAGTGCAGTGGGACTGCCTGTTTTGGGCGTGGCTGCAGTTGCTCTTTCCGGCGGCCTGACCAGGCTGGCGGGCAGAGTGCACCCTGGGTTTGCTTTCCTGTTTACCCTTCTTATCTACCTTTCCATAGGCCCGTGCCTGGCTATTCCCAGGACCTCCAGCACTTCTTTTGAGATGACAGTGTTTCCGGTTCTTGAACAATTGGGAGTTTCACTGAAAAGTACGGTAAGGCTTACCGGGCTCACGGTCCAGACCATGGCGCAGTTCGGATATTCCGTGGTGTTTTTTACGGCTGCCATGGCAGTGGCGTTCAGGCCGGATAAGCTGACGGACCGGCTGGGAAAGATACTGTGTCCCACACTTCTGGTGCTCATCGGCGTCATTTTCATCGGATGCCTGGTGTGGCCCATGGGTCATTACGGGGTACCGGGAGCTGTCTATGAGTCGGGTCCCGTTGTGGCGGGATTCCTGGAAGGATACCAGACCATGGATACCATTGCGGCCCTGAATTTTGGAATCATCATTGCCATTAATATCCGGGCAAAGGGAGTGGAGCAGGAAGGTGCGGTTGTCAGGGAAACCATTAAGGCAGGAATCATAGCAGGCATTCTTCTGGCCCTGATTTATGCGGCCCTGGCCCATATCGGCGCTCCTGCGGGGACAGCGGCGGGCAGCATGGATAATGGGGCAAGGATACTGACCTATGTTGCGGGAAACCTCTTTGGAAATGCCGGTATGATGATACTGGGGCTTATTTTCCTCATAGCCTGTTTTAATACCTGCGTGGGGCTTCTCAGCTGCTGCAGCCAGTATTTTAATTCCATTATACCGGTTATCAGCTATAGAGTATGGGTATTTCTGTTTGCCTTGATTAGCCTGATTATATCCAGCGCAGGACTTAATAAAATATTGGCCGTGTCAGTGCCGGTCCTGGACGCCATTTACCCAATTGCCATTGTGCTGATTGTGCTGGCGTTTATGGGACCGCTGACAAGGCGGTGGCCGGCTATGTATCCCTGGGCCATCCTGTTTACAGGGGCGGTCAGCGTGGTATATGCCCTGGAACAGAGCAAATTCGTGATTCCCTTTCTAACCCAGGCAACTACGTTCTTGCCTGGATACGGAGCAGGTCTGGGATGGATTGTGCCGGCGTTTGTGGGAATGGCAGCCGGTATCATTTATTCCTCAGCTATGGGAGAACAGGAAGAATAAATAAGGACAGATAAAGAAGATAAAGACAGACAAGGACAGGACGAGAGAATGACAGAAGCCAGATGGATGTTATATGCTAAGAAGGCGGATTTTAATAAAATCGCGGAGAAATACCACATCAGCCCGGTTACAGCCAGAATTATACGCAACCGGGGTCTGGAGGACATGGAAGACATAGGGCGGTATCTTCACGGTTCCGTGGAGCAGCTTCACAATCCGCACCTGCTGCCGGACATGGACCGGGCAGTGGAAATGCTTGGACAGAAGGTGCTTGACGGCAGGCGCATACGGATTGTAGGGGATTATGATATAGACGGAGTGTGCTCCACTTATCTGCTCTACCGCGCCTTAAAGAGGATTGGGGCCGATGTGGATTATGAAATTCCGGACCGCATTAAGGACGGATACGGCATCAATGAACTGATTATAGAGGCAGCGGCAGAGGATGGAATTGATACCATCCTTACCTGTGACAACGGAATTGCCGCTATCAGCCAGATAGCCAGGGCCAAGGAGCTGGGGATGACCGTGATAGTGACGGACCATCACGATATACTGACTGAGGCCGGAGAGACAGCGGCAGCCGGGGAGATGCCGGAGAGCAGGGAGATACTGCCGCCTGCAGATGCCATTGTCAATCCAAAGCGAAGGGACAGCCTTTACCCATTTCCGGATATATGCGGCGGCATGGTGGCTTATAAGCTGGTACAGGTGCTTTATGAGGTCCACCATATTCCCAGGGAAGAGTGGCTGAATCTGCTGGAAATTGCAGCCATTGCCACGGTAGGGGATGTGATGAAGCTTCAGGGAGAGAACCGCATCATTGTGAAAGAGGGGCTTTCCAGGCTGGGACATACGTCCAACCTGGGTCTGCGCAAGCTGATTGAGAAAAATAATCTCCAGGCAGGGGCAATCACGGCCTATCACATTGGCTTTGTCATCGGCCCCTGCCTGAATGCCAGCGGACGGCTCCAGACGGCAAAGATAGCCCTGGGGCTTCTTCTGTGCGGGGATGAGTCTGAGGCGGACCGGATGGCAGAGGAATTAAAGGCCCTCAATGACCAGCGCAAGGATATGACCCAGGAGGGCATTGAACAGGCTGCTGCTATGGTGGATGAAAGATACAGCGATGATAAGGTGCTGGTGGTGTTTCTGCCGGACTGCCACGAATCCCTGGCCGGCATTGTGGCGGGACGCCTCAGGGAGCGGTACAATAAGCCCTCCTACGTGCTTACACGGGCCGAGGGCTGTGTCAAGGGGTCAGGACGTTCCATAGAAGCATACCACATGTTCCAGTCCCTGGTGGAGGTACAGGACCTGCTGCTGAAGTTTGGGGGCCATCCCATGGCGGCCGGATTTTCACTGGAGGAAAAGGATGTGGACGAATTCCGGCGCCGTCTCAACGAAAACGCCCGGGAACGGCTGACCGAAGAGGACTTCATACCAAAGGTGTGGATAGATGTGGCCATGCCTTTTGAATACATAACAGAACCGTTTATAGAGGAATTGGAACTGTTGGAACCGTATGGCCAGGGAAATGAGAAACCACAATTTGCCCAGAAGGGTCTGTTCATACGCAGTGCCAGGGTCATGGGACGGAACCGGAACGTGGTGCGGGTGAGCCTTGTGAATGAACGGGGAACAGCCATGGACGGCGTAATATTTACGGAAGGGGATTTGTTCATGGAGGAAAAGGGTGACCGCCGTGTTATGGACATTATCTACTATCCGGGAGTGAATGAGTATAACGGCAGCCGGAATCTTCAGATTGTGGTGAAGAACTGGAAATTTCATTAAGCCGATACTAAAAGGGAAAATAAAGAGAGGGTGCTGCCACAGCGGACAGCACCCTTTTGGGTGAAAGAAGATTAGTTCTGAGCAGCCTCGGTTGTTTCCTCAACAACTTCAGCATTGGCCTCGTCAGCAGCCTCTTCCTTGGAAGCCTCAGTCTCCTCAGCTTCGCTGGACTCTTCTGCATCAGCAGCTTCGGTGGACTCCTCAGCGTCAGCAGCCTCGGTGGACTCCTCAGCCTCAGCGGCCTCAGTTGTTTCCTCGGCCTCAGCAGTGGTCTCCTCAGCAGACTCAGAAGCCTCTACTGTGGTTTCTACAGCAGTAGTGGTCTCAGCCTTGTTGTCGCTGCCGCCGCAGGCGGTCAGGCTTCCTGCAATCATAGCTGCAGCCATAATAGCGGTCATGGATTTTGCGATGGTCTTCTTCATAATAGTTTTCCTCCTCTGAAAGCCTCCCAGTGAGACTTTCCAAACACAAATTTTTTTTGGAACGAGTTTGATAATATCCTATAATTGTGTCCGAATTGTGTCTAAAGTTTAAAGAAAGTGCTACAATTATTATGAATTTCTTAAGAAAAACAATGATAAAAAATAAACAGACAAAGAGGAAACGGCCCTGCCATATGTCTTGCAATTTGCTATTATATAGGTTATAATCAGCAGAAAAAGGCTGTCATTGCGAAAGGAAGAGGTAAGATAATGGTTAATGAAGTAATGGATTTTATTACCGGATATGACAAGGAAGTGGGCGAGGCCATCCAGGCCGAATGTGCGCGCCAGAGACGTAACCTGGAACTAATCGCATCTGAGAATATTGTGTCGGAGCCCGTTATGATGGCTATGGGAACGGTTCTCACCAATAAGTATGCGGAAGGTTATTCAGGAAAACGCTATTACGGCGGCTGCCAGTGCGTGGACGTGGTGGAAACCCTGGCCATAGAGCGGGCCAAGAAGCTGTTTGGCTGCGATTACGCCAATGTCCAGCCTCATTCAGGCGCCCAGGCTAATATGGCGGTGTTTGTGGCCATGCTGAAGGCAGGGGACACGGTCATGGGTATGAATCTGGACCATGGCGGCCATCTGACCCACGGAAGCCCGGTGAACTTTTCCGGCCTTTACTTTAATATCGTACCTTATGGGGTTAATGACCAGGGCTTCATCGACTATGATGAGCTGGAGCGGATTGCAAAGGAAGCCAGGCCAAAGCTTATAATAGCAGGCGCCAGCGCCTATGCCCGGACCATTGATTTCAAACGGTTTCGTGAAATCGCTGACGAAGTTGGAGCGTATCTCATGGTTGATATGGCCCATATCGCAGGCCTGGTGGCAGCAGGCGAACATCCCAGCCCCATTCCCTATGCGGACGTGGTGACCACCACCACCCACAAGACATTGAGAGGACCAAGGGGCGGCATGATTCTGGCAAATAAAGAAGCAGCCGAGAAATTTAATTTCAACAAGGCCATTTTCCCGGGAACCCAGGGCGGGCCGCTGGAACATGTGATTGCAGGAAAAGCAGTGTGTTTCGGAGAGGCATTAAAGCCTTCGTTTAAGGCGTACCAGCATCAGGTGACGGCCAATGCAAAGGCGCTTGCCGCGGCCCTTAAAAAGCAGGGCTTCAAACTCCTTACGGACGGCACGGACAACCATCTGATGCTGGTTGACCTGCGGGGCATGGAGGTGTCGGGCAAGGAGCTGCAGAACCGCTGCGATGAGGTGTATATTACCCTGAATAAAAACACGGTTCCCAATGACCCCAGAAGCCCCTTTGTTACCTCAGGCGTGCGCATCGGAACACCGGCCATCACCACCAGGGGACTTAAGGAGGAGGACATGCCGAAGATTGCCGAATGCATCTGGCTGGCAGCCACGGATTTTGAGAATAAAGCGGATTACATCAGGGATGAAGTGACAAAGCTCTGTGACAGATACCCCATTTACCGGTAAGGCCTGGGAGAATACGCTGAACAGAGTCTCGGGGAGACAAGGCTAATAAGGGGAGCTGCGGCGCCGGGTTGGCGTACCGCAGCCCCTTTTTGAAATATGCCGGCAGCAGTGCGGGCCGGACGGCTAAGGCAGGTGGAATGTATGGAACAGACAGAGCGGATGCTGAGGCTCTCGCAGCAGGGCGCCCAGGCCATTGTGGAGGAAGTGGGGGCCATTGTGGGACAGCATATCAATATGATGGACCCGGAAGGCTGTGTCATAGCAAGTACGGACCCGGAACGCATCGGCACCCTGCATGAGGGGGCCAGGAGAATCATCAGGGAACATCTGGATGAGCTGTATGTAAGGGAGGAGGAGGCTACCTTTACCTCCCGTCCGGGACTGAACCTGCCGGTGTACCAGGCCGGAAGCATTGCAGGCGTTATCGGCATCACAGGCCGGTATGAGGAAGTGGCTGGCTATGGCCAGATTGTGAAGAAGATGGTGGAAATCCTGATTCGGGAAAATGCGGAGCAGGATGAGCGCCGTATGGGACAGCGTGTGCTGAACCGGTTCCTGGAAGACTGGGTTCTCGGAAGCGGGCTGCTTCAGCCAAGGATACTGGAGGAGAGAGGATTTGCCCTGGGAATCGACATTTCGGTTCCCAGAAGGGTCATGGTGGCAGGCGTCAGGAACTTCCAGGAGTATGCATCCACTGCTTCAGGCCAGAAGCTGCTGGAGCAGGCGGAGGGGGAAGCTGTTTCCCTGGCAGGGGCAGGGTGTCTGGTGTTCCGGAATGCGGGCCGGCAGATATTTCTGGTTCAGGGGGCTTCCGACCGCCATATGGAACAGCTGGCCGGCCGCATACGTTCCTGCGTGCAGAAGAAATTCGGCATAGGGCTGGTTATGGGAATCGACGGCAGGGCCAGGGATATTCATGTGGCCTACGGCCAGGCCAACAAGGCATGGCGCTCGGCCGGTATGTCCAAACGGGACATTATGACCTATGACAGCGTTACCCTGGAGCTGTTTACGGAGGATGTGGCCGACAGCGTGAAGGCAGAGTACCTGCGCAAGGTATTTAAGAACTGCGGTTATGAAGAGCTGTGCCAGTGGATGGGACTTCTGGAGGCGTATTTTGGCGCCGAGGGTTCCCTGAAGGCTGCCTCGGATGCCATGCACATCCACAAGAATACACTGACCTATAAGCTCAGAAAACTGGAGGAGCTGACAGGCTATGATGTGCGCGTACTGAGTCAGGCAGCGGTGTTTTATATGGCGCTGGTATTTTTTCGTGATGTGAAGGAAATGATGCAGGATTAGGATGGGGAATCAGGAGACGGAATGGGCGGCAGTCCATGGTAAAATGGGATTGTGCTGTGGAATAATTAAAGTAGTAAATATGTGTTTTGCAGAACATTGACGCGGAGGTCCCGAAACAGTACAATAGATGTAAGAAAATCAATTGCGATTGGGAGGCGGAACCATGAAGTTTTTATTTGCATCAGATTCATTTAAGGGGACCTTGTCATCAGAACGTATTACACAGCTGCTGGAAGAGGCGGCAGGACGCATATTTCCCGGCTGTGAGACAGCCGGAGTTCCTGTGGCTGACGGCGGGGAGGGGACCATTGACGCCGTGATTTCTGCATTAAACGGTACATACCGCAGGCTGACGGTCCATGGTCCTCTGATGGAGGACCAGCAGTCCTTTTACGGGGAGTTTGAAGGGGACTCTGCCATTATTGAGATGGCAGCTGCTTCCGGCCTTCCCATGGTGCCTGCGGACAAGCGCAATCCCCTGAACACCACCACATACGGCACGGGAGAATTGATTAAGGATGCCCTGGACCGTGGATACAGGAAGATTTCCATTGCCATTGGGGGCAGCGCTACCAATGACGGCGGCATGGGAGCCATGCGCGCCCTGGGCGTAAGATTTCTGGATGACCAGGGAAATGAGCTGGAGGGCAGGGGCCGGGATTTGACCAGGGTGGCTGACATCGATGTGAGCCGGATTCATCCGGCAGTGGCCCAGGCCAGGTTTACCGTCATGTGTGATGTGACCAACCCCCTTACAGGACCGGATGGAGCTACCTATACATTTGGAAAGCAGAAGGGAGGGACCCCGGAAATTCTGGATGTGTTAGAGGGCGGAATGGTGCGCTATGCAGCGCTGCTTAAGGAAAAGCTGGGCGTGGATGTGGATAAGATTCCCGGCGCGGGCGCGGCCGGTGGATTAGGGGCGGCGTTCTGTGTATTTCTGAAGGCCAATCTGAAATCCGGTATTGATACAGTGCTGGATTTGGTGCATTTTGACAGTCTCCTGGAGGGCGTGGACCTGGTGATTACCGGCGAAGGAAGGATGGACTGGCAGTCTGCCTTTGGAAAGGTGCCCAGCGGAATCGGCAGGCGCTGCAGGGAGAGAGGTATCCCGGTAGCGGCCATTGTGGGCGGCATGGGCGACAAGGCTGAGACAATTTTTGATTACGGCATTGACAGTATCATAACCACGATAAACGGCGCCATGGATATTGAGGAAGCCTTGGAGCGGGCAGAGGAGCTGTACATCAGTGCTGCGGACCGTACATTCAGAATGCTGAAGGCCGGCATGAGCCTGGGGAAGAAATAAATTCAGGCAAGGGTGACCGTGTGCTGCTGTCTGGGATGGATTCGTTATTGCGGGGATTCATTTCAGGCAGCAGTTTTTGCGTTGTGTTATTTTTACATGATTTATTTTCACATAATTGACTTAAACGGCAGTAAGTGCTATTTAATATATATAAATCTTAAGGACGTTCTGTCCAAGATGTTCTGCTGGGAGTTTCTCCCTTGTATCCCCGGGTTATGCGGTTGAATGTTTTTTTGCAATGTCAGGCGGTGGTTTTATGTATATGTGATTTAGGTTTGATGTGATGGGTGTATTTTCTTGCAACGCCGGTAAAGGTTTTGTATAATAAAAGGAGAACAGGATGAAAAAAATGAATGACCCGGACAGAGCTGTCATGAAACCCCTGGCAGACCTGACCCTGCTGGACCGTTTTTTATTTGCATGTGTCATGGAGGACCGTGAGACAATGGAACTGGTCCTTTCCATCATACTTGGCGGGGAAATTCATCTGACGGAACAACCACAGGCAGAAAGGGAAATGCGGACAGTTCCCTGGTTGCGTTCCATACGCCTGGATGTATATTCAGTGGATGAGGAAAGCCGTATCTACAATGCAGAAGTTCAGAAAAAGAATACCGGGAACCTGATTAAGAGAAGCCGGTTTTATCAGGCATTGATTGACAGTTCCCTGCTGGCCCCCGGTGAGATTGATTTTAACCGGATGCAGCCTTCCTGCCTTATCACCATTATGCCCTTTGATTTATGGGGGTATGGAAGGTACAGATATACCTTCCGGATGGAATGCCAGGAGAAAAGAGGCCTGTTTCTGGAAGACGGGGCGACCAGAATATTTCTCAATACCCATGGCACTGTGCCGGAGGGAGTGAGTAGTGAGCTGATAGACCTGCTTCATTACATAGAACACACCTCTGAAACGGAGGCAGCCGGAAGCAGCAGTCCGCGGATTAAGGAACTGCACAGGCGGGTCAGCCAGGTCAAAGTCAGTGAAGAGATTGGAGTGAGATATATGCAGGAATGGGAAGAACGGATGTATCAGCTTCAGGATGCAAAAGCGGAGGGAATAGAAGTGGGAATGGAGGCCGGCCTTGAAGAGGGCATAAGGGTCTTTGTTTTGGATAATCTGGAGGAAGGGAGAACAGAAGAGCAGATAATGGATAAACTGATGCGGATGTTCTCCTTAAGCCGGGAGAAGTCCGGAGAATATCTGGAACGGTATAAGGGGACTGTCTGAGCTGCACATTTCACACCCGGGCAGCGGTCCTTTTTATGTTCTGGCCTGCAGTAAGTGTTTTATGGCTGAAAGCGCAGCTCCAACGGCACTGGATGTGCCTTGAAACTGCGCTTTTAAACAATACCTATCTGTGCGGTGTTACGCCTGAGGCTGTCTGAAAATCACGCCGCCCTTCATTACCAGCCCCACCTGTGAGAGACGGGATACATCCTCCAGGGGATTTCCCTTTACGGCAATGATATCTGCTTCCAGGCCGGTTTCCAGCTTTCCGATTCTGTCTTCCATGCGGCAGACCTTAGCCGCGTGGGAGGTGACGCCCTGAATAGCGGTTAAGGGGTCGGCTCCCAGCTCCACCGCATATCCTACCTCACGGTACAGAAGGCCGTGATACGCGTCTGTTCCCAGGACAAAGGGAAGGCGGGCCCTGATGATGCGGGCCACATTTTCACGGACCCGGCTTCGGTTCAGCCTTACCTTCAGGGCATTGGCAGGGGAGAGGAATTCCTCGCGGGTGGGGTCCAGGAAAATACCGGAGGTCAGGTCTACCACGCAGCGGGATGCAGCCAGCCGTTCCACGTCCTGTTCCGTAGCCATATACATGTGCTCAATCACATCCACACCGCCGTCAATGCAGTCCTTCAGGCCCTGGCCGCCGATACAATGGGCTGCAGTGGGGATGCCCAGGCGCGCGCCTTCGCTGACAGCGGCGGAGATTTCCTCCGGGCTGAGAAAGCTGGGCACAAAGGTGCTGACTGGGTCCGGAACACCGGGGGTTATGAAAAGCTTCAGCAGGTCCGCCCCTTTTTTCAGGTTCTCACGGCAGGTATGCCGGATTTCTTCAGGCCCGCAGTGAGGCATTCCTATATGGCCCGCTCCGTGGCTTCCCTTCATGCCGATGCCTGCCGCCAGAAGGCGGGGGCCGTGAACCCTGCCCTCCTCAATCAGTTTCTTCATGGTCACATCTATGTAATACTTATCCCCCATGCACCGGGCTGTGGTGACTCCGCTCATCAGGTCGTCCTTAAGACCCTTTAAGGCCAGCAGCGTCAGCTGGCATTCATTGCTCCAGGCCAGCAGCTCCAGGTGTTCCGGCAGAGTGGCGTCTATGCACAGGTGGTTGTGGCATTCTATCATGCCCGGCATCAGGGTCATGTCAGGAAGGCTGATTTCCTCCGAATCGTCTATGGATAAGGACTGTCTGGCGTCCTGGGGCAGAATTTCCCGGATGATTCCGCCCTCAATGATAAGGGAGCCCTTGCCCATGGGAGTGAGCTGTTCCCCGCATAAAATCATTCCGGCATTCAATATGGTTCGTTTCATGTCTGTACGTTTCCTCCGTCTGTCAAAATCATTCATTCTCTAATCAAAATCAGCCGTTGCAGCCGGCTGGATTTCACCATCTTCCTGTCCTGGGGCCGGTGAATCCGTGATGATGCCGTGGGCTTCATTCCACTTGTGGGATACCTTGGCCAGCCAGGATACCAGCAGCGGGCAAAGCACGGCTGTGATTACAACAGCGGCAGCTGTCTGGGCTGTGGCGGTTTCCACCTGGGGCTGGAAGGATGGGTCAGCCATGGCAACGGCCGTGGGCGTGGTGGTGGCCACTCCGGCTGTGGTGCCGATGGCAGCGCCCATGGGGTCAGCCTTCCTGCGCAGGGCGCTGTAGAGGAAGAAGGTAAGAAGTCCGGTGGCCAATACGGTAAGGAGGCCCAGTATAATACCGGAAATACCTGCATTAAGGATATTGCTGAAGTTCATGCCTGCACCCAGGGCAAAACCATTGAATGGAGGCAGAAGAATCATACCGGTGGCCAGGATTTTTCTCCACTCGTGGTCCAGATTGCCTATGATGAATCCAATGACCATGGGAATGATGCTGGCAATAATGTCTGTGACCGGGAAGTTGCCCATGCCGGAAGCGCCCAATGCAATCATGGTAAAAAAGGGCCCGTCGTTGAGGGCCAGGATGGAGGTTGCGCCAACATCTGTCTCATCTCCGAACTCGCCTGCCAGGGTGGCATAGATAACGCCGTTGGAATTGGTCACGGCACCGATGACAGCCAGGGGCGCCAGTCCCAGAAACCCTGCTTCGCCGAATAATGCATTGAGCAGAAGTCCCAGGCCAAAACCAATAAAGAACTTCAGGGCAGTGAGGACAACGCCTTTCCATACAGTGCTGCCTGCCATTTTTACATCAATGGTGGCGCCGCTGCAGAACAGGAACAGGCCAATCAGGGTGGGGACCCCGTTCTTGAACAGGCCTGAAGTAAAACCGCCTATGGTGAGGGCATTTGGGAAAAAGGTATTCATTGCACATCCAAGGAGCAGGGGAATTACCATCACTCCTGCCGGAAAACGCTTCATTGTCGCTAATATCCTCATAAATCTCTTCTCCTTTACGCGGGCTGCCATGCTCACTGGCCATGTGAGCCGCATCAGCCTCTGGTTGTTTTTTACATACCATTGCAATGTTGCTGACTGATTAAAACAGCAATTGTCGTGCCAAAAAAGATTTGCAGAGAAAACAGCAACGAATTTTATCTAAATCATCTAAAAACAAAGGGAAATATATGTAGTAATTGCACAAAGAATTGGAGGAAACAGAGAATAAGTTGGAATCTATAGAATTGCACATTAATTGTATTTTAGCAATTTAATGCAATTATATGATTGCAAAAATACAATATATGGGATAATATGGACAATGGGAGGAGGGAAAGCATGATTAAAATTGTATTTTTTGCACCATATCCGGACATTCTTCCAGTCATTGAGCAGGTATTCCGGGAACGGCCTGAATCAGAGGCAATCCGGTATGAGGTAATCCAGGATTTCTATAATAACAGACTGGAACAGGTGGATGCAGACGTGGTCATAGCCAGGGGATTTACAGCCCACACCCTGAAGCGCAAAAACATTCCCTGTGCAGAGCTTAAATCCACGGGATACGATGTAATGAAGGCTGTCAATGAATGTATGCAGAAGGGAAATATTGAGAGGATAGCCGTGGTGGGCGCCTTCAATATGGTGTATGGGGCGGAGCAGATGAGCCACCTGTATCCGCAGCTGGGGCTGGGATGCTATGCGGAGGACGATGAAACCAAGCTGGATATGGCGGTGCATCAGGCGCTGAAGGACGGGAACCAGGCTGTTGTGGGGGGATATTCCACGGTACAGATTGCAGAGCGGCTGGGGGTGCCGGCTGCCATGATTCATTCGGGAATCGAAGCAGTAAACCACGCCATCTCAGAAGCCATTGCGGTGGCCCATCTCACCCGCTATGAGAGGCAGAAAAGGGATGAGATAGCAAATATCATGAACTACTCCTTCCAGGGAATTATTTCCGTAAACAGGAAGGGAATCATAACCCTTGCAAATACCTGCTGCCACACCTATATGAAGGACAGGAAGACTTCGCTGGCAGGAGAGCCTGTAAGCAAATTTTTTCCGGATATTGATTTCGGCGGCGTTATACATGACAAACAGAAGATTCTGTCGGAGGTGTGCAAATTCGGGGGTAAACAGGTGCTGGTGAACTGCGTGCCGGTGGAGGGTGATTCGGAGGAATTCGGCTGTGTGCTTACCTTCCAGGGCACGGAACAGATACAGGCAGAGGAAGGAAAGCTGCGTAAGCAGATGCATTCCGACGGTTTTACGGCCAGGTATGACTTTTCCCATATACTTTACAGGGACAGCTGCATGGAGGCGGTCATTAATCAGGCCGTGAAATTCAGCTATGCGGACTCCAACATACTGATTCACGGGGAGACAGGCACGGGAAAGGAATTATTTGCCCAGAGCATCCACAACTCCAGCAGGAGAAGAAAGGGACCCTTTGTGGCGATTAACTGTGCTGCGCTGCCGGAAAACCTGTTGGAGAGCGAACTCTTTGGTTATGTGGAGGGAGCGTTTACCGGTGCAGCCAAGGGCGGCAAGATGGGTTTTTTTGAGATTGCCCATAAGGGAACCATTTTTCTGGATGAGATAGGCGATATATCACCAAAGCTTCAGAGCCGTCTCCTGCGGGTTATACAGGAAAGGGAAATCATACGGCTGGGCAATGACACGGTGATTCCCATTGATGTGCGTGTTATCTGCGCCACCAACAAGGATTTAAAGAAGGAAGTGGCACAGGGAAATTTCAGGGAGGATTTACTGTACCGGCTGGATGTGCTTGAACTCAATCTGCCGCCTCTGAGAAAACGGAAACAGGACATCCTCTATCTGGCGGACCGGATGGTGCGGTTTGAGCATGAACGAACGGGAAGCAGGCTGGAGGCCATATCCCAGGAGGGAAAGGAACTTCTGCTGCGCTATAGCTGGCCTGGCAATGTAAGGGAAATGCGCAACTTCTGCGAGCGTATCTGCATTCTCTGCGAAAAGCCAAGGGCAGGCGCAGAGGATGTGCTTCAGGCTCTCCCGGGAGAATGGGGCGGCGAAGAGCAGGAGGATGGAAAACAGACGGATGGGCGGCGGACAGACAGGCGGCAGGCAGCGGAGCCTTCCCGGGGGCCGGGTTCCCTTGGAACCGGGAATCCCATATCGCTGCCGTCCACCGGCTGCCATGGTCCCCGCCTGGAAGCGGCCCAGAAACAGGCAGTGGAGGACGCCCTTGAGCTGTGCGGCTATCACCGGGGGAGGACGGCAGAATATCTGGGAATTGACAAGAGCACTCTTTGGAGGAAAATGAGAAAGTACGGCATTGAGGGATAGACGGACGGGCCGGCTTTGAGAAGAGAAACATAATGAAACGAAAATACATTTTGAAACAAAGATAAAACGTGATTAAGAGAATGAAACATTTTTGCTGTGAAAAGTATGAACACATGCAGGGTTAAATGATGATAATATATGCAATATGCATAACGGAAATAAAGGATTCCTGTAATTAAAATATAAAAAATCGTTCTTCCTGAAAAGTTTGGCACAGTTTTTGCTTTTAATATAGGCATAGGTCAAGAGCAGAAATAAAAACCAAAATAGAAGGAAGGATGATTTTTTTATGAACGGTAAACCAATTTTAGGAATCTTATTAGGAGATGCAGCCGGTGTGGGGCCGGAAATCATTGCCAAGCTGGCAGCTTCCAGATTTTACGATGAGTACTGCCGTCCGGTGGTAATCGGAGATGTCAGGGTGTTTGAGAGAGGGGCCAGGATATGCGGTCTGGAAATTCCGGTACAGGTCATTGACAAGACAGAGGACGCAGACTGGTCCAAGGGAATACCTGTACTGGACCAAAGGGACGTGGATCCGGAGCAGGTTCCCTTTGCAGACATCAGCATTGACAGCGGCCGGGCCTGCCTGAATATGCTGAAGACAGCCATTGAGCTTTACCAGGCCGGCAGGATTGACGGGTTCTGTTTTGCTCCCCTGAATAAGCAGGCAATGATTCAGGCCGGGTGTCCTTTTGAGAGCGAGCACCACTACATGGCACACCTCTTCGGACATACGGAGCCGTTTGGGGAAATCAATGTACTGGGAGATTTGTGGACCACCAGAACCACCAGCCATATCCCGATTAGCAAGGTCAGCGCAAGCCTGACAGTGGATACCATCATGAGAGCCATAAGGCTGGCAAACGTATCACTTAAGAACTCCGGCATTGAAAAGCCAAGGCTTGCCCTGGCTGCCCTGAATCCCCACTGCGGAGAGGGCGGAAAATGCGGCAGGGAGGAAATTGATGTAATCGCACCGGCCATAGAGAAAGCAAGGGAGATGGGCATTGACGCCAATGGGCCGTTCCCGTCCGACATATTGTTCATCAAGGCTTTTAACGGGGATTTTGACGGAGTGGTGACCATGTATCATGACCAGGGGCAGATTGCGCTTAAGCTGAAGGGCTTTGACCAGGGCATTACCATTGCAGGAGGTCTTCCGGCGCCAATCGTCACATGCGCCCATGGCACGGCCTACGACATTGCAGGAAAGGGTATCGTCAAGACTTCGGCATTTGAGAATGCGGTCAGGATGGCTGCCAAGATGGCTGCCCATCTGAAGGGCCGCTGATAAAAGGGAGGGGTTTACATGAAAAAAATAGGGACAAAGCAGATTGTGCCCTTGGTATTGGCAGCAGTTGCTGTGGTATTTGCAGTAATTGGTTTTACACAGCTGGGGTTCTGGAAGGACGTGGACGGGCCCCAGCCCGGTTTTTTCCCTGCCATTATGGCTATTGTCATGTTCCTGGCAAGTATTGCGTCTTTCTTTCAGTCCCTTAAGGAAGAAAAGGCGGCTAAGTATGAACGGGATGAGATGATGGTCATAGCCGGGGGAGCGGGAATCATAGCGGGTTCCTTTGTTATCGGTCTGCTTCCCAGCTGCTATCTGTTTGTGATACTGTGGCTGAAGGTATTTGAGAAGACCGGGTGGAAGGAGACGCTCATTGTCCTTGCTGTCTGTATGGCTATTTCCATCGGTGTGTTCCGGGTGTGGCTGGGAGTCCATTTTCCGATGGGGCTTTTGGAAGCATTTTTGTAGAAGGAGGCAGACAAAATGGAAAATATTCAACTGTTAATGCATGGTTTCTCCACGTTGTTTACCTTCAGCAACGTGGGAGCAGCCCTTTTGGGAGCGGTTCTGGGTTTGATTGTGGGGGCAATGCCCGGAATCGGAAGCCTGGCCGGTGTGGCTCTGCTGCTTCCGCTGACATACAAGTTTAATCCCACCACTGCCATCATCATGCTGGGCGCCCTGTATTACTCCAACATGTACGGCGGTGCATTCAGCGCTATCCTGTTAAATATACCGGGAGATTCGCCTGCTATCTGTACGGCGATGGACGGCTATCCCATGGCATCCAAAAAGAAACGTCCGGGGCAGGCGCTGTTTACGGCCAATATGGCTTCCTTTATCGGAGGAACCATTGGCATCGTGATTCTGACCTTTACGGGACCGGCTCTGGCTGATGTGGGTCTTAAATTCGGACCCTCTGAGATGACGGCCCTGCTTCTGATAGCCATGACGTCCATCAGCTGGCTGGTTGGGGAGAATCCCATCAAGGGCGTGGTGATTACCATGCTGGGTATCCTTTTGGCAAGCATGGGCATGGACACGCTGTCGGGTTCGCCCAGATATGATTTTGGCAGCATGTACCTGCTGGGCGGTATTCCCTTTACGCCGTTCATTATCGGTACGGTAGGATTTTCCCAGGTTATCAAACTGGTTATGGAGCGCAATAATGAAGTAAAGTCGGAACCTCATATGAAACTCACCATCCGAGGAAGCCTTTTGACAAAGCATGATTTTAAACGTCTGCTGCCCCCTGCCCTGCGTTCCGGCGTCATGGGAACTTTTGTGGGCGTGCTTCCGGGGGCCGGGGCAACCACGGGTGCTTTTATGGGATATGCAGCCCAGAAGAAGTTTAAGAATGAGGAAGAGCTGGGAACCGGCGCCATCGAAGGCATTGCAGCCAGCGAGGCTGCAAACAATGCGGCTGCCGCCGGTGCGTTTGCACCGCTGCTGGCCCTGGGGATTCCGGGAAGCGGTACCGGGGCAGTGCTTTTGGGAGGCCTGATGATGTGGGGACTCAACCCGGGCCCTCTCCTGTTTACCAATGAACCTGAATTTACATGGGGCCTTATTGCATCCCTGTTCCTGTCCAACATATTTGCACTGGCAGTTGCAATCGGGGTAATTCCGTTCCTGATTCAGATATTATCCGTTCCCGTGAAGTACATGATTCCCATTATCACCATTGTATGTGTGGTAGGGTCCTACAGTTCCAGCTATTCCATGTATGGTGTTCTGATTATGTTCCTGTCAGGCATCCTGGGCTACCTGCTGGTCAAAAATGATTATCCCACGGCTCCTATGCTTTTGTCCTTTGTACTGGCAAAACTGCTGGAGTCCAATATGCGCAAGGCATTTATCATATCGGGGGGAAGCCTGAACATTTTCTTTACAAGACCCATTACCTGTGTTCTGATGCTGATTTTCCTGGCATTTATCTGTACGCCTATGATAAAGGCTGTCCTTAAAAGGGCAAGGGCTTCCAAATAAGGCAGGAACATTTTTCGCAGCCGGCATAATGGGGGCGGCATGATAAGGGCAGCGTGGTGGGGCGGTAAGACAAAAACAACATGATAATAGCAATATGATAACAGTAACTGGATAACAGTAAAATAAAGAAGGCGGTATGCTAATTTGTTCATCTGTTTATGAACATGGATTGAGGAGGTATTTATTAATGAAGAAAAAAAGTATTGTAATGACAATGGCGGCTCTTATGGCAATTACAACAGTAACAGGGTGTTCAAGCAAGGCTGTCAGCAGCGACGGCACATTTACACCAAAGGAAACCATTAACTGGACCGTTACATCCAGTCCGGGCGGCGGCAGCGATATCTATACAAGAATGATATCTGATATCATGACAAAGGACCAGCTGGTTAATGGACAGCCTATCATTGTAACCAATAAGACGGACGGAAGCGGCGAAATCGGCCGGAACGAAGTGGCTACCACCAAAGGGAGCAAGGCTGACTATACCCTTCTCACATTTAACAGCGGCGATTTGATGCCCATGGTGCAGAATACAAAGAACCGTTCATCCAATTTCCGTATCCTGGCTGTTATGGCAGTGGATAAACAGCTGATTTTCAAAGGGGAGCAGACCAAGTATGCTGATTTCAAGGAGGCCATTGAGGCAGCTAAAAATGGTACAAAGATTGTCATCGGCGGGTCCAAGGGAGATGATATTGCTACCTATGATGCCATGCTTGAGGAAATCGGCATCAGCAAGGATGTGATGTCCTATATCACCTATGATTCCACCGGCGACGCCATCACGGCAGCTCTGGGAGGTCATGTGGAATTTGTTATTTCAAAGCCTGCAGCTGCTTCTGAGTATGTGACAGCCGGTTCCCTGATTCCTGTACTGGCCCTGTCCACGGAGCGGTACACCGGCAATCTGGCAGACGCCCCTACACTGAGCGAAATCGGAGACTATGAAGACGTGGAAGTTCCTGTATGGCGCGGCGTGGCAGCTCCTGCGGCCATGAGCGATGCTGCTGTAGCTTACTGGAGCGAGCAGCTGGGCAAGGTGGCTGAGACCGATGCCTGGAAGAATGATTATCTGGAAAAGAACAAACTGATTGGCAACTACATGGATGCTGCCGCTGCGACGGAATACGTGACAACCTATGAAAAAGACTTTATGGCTGCCAGCGGAATCCAGTAAGCTTGAAAAATGATTAGAAGAAACGCTCCGATAACCGGCTGGAGATTAGAAACAACGGTATGGTATTCCACATCGTTGTTTCTTTTTTTATTGGGAAATGAATACTCCGATAGTTCCAAGCTTTTTTCAATGAATTACCACATCCATGCCGTAAAAACCGTCCTCAATGGATTTTACATATGACAGGCTTTCAACTATAATGGGAATCAAGGAAAGAAACCAGATATCCTTTAGCTAAAGAAATGTTGCTGTGTTGTCGAATCCTTTTAAAGTGTGGTGGAAAGGATATATTCTTATGAATAGAAGTATTATGTGGACTTATATTGAAGAGGAAAAGGAAGTCTTGGAACGCCTTCTTAAAAGCGGACAGGTGCAGGAGTGGGCAAAAAAATGCAGTCCTGCGCAATTTCAGAAAGTCATTTTCCTTGCGTCAGGCAGCTCCCTTAATATTGCCCAGGTGTCTAAACGGCTATATCAAAATGTGGCGGCTGTGGAAGTGGTGCTAAACACACCGTTTCAGGAGAACCGGAGCGGTTTGAGGGCAGAAAGGTCTATGAAAGCAAAACAGAGGTATTCATCAAGAACGCGGAATCAGCATTAAAAGCAGCGCTGGAGACAGTATGATGGTATTGTAAAACAAATATCATGGAAGAAATCCCGTCTTATAGGTTTCTTCCATGATTTTTGCTATCCGTAGGGATAGGGCGGCGCTTATCAGCGCAGCGGTTCAGTAATCTGGGGCAGCAGCCCCTTTGATATACATCAGTGATTACAGTACTGCTCCAGAGCGGCCATAAATGCGGAGGATACCTTTTCGTACATAACCCTGGCCGAGGTGCGTCCGGATACACCGGGGTAGGGCCGGACTTCCAGGGAGACAGTGGGACGGATTGGACCGGGAACAGCCGGAATATAACCGGATGTCAAGAGCGCTTTGAATTGGAGTATTAGTTCCTGACAGTCATAACAGCCATGCTGGACCCCGATTGGCGGGTGGGTGTGGCCGTAGAATTGGCTGGCTGGTTCCAGTACGGCATTGCCCATGTGAACATGAGCCAGACCGGCTTCCATACAGGACTTTACTGCGCCGTCAATGTCCTCGCCCATCAGTGGAAGATGGGCAATATCCAGTATGAGTTTGGCGTTGGAAGCGCCTTTTTTCTGCATATCCCTAATGAAAGCCGCACATTCCAGGGTGGGGCCCAGAATCAGATTCTTAAAGCGTCCGCGTTCAATCGGCTCGATGGCTACCGTCATTTTATACTGTGTGGCGTGTGCAGCGCACTTCAGGAAAAATTCGCTGTACCGTTCCAGAAGAACTGGGCGCCTGCTGTCTCCCTGGTCCGGTGTTCCGGTCAGAACCATGAGGGAACAGCCTGCCTCAGAAGCATAATCAATCTGTTCCTTCATGGCTGCCAGTGCATGTTGTCTGAAAGCGGGGTCATCGCTGGATGCATTATACATCCCATCCAGTTGGAAATATCCCGGAGTATTATAGTTGAGTACTTTGTTGTGTTCTTTCATCCGCTTGATTTCTGCCTTTCTCAGTCCTGCATCGGAGGGGAGAAAGGTCTCGAAGCATTCATATTCAGGAAGCTGGCAGCACTGGTCGACTGCACTGAAATGTTCCAGCTCATCCTCAAAGGACAATGGATACAACATGGAAGGACTGATGCCAAAGCAAATATAATCGTTAAAAAATGTCATAAAAAACTCCTCTCTCGGTTTGTTCCCAGCTAATGGAAGGAGAGAAATGGAGGTGTATAAAAATACAGTTACAATCATAACACACTCTAAAAAATAAAGTCAATATGGCAGATAAGAAAATAATTTATTTTAATAATATGTATAATATGCACAAAAATATTGGGGAAATTAGGAAGATGTGTTGGTTGACAAACCAGAACAGTATTGCTAAAATGGCTTTACCAGCTAATACATGTAGGACAACCGTTAACCCATAACCGACAATATATAACAGCTGACAAAATACAGATACGGGTTTGCGGTCATACATGAAAAAATGAAAAGGAGAGAGGATATGAGAAAAAAAACATGGAAAACCCTGGCTGCAGGTGCACTAGCGGCAGTTATGGCTTCTTCTGTCATGGCAGGATGCTCAGGAGGACAGTCCGCAGCAACGGCAGCGGCCACATCAGCGCAGGAAAACGATATCCAGACAGAGGAAGCAGGCGAAGCAGATGCTGAAACCATGGGGGAAAGCAAGAGCTCAGGAGACGTAGCTGCTGCAGATTTGACACCTATTGATAACTATCCGGCCTCATCTCTTACCATCACCTGTCCCGCAGGGGCC
Source organism: Clostridium sp. 1001283B150225_161107_B6 (assembly GCF_015556325.1). Taxonomy (NCBI): domain Bacteria; kingdom Bacillati; phylum Bacillota; class Clostridia; order Eubacteriales; family Clostridiaceae; genus Clostridium; species Clostridium sp. 1001283B150225_161107_B6. Next base: position 175,187 of record NZ_JADNMD010000008.1, on the reverse strand, counting down.
GGCGGCGGAACAGACCTTCTCTTAAGGGCTATGGCGCCTGCTATGGAAGAGTACCTGGGGGTACCGGTTATGGTTGTGAACAAGCCGGGCGGCGGTTTTGCCATCGGCTATGCTGCTGCATTACAGGATTCCAATGACGGCAGCAGTATTTCGGTAGCACTCTCAGAACTTCTGGGCCTGCCGTATGTAGCTGATGTCAGCTTTGACTATACAGATTTTGAGCCTATCTGTAATTTTAATTCTACCTTCGGCGCTCTTTCTGTCAATTCCGGCGCACCCTATGATACGGTGGAGGAGTTTGTAGAGTACTGCAAGGCGAACCCCAATACAGTGAGAATCGGAAATTCCGGAATCGGCGGCGTGTGGCATATACTGGCGGCATCCTTTGCACAGGAAGCAGGTATCGAGGTGGTGCATGTTCCCTTCGATGGCGGCGGACCTGCAGCGGTAGCCGTGGCAGGCAATAATGTGGAGGCGGTTCCGGTAAGCGCCCAGGAAGTGCAGACATATGTGGAGGGCGGAATGGTAAAAATTCTGTGTTCCTTCTCTCCGGAGCGTCTGCCTGAACTTCCGGATGTTCCTACGGGAACAGAGTGTGGATATCCGGCGCAGATGACGGTGTTCAGGGGCTTTTTGGCACCTAAGGGCATGTCTGAGGATGTAAAGGATATGATTGATGCAGCTACCAGATATGCTTTGGCAGACGAAACAGTCCAGGAATTCATGAAAACCCAGAATTACACGAATAATTATATGAACGCAGAGGAATTAAAGGAAATGATGGACAGAGAAAATGCGGTTTATGCTGAACAGTCCAAGGCATTGGGCATTGCTGTCAAGTAATTAAACCCCAAGGGCTGCCACAGGCAGCCCTTTCTGTACAGATGGAGGTATTTTATGAAGAAGATTGCAAATGTGATTGCATGTATTTTTATTGCGGTCAGCCTGTATGCGTTTTTTACAGCAAGAACATTTCCGCCGGGCTCCAACGGAGCTCTGGGGCCGGGATTCTTTCCCCAGGTCCTGGCAGTACTGGTTATGTTTCTATCGGTCCTGGAGCTCATCGGTTCCCGCCATGCCGTGATTCCTGAAGACCGGAGAGAGGTCACGCTGTTTAGGAAAGAAAACCTGAAGGTATGGCTGTCTGCGGCAGCCGTGATTGCTTACATATGGGCCCTCAAATATATAGGGTTCAGGATTATGACGCCCATCTATCTCTTTTCCATGCTGTTCTTTTTCAAGGTAAGGAATAAGCTGGTACTGGCAGGTGTTCCCTTGGGAATCACCATACTGTTGTATTATGTGTTCTCCGTGCTGCTGCATGTGCAGCTGCCGCGGGGGGTATTTTAGAAAGGGGGCAGAGTAAATGTTTATGACCGTTCTATCTAATGTTTTAAATCCCGTATGTCTGCTGTCCATACTGGGCGGTGTGGCTATGGGAATATCTTTCGGGGCAATGCCCGGTCTTACCTCCACAATGGGCGTGGCCCTCCTGATGCCAATCACCTTTTCTATGGCACCTCATATTGGAATGCTGCTGCTTATAGGCATATTCTGCGGAGCCATCTATGGCGGCTCCATCACAGCTATTTTAATCAATACCCCAGGCACTCCTTCTGCCGCAGCCACAGTGCTGGACGGTTATAAGTTCACAGAACGCGGGGAAGCGGGCAGGGCACTGGGCATATCCACGGTGGCTTCTTTTGGAGGCGGGATTATAAGCGGAGTTATTCTGATTCTGGTAGCTCCTCAGCTGGCCCAGATTGCACTTAAGTTCAATGCTCCGGAGTCCTTTGCCCTGGCATTTTTCGGACTGAGCATTATAGCCAGCATCTCGGGCAAAGACATGGTGAAGGGCCTTATGTCCGGCACCTTAGGCCTGCTTCTGTCCTTGATTGGTATGGATAATGTGACGGCCTATACACGCTTTTCCTTTGGCTCCACCTATCTTATGGGCGGGCTGTCTTTCATACCTGTGCTGGTAGGTCTCTTTGCCCTGAGCCAGTGTTTCCTCACAGTGGAGGAAATCTATGTGGAGCGAACAAAGGCCGCCAGGACCAGGAATCCCCTTCCTACCCTGAAGGATTTAAAGACAATTGCTCCCACCATACTGAGGGCCGGACTGACGGGAACCTTTATTGGGATTATTCCGGGGGCAGGCGGGGATATCAGTGCCTTTGTATCCTATGATATGGAGCGCAGGCTGTCAAAGCATCCGGAAAAATTCGGAACCGGTATCCCGGAAGGGATTGCTGCGCCTGAGGCGTCCAATAACGGTACAACAGGCGGGGCTCTGATTCCGCTGCTGACCCTGGGGATACCGGGAGACGCCAACACTGCTGTTATGCTGGGGGCGCTGATGATGCACAACCTGACTCCGGGTCCGCAGCTGTTTCTGACGAAAGCTGAGACAGTGAATACATTATTTGCAGGCTTTATGTTAGCTAATGTATTTATGCTTATTCTGGGTTTTTTGGGACAGCCCCTGTTTGTGAAGATTGTATCGATTCCCAAGCGGATTCTGGTTCCTGTGATTATTGTAATGTGTACGGTGGGTTCCTTTGCCATCAATAACAATTACTACGATATCATAATTATGCTGATTGCAGGAATTGTTGGATACTTTATGTCAAAGGGAGGATATCCTCTTTCACCTATTGTTCTGGCACTGATTTTGGGACCTATGGCAGAGGGCAATTTCCGAAGAAGTCTGGTTATGTCCCAGGGAAGCTATTCTATATTTTTCCAAAGGCCCTTCTCAGCAGCGTTCATAATCATAGGCATCCTGTCTCTGTTATGGCCAATTATTTCACATATGCGGGGAAAATGGCGGATGGCGCAGAAAGGATAAGCAGATGAAAAAAATAGTATTTAGTCACAACATACCAACAGAGTATTACCAGGAATATACACAGGGACTTTGTGTAGTTGCACCAGAAAATCTTATGGAGAGTTTTTCCAGGGAAGAGGCTGAGAGAGCCATGGAAGACGCAGATATCTTTATCTGTATTGGGGATTATATCTGTGACCAGGCACTTATAGATAAGGGAAGCAGCCTCAGGATAATTGGAAATATGGGGTCGGGCTACGATAATGTGGATGTGGCCTATGCAAAGAAAAAGGGCATACGGGTGCTGAATGCGCCGCGTTCTGTGGTGGATTCCACGGCAGAGATGACGATAGGACTTATGATGAGCGTATGCCGGGGAATCGTACAGTATGACCGGGAACTGAGAAAAGAACGGGTCTGCAAAAGACAGCTGTTTTTCCACAGGGATATGGTCCTAAACGGCAAGACGCTGGGGGTTATTGGTTTTGGGAGGATTGGTCAGGAAGTGGCCCGCAAAGCCTATGGACTGGGAATGAAAATTGTATTCCATCAGCCGGTGCCTGCGCCGGATGAGGCGGTCAGGGCCTGCGGTGCCAAGGCTGTGAGCCTGGATGAGCTGCTGGAGACATCGGATGTTGTCACAATCCACATTCCATATACAGAAGAAACCCGTCACTACATTGACAAGGAGAAGCTTGAACATATGAAGGAGACGGCCTATCTGATTAATGCGTCCAGAGGCGCCATCGTAGATGAACGCGCCCTGGCGGATGTCCTTAAGAACCATAGGATTAAGGGGGCGGCTCTGGATGTACATGAGTTTGAGCCAAATATCTCGGCTGATATCGCTGAGCTTCCCAATATTGTAATTACGCCTCATTGCTGTACCAATATAGCGGAGGTCAGAGTCGGCATGCTGCATGAGCTGCTGGAGGGAGTCAGGCAGCTGTCAGAGGGAAAAAATGCCCATAATATTGTCTGCTGACGGACAGAAGACATCTTTGAATCTGGTATAAAAGGTGGTATACTTTAAGGAAAAGAAAAAAGGCGGTATTTGTCATGAACTTAAAAGCTGTCAAGAAAGTTAATATAGGAGACCAGGTATACAATCAGATGAAAGACCAGATTATGTCAGGTGTTTGGGTTCCGGGAGAGAAGATACCTTCGGAAAATCAGCTTATGGAAGTGTTTGGAGTCAGCCGGGGGACAGTGCGCCAGGCGATTCAGAAATTGTCAGCAGTGGGACTTCTGGAAACCAGGAGGGGGGAAGGGTCATATGTGGGTCAGCTGGGGCTGGCCAACTACTTTCAGAGTGCTGTGCCGGCTGCTTTCTTAAGTGAAGATGAATTGAAAGAAGTGTTTGAGTTCAGGATGCTGTTTGAATGCGGGGTAGCTGAAATGGCTGCGGAAAATGCCACTGAGGTTCAGATTAGGAAGCTGGAGAAAAATTATAAGAAGATGCTGCAGAACCTGGGGAATCTGGAAAAATACATAGAGATTGATTTTGAGTTCCATTGTCTTTTGGGAGAATGTACCCATAATACGTTAGTGTGCCAGATGTATAAAACCATGGAGGATGCGCTGGTAATGTCCATCAGGGAAGGTACGGAGATGATTGGGTTCGAGCATGGCAGGAAGGACCACGGTCTGATTCTGAATGCAGTTCAGAGTCATGATTCCCAGGCGGCCAGAGAAGCTATGCGGCATCATATAATCGACCATCCGGCACTGGCGATGGATGGTCCGTCTGAAACAAAAGTTGACAGTCTGATGAAACAAATTTAAACGTATTTAAACGGCTGAAACAATTAAAACAAAATGAAACAAAACAAGCAGGCATAAAACATGGCGTTCCATTGCAAAAAGGATGTATATTTGGGAAAATGGAGTTGGCATGTTTTTTGCTTATTATATAAGTATACAGAAGCTGCTGCTCTCCGTGCACAAGGGTAAGCAGGGAACAAGGAGGCGTGTAAGGTGAAACTATGTTATCAGGTGGCTACACCGGATGTAGCGGTTGCTGATTCCGTAACAGCATACCAGGGAAGCCTGGATAAAAGCTTCGGGGATTTGGGAAGGCTGGGATATGACGGGGTGGAGCTTATGACATTGAATCCCGGTGAATTAGACTGGAAGGAAGTTAAGGATACTGCAGAGAAGAATGGCTTGTCCGTGGTCCTGGTGTGTACCGGGGAGATTTTCGGACAATTGGGCTTAAGCTATACGAATCCGGATGAAACAATCCGTGCGGAGGCCATCCGCAGGAGCAAGGAAATCATTGACTTTGCCAGTTATCTTGGGGCGAATATCAACATTGGCCGGGTTCGGGGACAATACTGCGGGGAGCTGACCAGGAATGAAACACAGGAACTGGCAGTGAAAGCCTTCCGGGAGCTGGCAGATTACGGGGCGCCAAAGGGAGTGGATATTGCCCTTGAGACAGTGACAATCATGCAGACAAATTTTATCAATACCCTGGCAGAGGGAGCGGATATGGTAGACCGGGTGGACCGGCCTAATTTCCGCCTGATGATGGACATCTTCCATCTGAATCTTGAAGAGAAGGATATATATGAAGCCATCCGCCGTTATAGTCCATATAATATTCACGTACATCTGGCGGACAACAACCGGCGGTACCCCGGCCACTGCGGGCTGGACTTTGAGAAGATATTGAGCACTTTTAAGGAATGCGGTTATGATGGGAATTACTGTACCGAGATATTTCAGATTCCTTCAATGGAAGAGGCTGCAAAAGGGGCAATCGCCCACTTGAGGCCCATTGCAGACAGGGTATACGGAAAAATATCGTAAAACTTGTACAATAACTGATAACGGATAACCGGCTGCATCATCTGCCGGTTGAAGTCGGAGGATTACATGAAAAGTATAGCATTAATTCACACAGTAAAGAGCGTGGCAGCAGGCTTTGACGACAGCCTGAGGAATTACCTGGGATACGAAGTGAAGATACATAACCTGTGGGATGATTTCCTGGCAAATAATCCAAATGAGATTGGGGAGTTCACCATTCAGAACCGGAACCGCCTGCTCTGCGACATAAAGGCCCAGGAGCTGACAGGGGCGGATATCATTGTCACCACCTGCTCCACACTGACCCCTGTGGTGGAGATGATTCGGCCTTTTATCCGGGTTCCTGTCATTGCCATTGACGACGCCATGGCCAGAAGAAGCGTTGTCTACGGAAAACGCATCATGGTGATGGCCACGGCGGACAGCACAGTGGCCCCAACCGTGTCCAAGATTAAGGGCGAGGCGGATAAGGCGGGAAGGGAAGCAGATATATCCACCTGCGTGTGTATGGATGCATTCCATGCCATGAAAGCCATGGACATGAAGAAGCACGACATGATTCTTAAGGAAAAGGCAGGGGAGCTTGGCGGCTATGACTGTATTGTCCTTGCCCAGGCATCCATGGCCCATCTGGAGGACGAGATAGCTTCCATCACAGGCTGCCCTGTCCTTACCAGTCCAAAGCTGTGCATGGAAGAAATCAAGAATAAATTGGAGGAGATATAGAGATGACGAATGAGAGAAAAGAGGAATTACAGAGACAATGCAGCAAATTCCGGAACGACCTGATTGACCTGCTTCACAGTATCCAGACAGGCCATCCCGGCGGTTCCCTGTCATGTACGGAGATACTGACGTCTCTTTATTTTGAAATCATGCATGTGAATCCCGGTAATCCTGAGATGGAGGGAAGGGACCACCTGATTCTGTCCAAGGGCCATGCGGCCCCCATGCTGTACCTGGTGCTGGCGGAGAAAGGCTTTTTCCCCAAGGAAGAGTTAAAGACACTGCGCCAGATGGACAGCATGCTTCAGGGACATCCCTGCGTACATAAGACACCGGGCGTGGAGCTGTCCACAGGTCCTCTGGGACTGGGGCTTTCAGCGGGACTGGGCATGGCCATGGCGGACAGGATTAAGGGGCTGGATTCCTATACCTATGTGGTTATGGGCGACGGAGAGATTGAGGAAGGCTGTATATGGGAGGCCGCCATGTCCGCCTCCAAGTTCGGCGCTGACCATCTGATTGGAATACTGGACAACAACGGAGTACAGTTGGACGGCACCCTGGAGGAAATCATGCCCATGGGAGATATCGGGGCAAAATGGAGGGCATTTGGCTGGAAAGTCATAACATGTGACGGCCATGATGTGGAGGATTTCTGCCGGGCTGTTGAAGAGGCAAAGAAGACAAAGGGCCAGCCTGTCCTGATTCAGGCCAGCACTGTAAAGGGCAAGGGCGTTTCCTTTATGGAAGGCAGGAACACCTGGCACGGCAAGGCCATCAATGACAATGAATACGCACAGGCGAAAGCAGAATTAGGAGGTGCCAGATAATGGGAGAGAACATAGCAATCCGCGACGCTTACGGCGAAGCGCTTAAGGAGCTGGGAGAACAGAATAAGAAAATCGTGGGCCTGGAGGCGGATGTGGCTTCCTCCACAAAGAGCGGCATTTTTGGAAAGGCATTTCCGGAACGTTACTTTAATGTGGGCATCAGCGAGCTGGATATGGTATCCATGTCAGCCGGTTTTGCCAGGGAGGGATTGATTCCTTATGTAAATACATTTGCAGTGTTCCTGACCACCAGAGGGGCAGACCCTATACAGAGCCTGATTGCCTATGACAACCTGAATGTGAAGCTCTGCGGTACCTACTGCGGGCTTTCCGACTCCTATGACGGGGCCAGCCACCAGGCCATTACAGACCTGGCATTTGTAAGGGCGATTCCCAATATGACGGTAATTACGGTGGCGGACGCAGTGGAGACAAAAAAGGCGGTATTTGCCGCTGCGGACCATCCGGGCCCTGTATATTTAAGGCTGAGCCGCGCGGCGGCTCCTGTGTATTATCCTGAGGATATGGAATTTGAGATTGGCAGGGGCATTACGGTCAGGGAAGGCGGGGATGTAACCATCATCACCACGGGAACCGTGCTTCACAAGGCCCTGGCAGCGGCAGAGCTTCTGGAAGCAAAGGGTATCCAGGCAAGGGTGGTGGATATGCATACCATCAAACCCATTGACAGGGACCTGATTGTTGCATGCGCTGAGGAAACGGGCGCCATTGTAACGGTGGAGGAACACTCCGTTTACGGAGGACTGGGAAGCGCTGTGGCGGAAGTCCTGGCAGAAAATGCGCCTGTGCCAATGACCCGCATTGGTGCAACTGATTTCGCTGAGTCAGGAGATTACGAACAGCTTTTGGTGAAATACGGCTATGGCCCGGAATCCATTGCAGATAAATGCGCGGAAGTTATGAAGCGCAAGTAGAGACAGAGAAAACAGGAAGGAAGGCGCGCTTATGGAACAATCCATGCGAAGGTTCATGAAGGTGGGAATCATTCTCCACGTGTCCTACCCGCAGCTGGGAGGGGGCGAGGGGCCTATCCTGGAATGCCTGGAGAAGATTTGCGGGGATGATTATTTTGAGGCAGTGGAAGTGGCCAGGATGAAGGACCGGGAGGTCCGGAAAAAGGCAGCGGAGATGATTGCCATGGCCCATATGGTATCTGCCTACGGCGGCCAGTCCAGGACATTGTCGGCGGGGCTGAACATCAATGACCTGGATGAAACCAGAAGGGCCATGGCCGTGGACACCTTGAAGGAAGGAATCGACGAGGCCTATGAGATGGGCTGCGCAGGCTTTTCCTTCCTGTCCGGCCGCTATGAAGAGGACCGGAAGGAGGAGGCCTTTGAACAGCTGTTAAAGTCCACCAGGGAACTGTGCAGCCATGCAGAAAAGAAGGGGAAGATGCCCGTCTGCTGCGAGGTGTTTGACTACGACATTGACAAGAAGGCCCTCATTGGCCCGGCTGTTCTGGCTGCCCGCTACGCAGGGGAAATCCGCAGGGAGTATGGGAACTTCGGCCTGCTGGTGGATTTAAGCCATATTCCCATGATTCATGAGACCATTGAGGAGAGCATTATTCCGGTGAAGGACTACATCATCCACGCCCATATGGGGAACACGGTAATCAAGAGCCCTGCATGCGAGGCTTATGGGGATAATCATCCCAGATTCGGATTCCCAAACAGTGAAAATGACGTGGAGGAGCTGGCTCATTATCTGAGGACCCTTAAGGAAATTGGCTTTCTCAATGAGAAGGACCGGCCTGTTGTAAGCTTTGAGGTGAAGCCCTGGAAGGACGAACCTCCGCAAGTGGTGATAGCAAATGCAAAACGTACCCTGAACCGGGCCTGGGAGCTGGTGTGACAAGGACCTGGCGCGGCAGTACCTGCATTTGATATAGAGATATATAGCAGGAAGTAATTGGAGCTGTATAAAACAAGATTTGCAAACAGAAATAAGGAGGTATATAATTATGAAAGACCCAATCCAAAAATATTTTCAGGTAGGAACCATACAGTGGATGACCCATCCGCCGGTAAATTATCCAATCCTGGATTCCGTTAAGACCATCTGCTGCGACGAATACTTTACCGCCCTGGAGATTACCCACATTGAGGACCAGGAGACAAAGGACAAGGTAAGGGATATGCTGGCCCAGGGACATATGAAGGTGTGCTACGGCGCACAGCCCCGTCTTCTGGGACCAAAGCTTAACCCCAATGACCTGGATGAGGAAGGCAGAAAAAAGGCGGAGGCGGTTCTCCTGGATTCCATAGACGAGGCACAGTACATGGGAGCAAAGGGAATTGCGTTCTTGGCAGGAAAATGGGAACCCGGGACAAAGGACCAGGCATATGCCCAGCTTCTTAAGACAACCAGGGCTGTGTGCGACCATGCCACATCCAAGGGAATGATGGTGGAGCTGGAGGTTTTTGACTTTGACATGGACAAGGCAGCCCTTATGGGACCAGCTCCCTATGCAGCCAGGTTTGCAGCGGACATGCGCACCACCCACAACAATTTCGGCCTGCTGGTGGATTTGTCCCATTTCCCAACTACCTACGAGACTTCCAGGTTTGTGATTCAGACCCTGCGTCCTTACATCACCCACCTGCACATCGGCAATGCCGTGGTGAAGGAAGGCTTTGAGGCATACGGCGACCAGCATCCAAGGTTTGGCTTCCCTGACAGCGCCAACGACACAGAGCAGCTTGCGGACTTCTTTACCGTACTGAAGGAGGAAGGCTTCTTCAATAAGGAAAACCCGTATGTATTGTCCCTGGAGGTAAAGCCATGGGGGTCTGAGGACGGAGATATCATACTGGCTAACACCAAGAGAGTCATCAACAGGGCATGGGCGCTGGTAGAGGATTAGGGCGCTTCTGAAAATCATTGCGCCGGAGCGCAGGCCCCCGGAGGCCCGGATGCGCGGACAGAATAAAAAATCAGATAACGGAGGAATGCAGCATGAAAATCGTAGTTTTAGACGGATATACAGAAAATCCCGGTGATTTGAGCTGGGAGGGACTTGAAAGATTAGGGGAGCTGACCGTATATGACAGAACTCCCGCTGACAAGATTGCAGAGCGGATTGGGGATGCAGAGGCGGTTTATACCAATAAGACCCCAATCAGCGCAGAGACCATCAGACAGTGCCCCAACATGAAGTTCATCGGGGTACTGGCCACTGGTTACAATGTGATTGATACAGCAGCAGCCAAGGCGGCAGGCGTGGTGGTTTCCAACATCCCCACCTATGGCACGGATGCCGTGGCGCAGTACGCCATTGCTCTTCTGCTGGAGATGTGCCACCACATAGGTGAGCACTCTGACTGTGTGAAGGCAGGGGAGTGGACCCACAATGACGACTGGTGCTTCTGGAAACATCCCCTGGTGGAGCTGGCAGGAAAAACCTTCGGCGTCATTGGCTTTGGACGGATTGGACAGGGAACCGCTAAGATTGCAGAGGCTCTGGGGATGAAGGTGCTGGCATATGACGAATATCCAAATAAAGCACTGGAAACAGACAACTGCAGATACGCGTCACTGGATGAGCTTCTGGCCCAGTCTGACGTTATCAGCCTTCACTGTCCGCTGTTCCCGTCCACAGAGGGAATCATCAACAAGGATTCCATTGCAAAGATGAAGGACGGAGTGAAAATCATCAATACCTCCAGAGGTCCTCTGATTGTGGAAAAAGACCTGAGGGAAGCGCTGGACAGCGGAAAAGTCAGCGGAGCAGCCGTGGACGTGGTTTCCACAGAGCCTATCCGGGAGGACAATCCGCTTCTGGGCGCCAGGAATATGATTATTACCCCCCACATTGCCTGGGCTCCCAAGGAATCCAGACAGAGACTTATGGACATTGCAGTGGATAATCTGAAACATTTTGTAGACGGAGCACCGCAGAATGTGGTAAATAAATAGAAGGAAGGTCACGGGTCTGCGCTGCAGGCTCGGACAGACGCCGGGCGGCAGAAGCGGGTATGAGAGCGCTTTGATTCCTCCCGGCGTATTTCCGTATTGGCAGATGCAGGGCGGATACAGATTGAGAGAGGGTGTGAATTCATGGTAACAGTGCGGATGTTTATTCCTTATATGAATATGAAGAGCAGGTTCGAGGCGGCGGTGAGCCGTCTGGAGCCTCAGGATGATGTCAGGGTGGAGCTGCTCCACGTATTCGGCACCCCGGAATCCCTGTCCCGGTATGGGGATGCGGACATTTTAGTGGCCAGGGGCATGACCTATGACAGGCTCAGGTACCTGTTCCCGGAAAAGCATGTGGTGGAGATACAGCTTTCCAGCTTTGATATACTGAAGGCCCTGATTTGCGCCAGGCAGGAGTTTAGCCCCAGGAAGATTGCCCTCTGTGTCCGGTATATGGATGAGAGCGCTGTGGCGGAGCTGGAGAAATTGTGCCAGGCAGAGATTGCGTATTACACGGTCCATGACGAAGCATCCACCTTGGAGGCCATCCACAGGGCCAGGGCCAATGGCGCGGATGTGTTTGTGGGAGCCGGCACCATGTGCGGACTGTGCGATAAGGAATCGCTGAACCGTGTCCATATCCACACAAAGGATATAGCCATAGAGCAGGCTCTGAAGCAGGCCATGGACGCGGCCAGGACCATCAATATGGAGCGGGCCAGGTCCAAGATGACCAGCACCATCCTCAATACCAGTGCGGATGCCCTGATTGCCGTCAGCGGCAGCGGGCAGATTCAGGCGCTGAACAATCAGGCGTACCGTACCTTCCAGCTCTCGTCCCAGTCCGACTTCACAGGACACCCCGTGGAGGAGGTCTGCCCTGCCCTTAAGTGGAAGGACGTGGTGGAGACAGGGCGGGAACGGGAGGAGGTCATCCAGTGGAAGGACCGGAAGCTGTACACGGAATACCGTCCCGTGCTGGTGGATAAGATGGGAAAGGGCGCCATCATTGTTGCCCGCTACACAGAGCAGATTATGGAGGCAGAGACAAAAATCCGCCAGAGCCTTGCAAAGCAGGGGCTTACGGCCAAGTATTCCTTTGACGACATCATTGGAAGCAGTCCTGCTATCCGGGAAAATATTCTTATGGCAAAGCGCTACAGCCGTGTGGATTCCAATGTGCTGATTGTGGGTGAGACGGGAACCGGAAAAGAGCTGTTTGCCCACAGCATCCACCGGGAGAGCCGGCGCAGTGCGGAACCATTTGTGGCGTTAAACTGTGCGGCCCTGCCTGAAAATTTATTGGAGAGCGAGCTGTTTGGATACGAGCCGGGAGCATTTTCCGGAGCATCCAAGAACGGTAAGACCGGGCTGTTTGAGCTGGCCCATAAAGGGACCATTTTCCTGGATGAAATCGGGGAAATCCCCATATCGCTCCAGGCCAAGCTGCTGCGGGTGCTCCAGGAAAAGGAAATACGCCGCATCGGCAGCAACCGGGTGCAGCCGGTGGATGTGCGTGTCATATCGGCGACCAATATAAATATTGAGGAAAAAATCCGTGCAGGCCAGTTCCGTGCGGACCTGTATTACCGCCTGAACCTGCTGGACATCACCATACCGCCGCTCAGGGAACGGGGGGACGATATCCAGGAAATGGTGGATTTCTACCTGACCCGCTTTGCCTGCGAGATGGGAAAGCCTATCCCCAGGCTGTCAAGGGAGGCAGTGGACCTGATGACCCATTACGCCTGGCCCGGCAATGTGCGGGAGCTGCGCAATATCTGCGAGCGCCTGATTGTGCTGAGCGACACTCCGGAAATCGGTCTCAGGGAGATACAGATGCTTAAGATATTCCGGAAAAAAGAAAGCGCCCTGCCCGGTGCAGAGACATCGGTACAAGAACAGGTTCTGCCGGAAACCGGGATTGTGTACGCCAATCTGAAGCCAAGGAAGAAGAAACAGGATATAGCCAAGGAACTGGGGGTCAGCCGGACCACCCTGTGGCGCATGGAAAAAATGGCGCGGGAACAGAAGAAACAGTGATATCTGTTTCGTATCTCTATTGACAGAAAATCCTTTGGGATATATGCTTACAATATCAGGAAAAACCAAACGAATAAAGTTGAGAGGTGGAGACATGAGGATAGCACTGATTAATGAGAACAGCCAGGGCGCCAAAAATACCATGATTTACAATTCCTTAAAGAAGGTGGCTGACCAGTACGGCTTTGAGGTGGACAACTACGGCATGTACACAGCAGAGGATGAAGCGCAGCTGACATATGTGCAGGCAGGTATCCTGGCTGCAGCCATACTGAACGGCAGGGCAGCGGATTATGTGATTACGGGCTGCGGCACGGGCGAGGGAGCCATGCTGGCCTGCAACTCATTCCCGGGCGTGATTTGCGGCCATGTGGAGGATGCACTGGACGCCTATACATTTGCCCAGATTAACGATGGAAACGCCATTGCCATTCCTTTTGCCAAGGGATTTGGCTGGGGCGGTGATTTGAATCTGGAGTATATATTCGAGAAACTGTTCTGTGAGCCTTCCGGCCAGGGATATCCAAGGGAGAGGGCTGTTCCAGAGCAGAGGAACAAGCGGATTCTGGATGACGTGAGAAAGGCTGCCTTCAAGGAGGACCTGGTAGAAATCTTCAAGGGCCTGGACCAGGAGCTGGTTAAGGGCGCATTTGCAGGGGAGAGGTTCGGAGAACTTTTCTTTGGAAAATGCAAGGATGAGAAGCTGGCAGCTTATATTAAGGAATTAATCGGGTAAAAACCGCATAAAAAATGACAAAAGCCGTTCTGCGAAATTGATGTGCAGGGCGGTTTTGTCATTGTATGTTTCCAGGAAATGTTTACAAAGGATGTTTGGGTTTGCGGGCGGTAATCCTACCGGGAGAGCTCAAGCTTCACTCTCAGGATACGCTCCAGGGACTGGTCTAGGCGCTGCTCTGTCAATTCACCTGTTTTGACTGCATCCAGCACCCCGGTGTAAGCTTCTTTAAAATCAGCGGGCATAAGCAAAAGGTCAGCGCCGGCTTCCAGGGCCATGACAGCTGCCCGGCCAGAGGTATAATTGTTCTGGATGGCTCCCATGTTCAGGGCGTCGGTGACAATGATTCCTTTGTATCCCATGGTATTGCGCAGATATTCGGTGAGAATCCGGGGAGACAGGGAGGATGGAGTATCGTCCCCTGTTATCCGGGGCAGGGAGATATGGCCTGCCATGATGAAGGGCGTGCCGTCCTCAACCAGGCTGGCAAAGGGGACCAGCTCCGCCTGCTCCAGTTCATCCCATGTCTTATAGGTGTAGGCAAAGCCCTTATGGCTGTCCCCCTCTGTGGCCCCATGGCCCGGAAAGTGCTTGGGAGTCCCATAGACATGATGTTCTTCAAGTCCCCTCATGTAAGCCTTCACCATCTGTGTTACCATATTTGGGTCAGAACCAAAGGAGCGGTCCAGCACAACGGTATTGTCCGGGTTGGTCAGCACATCTGCATCCGGCGCAAAGTCTAAATTAATCCCGAATTCTTCCAGATAGCTTCCGATGACAGAACCGGCTTCGTATGCCCTGGACGTATCCCTGCTCTTTCCTATTTCGGCCATGGTTTCCGCCCTGGGCAGCCGGAACCCTTCATGGTTGGCGATGCGGGCCACCTTACCGCCTTCCTCGTCAATGGAGAGGAAAAGAGGGAGCTGGTCCAGGCCGGATGCATATTCCTGGGTTCTGGCTGTCATGGTTTTCAGCTGTTCCGGGCTTTGCAGGTTTTGGGGAAAATAAATGAGGCCGCCTACCGGGTATTCCTGTAACGCCTTGCAGGTGGCATCGCCGGCCTGGGTCACGGCCGGATAGCCGGTGAGGGCTTCCGGGGTAATGATGAAAAGCTGGGCTGTCTTTTGCTCCAGGGTCATCCGGCTGATTATAGCCTGGATTTTTGCAGTGTCCGTGCTGTCCGGTTCATCGTATGGTCCGGTGCTGCCGGTTTCTTCCGCCGGCGTTAAACTGTCTGTCTGCCCGGCGCTGTCTTGCTGTCCGGCCCCGTCAATTTCCTGTGAGGCCCTTGTCCCGGCCAGACGCTGGGAATCCGTATTATCAGCCCTGATTTTAAATAGAACGGCAGCAATGATTACGGCAAACACCAGACCTGCCGCAGTAATATAAAACCATTGAATGCCTTTTTGCTTTCTTTTTTTCCTGGAATGTTTTCTGGTTGTCAAGTTGGTCCTCCTTTCGATGTTGGGTGTCAGGTTTGCCGGGATTTAGGTCTTTTGGCTTTCCGTGTCCGGGTATATTGAAAAACTGTATTGACAAAGATAACGATATGAGTAATAGTGATATTATAGCATTGTATGCAGAAATCGTGGAATACTAGAAAAAGATTTTTTAAACAGATTCTGGTACATCCTGCACCGCGCACAGAGGAGGTGGAAGTGTGGATATTAACGGGGACCGGTTGTGGTCGGATATCCAGGAGTTGGGGAGGATTGGGTGCAATCCGGACGGCAGCATTACGCGCCTGTCCTTTACACCCCAGGACCGTCAGGCCCGGGATTGGCTGGAAGCCAGGATGGAGGATGCAGGACTTTTGGTGAGGGAGGATGCTGCCGGCAATCTGATAGGGGAGCTTTCCGGCAGCTGTCCTGAAAAATCCTGCATTATTTGCGGCTCACATTACGATACGGTTCCAGGAGGCGGACGGTTTGACGGGACCCTTGGCATCCTTTCAGCCCTGGAAGCGGTCCGGAGAATACGGGAACAGGGAATCACCACAAAACGGACCATACGTCTGGCCGCTTTTAAGGACGAGGAGGGAAGCCGCTTTGGATATGGGATGGTGGGCAGCAAAGCCGTCTGCGGCATGGTGGACCCCGCAGGCCTTTCCTCCCGGGACAAGGATGGAATTACCCTGGAACAGGCTATGACAGACTACGGATGCAGGCCCGGTGAGCTGTCTTCCTGCAGGATGGAGGATGCAGGGGCTTATCTGGAGCTTCACATTGAGCAGGGTAAGGTACTGGAGGACCATGGGGCATCCATCGGCATTGTAAGCGGCATAGCCGGGCTGGTGCGGTATACCGTGGAGATAAGGGGTGAAAGCGGACATGCCGGCGCCACTCCCATGAAAGCCAGGAAGGACCCGGTTCCGGCCATGTGCCAATGGATTGGCAGGGTGACGGAGCTGGCGGAGCAGCGGGATTCGTGTGTGGCCACCGTGGGCTCCATTGCCGCCTGGCCCGGAGCCAGAAACGTAATCTGCGGGCGGGTGGTATTTTCCCTGGATTTGCGTTCCATTCACGAGGAAGACCTGAGGGATATCATGGACGAGATGGAACGGTACGGGGCAGAGCTGTCCGGCCTGCGCGGAATCAGAATCAGCCTGCATCAGGACCTGGAGATTCCGCCATGCCGCTGCCATGAACCATACCGGGAAGCCATCCGGCATATCTGCCGGACGGAAGGCTATTCCTTTATAGAACTGATGAGCGGGGCGGGACACGATTGTATGAATTTTAAGAATACGTGTCCCACTGCCATGATTTTTGTGCCGTCCAGGGGCGGTTTGTCCCACCGGAAGGAGGAGTTTACTTCCAGGGAGGACTGCGCCTGCGGGGCCAGGGTGCTGCTGGGACTTTTGCTTGAGACGGCAGGCATTGACGATACCATTGACTGACAAAGGAGATTACTATGGAAAAATTAGAGGAATTTTTTAAGTTAAAAGAAAGGGGAACCAGTGTCAAGATAGAAGTCCTGGCAGGTCTTACCACATTCATGACCATGGCCTACGTGCTGGTGGTCCAGCCCAGCGCCATCATCGGCTTCGGGGATGCCGTATCCTTTACGGACGTCAACGGGCTGGTCATCACCAAAGAGGCCATTGCAGTTACATGTGCTGTTATCAGTGCGCTCATTACCCTGCTCATGGGTTTTTATGCCAACCTGCCCTTTGCGCTGGCAACGGGGATGGGAACCAACTTTATGTTCGGGGCCCTGCTTCAGTCCAACACCCTGTCCTTTGGCTCTATTATGGCCATAACACTGATATCCGGCCTGATTTTTGTGGTGCTCACTATCTTCGGAGTAAGGGATTTGATTGTCAAGGCCATACCTAAGAACATCAAGGTGGCCATCGGATCGGCCATTGGTTTTTACATTGCCTATCTGGGCTTTAAGAATTCAGGCATCGGCACCTTTACCAATGGAATCGGTATGGGAAATTTTAAGGAGCCGGCTGTATTCATTGCCCTGCTGGGACTGATTATCATTGCTATTCTGACAGCCTACAGGGTAAACGGGGCCATCCTTATGGGTATCATTGCCGTCACTGTCATGGGTATTCCCCTGGGCGTGACCACCCTGCCGGACACCTTTGCCAAGATGCCGGATTTTTCCTCCTGGGGCAATATTGTGTTCTGCTTTGATTTTAAGGGACTGTTGTCCTTCCAGGCCATCATCTATGTGTTCATTGCCTTTTGCGGGGACTTTTTCTCCACACTGGGAACCGTGCTGGGCGTGGCCGGAAAGGCGGGTATGCTGGATGAGGACGGCAACATGCCGGGTATCCAGAAACCATTCCTGGTGGACGCCATCGGTACCTGTGTGGGCGCCTGTACCGGAAATACCACCATCACCACCTTTGTGGAATCCACTTCGGGCGTGGAGGCAGGCGGAAGAACCGGCCTGACCAGCATTGTGGTGGCCATTCTTTTTGCGGTCATGGTATTTTTCTCGCCCCTGATTCTGATGATTCCGGATGCAGCCACGGGCCCGGCCCTTATCTTTGTGGGCTTTCTGATGGTATCAGGCATCAGAAACATTGATTTCAGCGACTTCACGGAAGCCTTCGGGCCGTTTGTCATGATTATGTTTGTTATTTTCTGCGGAAGCATTGCAGCCGGAATCGCGGCAGGCATCCTGGCGTATATCATTATCAAGACTGCTACGGGTAAGTTTAAGGAGCTGCATCCGGTCATGTATGTGCTGGCCATTCCGCTGGTTATGTATTTTGTGTTCAAATAACAGGATTTACAAATAAAAGAAGGGAAAGACAGAGATGAAAATACAGCCAAGAGATAAGAGGGCCCTGCTCAGGGCGGCTCTGGGAGAGATAAAAAGTGATTTGGCCATCAAAAATGTGCAGTTGGTCAATGTCATTACAGGGGAAATTTATCCGGCCAGCGTATATGTATATGACGGCTTCATTGCCCATGTGGAATATAAGGCGCCGGGCGGGGAAGAACAGTTCGCGAAAGAGGTGGTGGACGGCCAGGGTAAGTACCTGATTCCGGGCCTGATAGACGCTCATGAGCACATTGAGAGCTCCATGATGACGCCCAGGAATTTCGCAAAGGCAGTGATTCCAAAGGGAACCACCACTGTTATCACGGACCCCCATGAGATTGGAAATGTGTGGGGTGTTGCGGGCGTGCGCTATATGCACGAAGCTTCAGAGGGACTTCCCATGCGCCAGCTCATAGATATACCCAGCTGTGTGCCTGCCGTGCCCGGGCTGGAGCACGCAGGCGCTGAGTTCGGGCCGGCGGAGATTGAGGAGCTGGCAGAGCTTGAGCGCGTGGTGGGACTGGCGGAGGTTATGGATTACCTGGACGTGATTCATGGCGGAGACCGCATGATGGATATTATCAGAACGGCAGAGGACCACGGATTGTACCTTCAGGGCCACGCCCCCTTTGTGGAGGGCAGGATGCTGTCCGCTTATCTGTGCGGCGGCCCGGATACCTGCCATGAATCCAGGACAGCGGAGGAAGCAAGGGAAAAGATGAGAAGCGGCATGAGGGTGGATGCCAGGGACAGCTCCATCACCAAGAATGTGGAGGCCATATGGAGCGGGGTTAAGGATTTCCGTTTCTTTGACAATTTCTGCCTGTGCACCGATGACAGGGAGGCGGATGATATCCTCCGCAACGGCCATATCAATGATGTGGTCAGGGCGGCCATAAGATACGGCATGGAGCCGGTGGCGGCCATCAAGAGCGCCACCCTGAATTCAGCCAGGGAAGCCGGACTGCAGAACCTGGGCGCCATTGCGCCGGGATATGCGGCCGACATGCTGCTGGCAGATGATTTGAGGGAACTGACGCCCAGCCATGTGTTCTATGGAGGAAGGCTGGTGGCACAGGATGGAAGGCTGCTGGCTGATATTGAGGACAAATCCTATCCGCTGGAGTCAGCCAACTCTGTCCACATAAGGCCGCTGACTGCGGAGGATTTCACCATCCATCCTCCGGTATCCCAGGGAGCGGTCAGGGTCAATCTGATGAAATACTATGACATGAACCTATCCACAACGGATATTGTGTGTGAGGAAGTTCCGGTAAAGGACGGCAGAATTGATATAAACGGTGATGAGGACCTGAAATTTGTGGCCGTGGTCAACCGGTATAAGGGCAATGACAACATAGCCCTGGGCCTGGTCAGGGGCTTTGGCACAAAGACAGGCGCCCTGGCGTCCACGGTATCCCATGACAGCCATAACCTGACCATTGTGTATGATGACCCGGAGGAGGCGCTTATGGCAGCAGAGGAGCTGGCCAGGACAGGAGGCGGCATGTGCGCAGTGAAGGAGAAGAAGGTCCTTCATACCCTGGCCCTTCCGCTGGCAGGCCTTATGTCCCTTAAACCGGCAGAGGAGCTGGCAGAGGACAGCGCTGCGATGAAGGATGCCAACCGGGCCCTGGGCCTGACCAACATGGAAAATCCCCTGCTGCGCATTGTGACCCTGGCCCTTCCGGTTATACCCGATGCAAAGATGTCGGATATGGGATTGGTGCAGGTGACTGCAAAACGGATTGTGCCGCTGTTTCCGGAATAAAACGGGAGTATAAAAACAAATAAATCCCCGCCTCCAGAAGTATCGATGAGCTGATATCTTCATTGGACGGCAGGGATTTTTTAATGCCTGTTTTTGGTGATTTATTTTACTATGGGCCTATGTATGCGACATGGTTCCCAGGCAGGGGCTTAAGGTGGCCACCGGCCGCCTTCCGTTTCCACGGTCCTCCCTGGATATCTCTGTTTTCAGGTTCTTCTGGGCGGTTGCCAGCATCAGCTTGATTCGGTTCAGCTGGTTCACTTCGCTGGCCCCGGGGTCATAGTCCACGGCAATGATATTGGACTGGGGATAATTCCGGCGCAGTTCCTTGATAACGCCTTTTCCTACAATGTGATTGGGCAGGCATCCAAAGGGCTGGGTACAGATAATGTTGTTTACGCCGCTGTGAATCAGCTCCAGCATCTCGCCGGTCAGGAACCATCCCTCGCCGGTCTGGTTGCCCAGGGATACAAAGCCCTTGGCCATCTGGGCCAGTTCATTGATGGCTGACGGAGGCGTGAAATGCACGCTGGCTGTCAGCTCCTTTCGGGCTGTCCTGCGGAAGTACTCTAACAGGGCAATTCCGGCGTTGCACAGCCTGGCTGTGGATTTCTTTGAGCCCAGGTGTTCGGCCTTGAAATTGCTGTTATAGAAGGAGTACAGCAGGAAATCCATCAAGTCGGGCATCACTGCCTCGGCGCCCTCGGATTCCAGCAGCTCCACAATGTGGTTGTTGGCCAGAGGTGAGAATTTCACCAGGATTTCCCCTACAATGCCCACCTTCGGCTTCTTTACATCCAGCCTTGGAAGGGCGTCAAAGTCCCGGATGATTCCCTTTATATTGCGTCCGAATTCCACCATGGCGGCATTCCTCTTGGACAGGGAGGCAATGCAGCGGGCCTTCCATTTTTCATGCAGTGCATTGGCGCTGCCTTGTTCCGCCTCATAGGGCCGGGTGGCATAGAGCACCCGCATGAAGATATCGCCGTACACAATGGCCTGCATGGCCTTTGTCAGCAGGGGCACGGTGAAGGTGAAGCCGGGGTTGGTTTCCATGCCGTTGGCATTGACGGAGATAACCGGTATCTGGGGCATTCCCGCCTTTTCCAGGGCCCTGCGGATGAAGCCGATGTAGTTGGAAGCACGGCAGCCGCCGCCGGTCTGGCTCATGAGGACAGCTGTGTGGTCCAGGTCGTACCTGCCTGAAAGCAGGGCGTCCATGATTTGTCCGATGACAATGAGGGACGGATAGCAGGCGTCGTTATTTACATATTGGAGTCCCACATCCACGGCGTTGCGGTTGTGGTTCTGCAGTACTTCAATCTTATAACCAAAGGAGCGGATGGCCGGCTCCAGAAGGTCAAAATGGATGGGAGACATCTGGGGGCAGAGAAGGGTATAATCCTTTTTCATCTCCTTGGTGAACATTACCCGGTGGTAAGCGCTGGACACCACCTTACGCTCAAAATGTCTCTGGTCCCGGACCTTTAAGGCTGCAATCAGGGAACGGATTCGTATCCTGGCTGCCCCCAGGTTATTGACCTCGTCAATCTTCAGTACCGTATAAATCTTGCCGGAATGGGTCAGGATATCAGCCACCTGGTCGGTGGTCACTGCGTCCAGTCCGCATCCAAAGGAGTTAAGCTGAATCAAATCCAGGTTATCCTGGGTCTTCACAAAGCTGGCTGCCGCGTAGAGACGGGAGTGGTACATCCACTGGTCCGTCACCACCAGAGGCCGTTCCACCCTTCCCAGGTGGGATACGGAGTCCTCGGTGAGTACAGCGAATCCATAGGAGGTAATCAGCTCCGGTATGCCGTGGTGAATCTCAGGGTCCACATGGTAGGGCCTGCCGGCCAGGACAATCCCCCTTTTTCCATGTTCCTTCATCCAGGCCAGGGTTTCCTCCCCCTTTTTCATCAGGTCGTCACGGGAGGCGGTCAGCTCCTGCCAGGCTGCATGGGATGCCATCCTGACCTCGGCAGCCGGAATCTGGAATGTTCCGGAAAATTCCTTTACAAGGGCATCGGTGAGAATATCCTCATTGGTAAATGCCATGAAGGGGTTCATGAAATGCACGTTTTCCTCGGCCAGGGCCTCCACGTTATTCTTAATGTTCTCCGCATAGGAGGTGACCATGGGGCAGTTGTAGTGGTTGCCGGCGTCCGGGCTTTCATTGCGCTCATAAGGGATACAGGGGTAGAAGATGAACTTCACGCCCTGCTTGATGAGCCAGGTTACGTGTCCGTGCACCAGCTTGGCAGGATAACACTCGGATTCACTGGGAATGGATTCGATTCCCAGCTCATAGAGCTGCCTGGTGGACTGGGGGGACAGCACTACATGGTAGCGCAGCTTTTTAAAGAACACAGCCCAGAAGGGGAAGTTCTCGTACATGTTAAGCACCCTCGGAATGCCCACAGAACCGCGGTCCGCCTGGTCCAGGGGCAGGGATTCGTAGTCAAACATCCTGTGATACTTGTAATCGAAGAGGTTGGGTATCTCCTTTTTGGCTTTTTCAAGGCCGAGTCCTCGTTCGCAGCGGTTGCCTGAGATAAAGCGGCGTCCGCTTCCGAACTGGTTGATGGTCAGCACACAGTGGTTGTTGCAGCCCCTGCAGCGTGTCATGGAGGTGCTGTACTTAAGAGCGATGATTTTTTCAAGGGAGAGCATGGAAGTCTCCGGTTCATTGGCCATGTGATACCGCTCCCTGGCAATAAGGGCTGCGCCAAAGGCGCCCATGATGCCTGCGATGTCCGGGCGCACTGCCTGGCATCCTGATATTTTTTCAAAGCTTCTGAGCACGGCGTCGTTGTAGAAGGTGCCGCCCTGAACCACCACGTGGTTCCCAAGGTCGGAAGCGTTTGTAATCTTAATTACCTTAAATAATGCGTTCTTGATAACGGAGTAGGCCAGACCCGCGGAGATGTCTGCCACGGTGGCCCCTTCCTTCTGGGCCTGCTTTACATTGGAATTCATAAACACCGTGCAGCGGGTGCCCAGGTCCGTGGGATTTTCAGCAAACAGGGCTTCCCTGGCAAAATCCTCCACACTGTAGTTCAGACTCCTGGCAAATGTCTCGATGAAGGAGCCGCAGCCGGAGGAGCAGGCCTCGTTGAGCTGTACGCTGTCAACCGTGCCGTCCTTAATCTTGATGCATTTCATGTCCTGTCCGCCGATGTCCAGGATACAGTCCACATCCGGCTCAAAGAAGGCGGCGGCATAGTAGTGGGAGATGGTTTCAACCTCGCCCTCATCCAGCATCAGCGCTGCCTTTAACAGGGCTTCGCCGTAACCCGTGGAGCAGGAGTAGGCAATGCGGGCGCTTTCAGGCAGCTGGTCCTTTATCTCCCGGATGGCCCGGATGGCAGTGGCCAGGGGGCTTCCGTTGTTATTGTCATAGAAGCGGTACAGCAGGGTGCCGTCCTCGCCTACCAGCGCCGCCTTGGTGGTGGTGGAGCCGGCGTCAATGCCCAGGTAGCAGCACCCCTGGTAGGAGGAAAGGCCGGCGCTCTTTACATGATTGCTGGCATGGCGGGCACAGAACTGGCTGTAGTCTTCCTGGTCCTTAAAGAGGGGGGCCATGCGCTTTACCTCAAAATCCATCTTAATACCTGAGGACAGCCGCTGAATCAGGGTTTCCAGGGCAACGGCCTCCTGGTGTTCCTGGGGATTCATGGCTGCTCCCACGGCCGCGAAGAGGTGGGAGTGGTCCGGCGCAATGACCTGCTCCGGTGTTAAGCGCAGCGTGCGGATAAAGCTTTCCCGAAGCTGGGGCAGGAAGTGGAGGGGACCGCCTAAAAACGCCACATTTCCGCGTATGGGTTTGCCGCAGGCCAGGCCGCTGATGGTCTGGTTGACCACGGCCTGGAAAATGGATGCAGCCAGGTCCTCTCTGGTGGCGCCCTCGTTAATCAAAGGCTGTATATCGGATTTCGCAAACACGCCGCAGCGGGCCGCGATGGGATAAATGGCCTTGTAATGTTCTGCGTAATCGTTAAGGCCGGATGCGTCTGTCTGAAGCAGGGCGGCCATCTGGTCAATAAAAGAACCGGTGCCTCCCGCACAGATTCCGTTCATTCTCTGGTCGATGCCTCCGGTGAAATAGATGATTTTGGCGTCCTCACCGCCCAGCTCAATGGCAACATCGGTCTGAGGCGCATAGTCCTGAAGCGCAGAGGCAACAGCCACCACCTCCTGGACAAAGGGAACATCCAGGTGGGAGGAAAGCGTAAGTCCTCCGGAACCGGTTATGACAGGGATTACCTGGACAGGACCGGTTATCTCACGGGCTTTTTTTAAAAGTCCCGCCAGAGTTTCCTGTATATTGGCATAATGGCGTTCATAATCGGAGAATACTATATGGGAAGCCTGATTTAACAGTGCAACTTTGACGGTTGTGGAACCGATATCGATTCCAAGCGTAAGGGTATTTGTATGTAAGTTCATATATGCGGGGTTTTACCCTGACCTCCTTTGTAACTTGACGGCTGTTCTGCCATGCATGGGGTAAAAACCATGCCCTGCAGTACTGGGAGACCGTAAAGCTGTTTTACATGTATCATAATACAGTTTTATGGGGAATACTGTGACTTATGCAACAAATTCCGGCATTGAAATGCTGGACATTCATAGTAGAGTTTAACATAAAACAAGTATAAATACAATTGGGGACAGGCGTTAAAAAATCGTGAAGAAATGGCGAAAATTGTGCATGTTTCTATGGACTCCTTTTTCCTGTCCAGGTAAAATTTATGTATTCTATCTGAAAAATATTCGGTATAATAGAAAATGGAAGGCTATTTCATTTGACAAAAGCGGGGGCAGTCACTATAATGAGAACGTATAATTTCAAAATGGGGGAGAGTTCGCATGATACGGATTTTTAAGACCGAAGACGGTGCTATGCACGAAAAGGAAGAGATGCAGCCTGGCTGCTGGATTGCGTTAACAAACCCTACAGCCTCAGAAATCATTGACATTGCAGATGCCTATCAGATAGACCCGGACCATTTGCGGGCGCCTCTGGATGAGGAGGAGCGGTCCCGTATAGAGGTGGAGGATGATTACACCCTGATTCTGGTGGACATTCCATCCATTGAGGAGCGCAACGGCAAGGACTGGTTTGTCACCATACCTCTGGCCATCATCACCACCAAGGATGTGCTGATTACGGTCTGCCTGGAGGAAACGCCAGTGCTCACTTCCTTTATGGACGGGAGGGTAAGGGATTTCCATACCTTCATGAAAACCAGGTTCATCCTGCAGATTCTCTATAAAAACGCTACCCAGTTCCTGCAGTACCTCCGGATTATAGACAAAAAAAGCGAAGTCATTGAGCGCAAGCTCCACCAGTCCCAGAAGAATGAGGAGCTGATTGAGCTTTTGGAGCTGGAGAAGTCCCTGGTATACTTTACCACATCCCTTCGTTCCAACGAGGTGGTGCTGGAGAAGCTGCTCCGCATTGAGAAGATAAAGAAGTATCCGGAGGACACGGACCTGCTGGAGGATGTAATTGTGGAGAACAAGCAGGCCATTGAGATGGCCAACATATACAGCGGCATCCTGAGCGGCACCATGGATGCATTTGCGTCGGTCATTTCCAACAACCTGAATATTGTCATGAAGTTTCTGGCTACGGTTACCATCGTGCTTTCCATACCAACCATGATAGCCAGCTTCTACGGCATGAACGTAAACTCCCACGGCATGCCTTTTGCAGACAGTCCCTATGGTTTTGCCATTGTACTGGGCCTGACCCTGCTGCTGTCACTGTTTGTTGCGTATATATTTAATAAGAAAGACCTGTTCTGATTAAAACCATACAGGCAGATGAAAAGGATGATAGGATGAGATTTTTTTATAAGCTTGAGAGAAGGTTTGGCAAATATGCCATCCACAACCTGATGTATTACATCATTATTATGTATATCATGGGATTTGTCATGATGTACATGGACCCCATGTTTTTTACCCGGTACCTGAGCCTGGACGCGGAGGCCATTCTTCACGGGCAGGTCTGGAGGCTGGTGACATTTTTGCTGTACCCGCCCACATTGAGTCCATTCTGGATTATATTTGCAGCGCTCATGTACTATTCCCTGGGACGTTCCCTGGAGGCGGTGTGGGGCGCATTCCGCTTTAATGTGTTCTTTTTTATGGGAGCCATCGGTATCATACTTGCCGAGTTCATCGTGTATTTTATATGGGGCTGGGATATGCACCTGGACACCACGTACCTGAGTATGTCCATATTCCTGGCTTATGCGGTGATTTTCCCGGAGGAATACTTTTATATTTATTTCGTACTTGCCATTAAGGCCAAATGGCTGGCGCTGTTTGACGCCTTTTTCCTGGTATTCGGATTTGTATACGGCAGTTTCCCACAGAGAATCGCCATTTTCCTGTCCCTGGCCAACTTCATTATTTTCTTCCTGATGACAAAGGACTTTAAAAAGTACAGTCCCAAGGAAGTGAAGCGCAGGCAGGATTTCAAGGTAAAGACCATGCGGCCGGTAAACCGCACCCACCACAAGTGCGCGGTCTGCGGCAGGACGGACGAGGAAAGTCCCGGCATGGAGTTCCGTTACTGTTCCAAATGTGAAGGCAGCTATGAGTACTGCATGGATCATTTATATACACACCAGCACGTGAAAAAATCGGATTCCCCCCAATCATAATTCCGATTTTCACGTCTGAACCAACCGTTACACTATAAACTCTCACAATTTTATGGAGGAAGAAACATGAAAAAAACCAAGATTATCTGTACGATGGGCCCCAATACCAGCGACAAAAACGTTATGATGGAGCTTGCCAGAAATGGTATGGATGTGGCCCGTTTTAACTTTTCCCACGGAGATTACGACGAGCATCTGGGACGCCTGGAGCTGTTAAAGGAAGTGCGCAAGGAGCTGGATATCCCGGTTGCGGCGCTTTTGGATACAAAGGGACCGGAGATTCGCACCGGACAGCTGAAGGACGGTAAAAAGGTGACGCTGAAGGAAGGCCAGACCTATACCCTGACCACCAGGGAGCTGGTGGGAGACGATACCATCGGCTATATCAATTACAGCGGGCTGAATGCAGATGTGACAGCGGGCAACCGGATTCTCATTGACGACGGACTGATTGAGCTGGAAGTGCGTGAGGTGAAGGACACGGATATTGTCTGTGAGGTTATCAACGGCGGCGAGCTGGGAGAGAAAAAGGGCGTCAATGTTCCCAATGTGAAGATTAAGCTTCCTGCCCTGACAGATAAGGACAAAGAGGATATCCGTTTCGGAATCAGACAGGGCTTTGACTTTATCGCGGCCTCCTTTGTGCGTACGGCTGACTGCATCAGGGAAATCAAGACAATGCTGGATGAGCAGGGTTCCAGCATGAAGGTCATTGCAAAGATTGAGAACGCTGAGGGCATTGAGAACCTGGACGCCATCATTGAGGCGGCGGACGGCATCATGGTAGCCAGAGGCGACATGGGCGTGGAGATACCGGCTGAGAAGGTTCCCCACATCCAGAAGAAGATTATCCGCAAGTGCAACGAGGCATGTAAGATTGTTATTACAGCCACCCAGATGTTGGATTCCATGATTCGCAACCCAAGACCTACCAGAGCTGAGGTGACGGACGTTGCCAATGCAGTGTATGACGGCACGGACGCAGTGATGCTTTCCGGCGAGACAGCCATGGGCAAGTATCCTGTGGAAGCACTGCGGATGATGGTATCCATTGCCCTGGAAACAGAGTCGCATCTGGATTATGCAGGGTACCGCCAGAGGAAGGTAACAGAGCAGAACATGAAGAATGTTTCCAACGCCGTGTGCTTTGCCTCTGTGTCAACCGCCCATGACCTGAATGCAGATGTAATCATTGCTCCCAGCATCACAGGCTTTACCACACAGATGCTCTCCAAATGGAGGCCGGGCGCAAGAATCATCGGCATGTCCCCCAGCATGGCTACCGTACGCCAGATGCAGCTTCAGTGGGGCGTTGTACCGGTATGGTCACGCCGCGCAGAGTCCACAGACGAACTGATTGAGAACTCCGTGGAAGAGCTTAAGGACAGAGGTCTTGTGGATGAGGGCGAGCTGGCAGTCATTACAGCCGGGGTCGTGACCTACGCAAGACGCCATGAGGCCGCCACCCAGACCAATATTATGAGAGTCATCAATATCGAATAAAACACTGGACAAGGAAGTCTGCCCGGGAGTACAATTGTACATATTGTACTTCCTGACAGGCTTTTTGCGAAAAAAGGGAAAGGAGACAGATAGATAATGGATAAGAAGCCATTCGTGACACTGGAACAATTAAGGGAGATTGAGAAGACATACCCCACGCCTTTTTATCTGTACGATGAGAAGGGAATCAGGGAGAACGCCGCAAGGCTTAAGCAGGCATTTTCCTGGAACAGGGGATATAAGGAATATTTTGCAGTCAAGGCAACGCCTAACCCATTTCTGCTAAACATACTGAAGGACATGGGGTGCGGCACGGACTGCTCGTCCATGACAGAGTTAATGATGTCAAAGGCCTGCGGTTTTTCCGGGCCGGACATCATGTTTTCCTCCAATGATACGCCCCTTGAGGAGTTTGCCTATGCAGAGAAGCTGGGTGCCATCATTAACCTGGACGACATCACGCATATACAGTGTCTGGAGGACACCCTGGGGTATATTCCGGAAACCATCAGCTGCCGTTTTAATCCGGGCGGCCTGTTTAAAATAAGCAATGACATCATGGATAATCCGGGGGATTCCAAATACGGCATGACCACAGAGCAGATTGGGCAGGCTTTCCGGATTCTGAAGGAAAAGGGCGCAAAGCATTTCGGCATTCATGCGTTCCTGGCCAGCAATACCGTGACCAACGAGTATTACCCTATGCTGGCGAAAATCCTGTTTGAGCTGGCGGTTAAGCTGAAAGAGGAGACAGGCGTCCATATCGCGTTCATCAATTTATCCGGGGGCATCGGCATTCCCTACCGCCCGGACCAGGAGCCCAATGATATCCTGGCCATTGGCGACGGGGTAAGAAAGGTCTATGAGGAGATTCTGGTTCCTGCGGGCATGGATGATGTGGCCCTGTGCACGGAGCTGGGACGTTTCATGATGGGACCTTACGGCGCCCTGGTGACAAAGGCCATCCATGAGAAACACACGTACAAGGAGTATGTGGGCGTGGATGCCTGCGCCGTGAATCTGATGCGGCCGGCCATGTACGGCGCTTACCATCACATCACTGTCATGGGCCGGGAGGATGAGCCCTGTACCCATATGTATGACGTGGCAGGCTCCCTGTGCGAGAACAATGATAAGTTTGCCATTGACCGTATGCTTCCGGAAATCAGGAAGGGGGACCTTCTGTTTATCCACGATGCAGGGGCCCACGGATTTGCCATGGGGTATAATTATAACGGCAAGCTTAAATCAGCGGAGCTTCTGTTAAAGGAGGACGGCACTGTGGAAATGATACGCAGGGCAGAAACTCCTGAGGATTACTTTGCTACATTTGATTTTTGTGATATACTCAAAGATATTGACTGATGAGTGAAGAGGCATCAGGTATGCCCGGAAGCCCTGGCGCACTGCAGAAGGCAGTCTGCCGGGGCTTTGCTGCGGTTTGAAAGTTCATGATAAGGAGGTATGCAGGATGGCAGAGATAGGATTCATAGGAATGGGAAATATGGGAAGCGCCATTTTAAACGGGCTTCTAAAGGTATACAGCCCTGAGAATATGATATTTTCGTCGGCCCGCCGGGAAAAGATGGAGGCAGTGACAGCCAGGACAAAGGTAAAACACGCTGATTCCAACAGGGAATGCGCAGAGGCAGTGAAATACCTGATTCTGGCAGTAAAGCCCCAGTATTTTGAGGCAGTGTTCTCAGAAATCAGGGGGGCGGTGACACCGGAGCAGGTGGTGATTTCCCTGGCCCCCGGCGTTACCATCGCCAATATCGCGGAGCGTCTGGGAGGAAATGTGCGGGTGGTAAGGGCCATGCCCAACACGCCTGCCATGCTGGGAGAGGGAATGACAGGCGTGGCTTATGGGGATTTAGTTTACACCCAGGAGGAAATGGAAACAATCCAGGCCATATTTTCCCACTGCGGAAGAGTGGAGCTGGTGGAGGAACGGCTCATGGATGCGGTTGGCTGCGTCAGCGGAAGTTCGCCGGCCTTTGTGTACATGTTCATTGAGGCCCTGGCTGACGGCGGGGTCAAATACGGCCTTCCCAGAAAGACAGCCTATGCCATGGCTGCCCAGACTGTTTTGGGAAGCGCTAAAATGATACTGGAGACGGGAAAACATCCGGGACAGCTGAAGGACGAGGTGTGCTCCCCTGGGGGAACTACCATTGCAGGCGTGTCGGCCCTGGAAGAGCATGGCCTGAGAAACGCGGTCATCAAGGCGGCTGATGCCTGCTATGAAAAGACACAGCGTATGAAATAGAAAATATATACGAATTATCAGAGAGAGGAAGGAACAGACATGGAAGACAAGGAAAAGAACACGGAGATACCGGTTGTGCGGCTGGACCGCCAGCTTAAATATAAGGGAAATATCCTTAAGATATATGAGGATACAGTCCTGGCGAACGGCCATGAGGCAAAATGGGATTTCATCCATCACGATGGGGCGGCAGCTGTTCTGCCGGTTGCCGGTGATGGTAAAATCCTTATGGTGCGCCAGTACCGCAATGCCCTGGACCGCTACACCCTGGAGATTCCTGCGGGCAAGCTGGATGAGCCGGGAGAGCCCAAGGTGGAGTGTGCGTTCCGGGAGCTGGAGGAGGAGACCGGTTTTAAGGTGGAATCACCGGAGAAGCTTGAATACCTTATGAGTCTTACCACAACCGTGGCATTCTGCGACGAAGCCATTGACATATTTGTGGCCCACAACCTGATTCCCTCCCACCAGCATCTGGACGAGGACGAGGTAATTAATGTGGTTCCCTGCACCCTGGAGGAACTGGAGGAAATGATATATACCGGAAAGATTACGGACGGCAAGACCATTGCCGCCATAATGGCTTATGCCAGGAAATACCGTTCCGTGGATAAAAAGGACAGTATGCTCTAAGTCATAAACCATGGATTCCTGTCATACAGTAGAGGGGGAGAAGCTGCAGCGGTTATGTTTCTTACCTGTAAACTGGGACAGGAGGATGGTGCATGGGAATGAGGTGGTTCAGGCTGCGTCTGGGGACGCTCACCTATGAGGACTGGCTGTTGTTCTGCTTTGCGGCAGGGATTTTTTGCGGTACGGCGGCCGCGCTGGCATTTGGAGGTCCTACGGTGCAGGGATGTATCCTTGGGGCGGCGGGTACCTTTGGGGGAGGAACCCGGGGCGTGAAGGAATTCATGACCGTATTCAGACAGCGGGCCCTTGAGACCTGCGGAGGCTGGCTGGCCGGAATTACAGTGTGCAGCCAGATGCTTTTCGGATTCCTGACTTTTTATGCCGGAATGAGCCTGGCTGTGGTCCTGTCCGTTCTGACCATACGCAAGGGGCTTTTGGGAATCGCCGCATTTCTGTGTACGGTCCTGCCCCATGGTCTGGTCTATCTCCTGGTGTGGTACGTGCTGTCAGGGTGGTCGGGGCAGGTGCAGAAAAAGCTCCATATCCTGCCGGGCCTTCTTCTGCTGGTTATTACCGGGGCAGGGGCCTTTCTGGAGGTTTTCGTGTCTCCCTTCTTATGGGGGATTTTTGGATGACGGGGAGAAACTGAACCGCAAATCATTGGCAGGGCTGTTCCTTCTGACAGCAGGCATCCTTCTGCTGTTATTATAGGAGCCCGGCTGTTATGACAGGCGGTCAAAAGGAGAGATATACGTGAAGAAGAGGAGAACAGGCAGCAGCTGCCTGAAACGGCTGTTCCTGGCTTTTTACATACCATATGCAGTGAATATCCCTCTGGCGGCCTATGTGTGGGCAGGGGGAATATGGCCGCCTGAAGGCGCCCTTGCACCCGCAGTGCGGACCGTTCTTCTGGCGGCGGGACTGGCCTGTACCTGGCTGGTCTGGATGGCTTACAACATTATGCCGGAAAAAAAGGATTTCTATGCCTCGTGGCGGGTGACCATCATGGAAGGCGGCAGGAGTCTGTGCTACACTGCCCTGTATGGTTTTGCGGTCCAGGCGGCTGTTTTCTGGCGTCTTTATCCCAAGGCTGCACCGGCCGTACATGACCGGAGGATATTGTGGCTGAACGGCATCTACGGGATTATTATGCTGTTCATCCTCTTGTGGAACGGCATCCTGCGCATATTTTTCACCTCGGTCCGGCTCAGGCTTAAATACCGTATTCTGATGCTTCTGGCCATGTGGATTCCCGGGCTTAACCTGGCGGTCCTGCTCTATGCAATGAGGATTGTACATGGGGAATATGATTTTGCCTGTTACAAGGAATCCGTGCGTCAGGTACGGGCCCAGTCACAGATATGCAGTACCAGGTATCCGCTGCTTCTGGTACACGGGGTAGGCTTCAGGGACCTGCGGTTTTTTAACTACTGGGGACGGATTCCAAGGGAGCTGGCCCGGTATGGGGCGGATATCTACTATGGCAACCAGGAGGCTTTTGCAACGGTTGCGTTCAATGCAAATGATATCTGCAGAAAGATACAGGACATATGCAGGGAGACAGGATGTGAGAAGGTGAATATCATTGCCCACTCCAAGGGCGGCCTGGATTCCCGGTATGCCATATCCAGGCTGGGGGCAGCCCCAATGGTAGCGTCCCTGACCACCATCAATACGCCCCACCGGGGCTGCCGGTTTGTGGATTACGCATGCAGGCTGCCGGATGGACTGTACCGCGGCATTGCAGGAATATTTGATAGGTGGTTCAGCCGGTTTGGTGATTCCCATCCGGATTTCTATACGGCCACCCATCAGTTCAGCACACGGGACAGCCTGTGTTTCAATGAAGAGGTGGCGGATGCGCCGGGGGTGTATTACCAGAGCTATGCATCGGTGATGCGGGATTTCCTCAGCGACCCCCTTTTATGGTTTCCCTATCTCATTATCCGGGCCGTGGACGGCAAAAACGACGGTTTGGTGACGCCTGAGTCCGCCATGTGGGGAGAGTTTAAAGGCACTCTTGCCAACAGGAAGCACAGAGGTATTTCCCATGGCGACATGATAGATTTAAAGCGCGAGGATTACAGGGGATTTGATGTGGTGGAGTTTTATGTGGAGCTGGTAAAAGCATTGAAGGAAAAGGGATTTTAGGGCTTTTTGGGGATTGGGGGAGAAAAAAATTTTACCATTGCTTTACAACATATTGACATGCAAAAATACCCCCTTCCAACATGTTGTATGTATTATGTTAATCACTTAAAAATAGGACCTAAAGTGGGAAAAATGTGTTTGATTTTATGGAAAAATGCAGATATAATGATAGTCAGCATACGATTTTGGGCTACTTTTTGTGAGAAACGGGTTAGGGGAAAATAGCGATATGACGTCCGATATAAAAAGCTTTGTGAGCTACCTGAGGGATGTGAAAAAGACCTCCAGGAACACGGAAATTTCCTACCAGAGGGACCTGATGCAGCTGGCATCCTTTCTGGAGGATAAAGGAATAACGGAAGTTGAAAAAGTGACTAAGACAAGTCTGAATTCATATATCCTTTTTTTGGAAAAGGAGGGAAAGGCCACTACCACCATATCCAGGGAACTGGCCTCCATGAAGGCATTTTTCAATTTCATGTTCAAAGAAGGACGAATCCGCAAGGACCCGGCGGAGCTCCTGAAAGCGCCCAAGATTGAAAAGAAGGCTCCCGTTATACTGAGCGTCAACGAGGTCAACGCCCTGTTGGACCAGCCCGGTATGACAACATCCAAGGAGATACGGGACAAGGCCATGCTGGAGCTGTTGTATGCCACAGGCATACGTGTGTCGGAGCTAATCGGGCTGGAGCTTTCGGACCTGAACATGCAGGTGGGATACATCACATGCAGGGACGGCCAGAAGGTGCGTATGGTTCCCTTTGGCAAACCGGCCAAGCAGGCTTTGGGCGTGTATCTGGAAAAGGGCCGCGATGAGCTGCTTAAGGGGAAGGAGTCCCAGTGGCTGTTCACCAATTGCAGCGGAAAGGCCATGAGCCGTCAGGGGTTCTGGAAAATCATCAAGTACTACGGGGAAAAGGCCGGCATCCAGGCGGACATAACCCCCCATACCCTGCGCCATTCCTTTGCTGCCCATCTGATTCGGGGTGGTGCGGACATCCATGCGGTCCAGGCCATGCTGGGACATTCAGATTCCACCACCACCCATATGTATGCTGCCTATTCCGGCAATACGGTGGGAGAGACGTACCGGGCGGCCCTGCCCAGAAAGTAGGGCGGTACTAATAGAATAATGCGGTGATGCCGTTTTAGGAGTCCTGTCTTTTTGACAGGGCTTCTTTTGATTGGGGGCAGGCTGGGTGCGGCAGATTTGCGTGACTATTAAAATAGTCATTGACAAGGAGTGACTATTGTGATAGTCTGAAGGTGTGATAACTATTGCAATAGTCATTGAAAGGAGTTAGTATGAAACTGAAGTTATTTGACTCTGAACTTAAAATCATGGAAACACTGTGGAAGCACGGTGACTGTACGGCCGGGCAGATGGCTAAAATGCTGAAGGATGAGATTGGCTGGAACCGCAATACAACCTATACGGTCATTAAGAAATGTATTGATAAGGGAGCAGTGGTACGTCTGGAGCCCAACTTTCTGTGCAGGGCAGCCGTGACCAGGCAGGAGATTCAGGCAGCGGAGACAGAGGAACTGATTGACAGGATGTTTGACGGCTCTAAAGCTGAGTTTTTTGCAGCCTTTTTATCGGGACAGGATTTGTCCGGGAAAGAACTGGACGAGCTTAAGCAGATGCTGATATCCATGGAACAGGAGGAAGGATGAATCTATTACAGATGAGCATATCAGCAGGTATGCTGATTGCCGTCATATGGCTGCTGCGCCGTGTGGGAAGAAGGCTGTTCCCCGCAGGTTTTTTGTTTGCCCTCTGGTTTGTGGCTGCTGTCAGAATGCTGCTGCCTGTGAGCCTGCCGATACAGCTGCCCGTATTTTCACTGGAATCAGCTCTGGAAAATGGCGGTAATATGGGGGCGCACCTGGATTTTCAGGAGACCGGAAGGGATGATGCAGAATCCAGGGAAGAAATGGCAGCGGGAGCATATGACCGGATTTCATGGTGGTGCACCCTGATATGGGCTGATGTGGCTTTGGCACTGTTGTTTTCAGGGGCCGTTGCTTATATCAGGCAGCTGCTTAGAATCAATGAGTCCATGCCTTTGGAGGGAAATCAATTTCTGGAAGAGTGGAAAGCATCCCATCCGGTCGGGAGAAACGTCCGGTTTCTGTATTTTGACCGGATTGCCTCACCTGTGACCTGCGGGATAATAAATCCCGGAATTGTGTTTCCAAAAGAGATGGACCTGGATGACAGGAAATCGCTGGAGCATGTTTTACGGCATGAGTATGTGCATATAAGACGTTTTGATAACCTGTGGAAAATCCTGGTGTTTGCTGCTGTGTGCATCCATTGGTTTAATCCCATGGCCTGGGTGATGTGGTATTGCTTTAACCGTGATATGGAGCTGTCCTGTGATGAGAGGGCGGTCAGGGGAATGGACCGGAAGGGGCGGATTGCCTATGCCATGACCCTGCTGCGGTTTGCAGAGAAGGGACGCAGGGTTTCATTACTGTACAACGGCTTTGGAAAGAGCCCGGTTAAAGAAAGGATAATGGTACTTATGAGAGGCAGAAAACGAAATAAAATCGGAATTGTTTGCAGTATATTGGTGATGACTTTGTCCATGACCGTGTTTGCATCCCCAAAGGAAGGGATACAGGGCCGGTCCGGAGAAACAGGGGAGGAAAGTCCTGCCCGGATGCTTTATGAGACTCCGCAGTTCGGGGAGTATCAGGAACTGGGGCTGTATTATATCGCCGGTACGGATGTGATTACATACAACAGCACCGGGGTGGGGTATTTCATAGATGAGTATGCACCGGGTGTATTTAACCAGATGAATGATTTGGCCGGAAGCATTTGTCTGAAAGCGGAACGGGACAGCGCCGGGAAACTGACCGGTTTCCGGGAGGTGGAAAGGACGGATTATCTGAAACAGGCATCGGACGCCGACCGCCGAAGGGCGCAGGGAAGGGGATTCATAAAGGAATACGGCCAGTACGGACTGAGCCTGGACCAGGATACAGGATACCTCTCCTATAACGGAAAACTGGTGGAGGCCATCCGGGATACCGGAGGATGCGGAACTTATGTAAACAGCGCCTTTACCGCAGGAGAGGATACCACCTGCCTGCTTATGGTGAGAGGGGAGGACGGAAGTCTGGAACAGATAAGGGAAATGGATTCCAAACAGATGTCAGAGGTGTTGGAACAGTCCATGGGGGTATACAGGGACAGCGATGGATGGAAGGGGAAAAGTGAGATGTAAGTAAAATGCAGACCTGAGGCGGGCAGCTTTACATGGTAAGGCTGCCCGGAGGTGCAGATGTGGTAAGGCTGTCTGCGGTATGCCGGATGTGGTGAGGCTGTTTCGCGGCCGGCGGCGGACAGGCAGGATATCAAGTCTCCTTTGCCTGACTCACATAAGTGAGAATCTGTCTGGCGTAGGCGTCAGCCATGCCGCAGCCGGACAGCATTTCCGGTTCATATTCAGCATAGGTGAGAGGAGCCTTGTATTCCGGCATAAGGGCAGGGGACCAGAGGGAGCCGAACTGGGGGAGAAAGAGTCCCTGTTTTTTCGTGTAACAGGTCCTGGCTGTGGCCTTTGTGCGGGCGTTCCTGTCCACATACTCTCCCACGCTTTTATGGATGGCCGTGTCTTCCATGGGCAGGTAGTAATAGTCCTTATAATTGGCGTAAAAGTACTTGAGTTCTCCCTGGTAAAGGGCAATATTGCATACCAGGGTATCCTGGTTCAGCTCCAGGCTTACCGGGGCGCTGTCATATTCCAGGGGCACCGGGATACTGCAGGGGCTTTTCCAGGTCAGGTTGAGGAAGGGGCAGGCACTGCCGGTCAAGCTGTCGCAGGAAAAGAGCTGCTGGCCTTCCAGCGTAAACGGGGCCTCCATCATATCCGCATAGCCCAGGATGGGCAGGATGGAGGGCATGCCCTTCAGGTCGTCCTCATTGTGGAGAACCAGCAGGTCGTACAGGAAGGATTCACGGGTGGCCAGGTATTCACGGTAAACCTCTATGAGCTGTCCGCCGTTGTATTTGTCCTCCCTGGCAATGCCGAGGAACTGCTCTATGGATTTCTGTTTCATGTTTTCAAGGCCCAGCAGTTTGCGGTAGGGCTTTATTTTTTTGTAGATATCCACGCTTTTTATGCGGTCAAAATCATAGGGCAGGCCCAGCCGGCGGCAGCATTTTAAAAGATAGGGGATATCAAAGCCGTCGCCGTTAAAGTGGACCAGTATCTTAAAACGCTCCATAAAGGTGAAGAAGGCCGTCAGAAGCTCCCGCTCGGATTCGCGGGTGTCGGCAAACCACTGTATGAGCCTCCATCCAAAGCCGTCATGGTATGTGCAGCCGATAAGGTACAGCTGGGAGGTGTCACCGGAAAAACCAGTGGTTTCTATATCGAAAAACAGCAGGTCCCTCAGCGCCCCTATGCGTTCCAGCGGATATGTATCTGGTAAATCAACAGGATGTTTGATGGTTATCATGGGTAATCACTCCTTTTTTGACAGAGGACAAATAGAAATCATATATATTCCGGACATCCTCCATGGGTTAGTTTATACTAAAAAATCCGGGAGTGCAAGTGTTTGATGACTCACTTTGGCGCAAAACAGAATATTTGTTCGGCAGACTTGCATTGGATTCATGGGTATGATATGATGAAGGGCAGGACATCAGAGAGAGAAAGAACAGGAATAATATATGATTTCTTACGTAAAAGGGCCTCTCATGGCCATTGAGGAAGACGTTATCGTGGTGGAGGCAGGTCATGTGGGCCTGGCCATCCATGTGCCGGTATCCCTTCTTCCGGAGCTTCCGGGAATGGGGAAAGAGGTGACGGTTTATACATATTTTCAGGTAAGGGAGGATGCCATGACGCTGTACGGCTTCCTCCACAGCCAGGACAGGGACATGTTCAGGCAGCTTCTCGGCGTGAACGGGATTGGACCAAAGGGTGCACTTGGAATTCTCTCCGTGCTCCGTCCGGACGACCTGCGTCTGGCTATTGTCAGCGAGGATGTGAAGGCCCTGGCCAAAGCGCCGGGCATCGGCAATAAGACGGCCCAGCGCCTGATACTGGATTTGAAGGACAAGATATCCATGGACGATGTGCTGGGCAATATGGCTGGTTCAGCCGGCCTGGATGCTGCGGATACAGGCGTTTTCGCATCCGGTCTGGCGGAAGCGGCCAGGGAGGCTGTCCAGGCGCTGGTAGCCCTTGGCTACACCAACACGGAGGCGTCCAGGGCAGTGAAGCAGGTGGAGGTGACGGACGGTATGACGTCGGAGGATGTGCTGAAGGCGTCCCTTAAGCATCTGTCCTTCCTGTAGGGCGTGTCAGAAAATTGCTTTTTGCCACGCTGCGGTACTGTTTTGGAAACGTGAGATTGGGATATATAGAGGTGTAAATGGAACGCAGGATTATAACAACGGAAGTGACGGCGGAGGACGAGCGCATAGAGACAACGCTCCGTCCCCAATGCCTCAGGGATTATGTGGGCCAGGAGAAGATTAAGTCCACACTGAACATCTATATAGAAGCAGCCAAGACCAGGGGGGAGCCCCTGGACCATGTGCTGTTTTACGGCCCTCCGGGACTGGGCAAGACCACATTGGCGGGCATTATTGCCAATGAAATGGGCACCAATATGAAGGTAACCAGCGGCCCTGCCATTGAGAAGCCTGGGGAGATGGCAGCCATTCTGAACAATCTCCAGGAGGGGGATGTGCTGTTTGTGGACGAGATACACCGTCTGAACCGTCAGGTGGAGGAGGTGCTGTACCCGGCCATGGAAGATTTTGCCATTGATATTATGCTGGGAAAGGATTCCACTGCCAGGTCCATACGTCTGGACCTGCCCCATTTTACCCTGGTGGGAGCCACCACCAGGGCCGGACTTCTCACAGCTCCCTTAAGGGACCGGTTCGGCGTGATTCAGAGACTGGAATTTTACACGCCGGAGGAGTTAAAAATCATCATTCTCCACTCCGCCAAGGTGCTGGGGGTGGAAATCGAAGCAGGGGGAGCCATGGAGCTGGCCAGGCGTTCCAGGGGAACTCCCAGGCTTGCCAACCGGCTGTTAAAGCGTGTCAGGGACTTTGCCCAGGTGAAATATGACGGGGTCATTACCAGGGAGGTAACTGATTTTGCCCTGGATATTATGGACGTAGACAAGCTGGGACTGGACCAGAACGACAGGAACATTCTGTTAATGATTATAGAGAAATTTTCCGGCGGCCCCGTAGGACTGGACACCCTGGCAGCGGCCCTGGGAGAAGATTCCGGAACCCTGGAAGAAGTATACGAGCCCTACCTCCTGATGAACGGCCTGATTAACCGCACCCCAAGAGGCCGCACCGCCACCGAAACAGCCTACCGCCATCTAGGCGCAGAAATGCAGAAACCGCCTTGTTAAGACCACGGGGGCTGTGGTATAATGTCCACGTAGGCAATGAGCAGTGCGAAAAAAGGCATAGGCAGATTGCCGTTGTGCTGGCACAAAAGGAAATCTGCCTATGCCTTTTTTCATAGGGCGAAGCCCGTGAGTGAGATGGAGCGGAGCGGAATCGAACGCGCACTGCGGACCAGGCATTCGCGGCGGCGAGCCGTAAACCAGCCGCCGTTGTGCTGGCACAAAAGGAAATCTGCCGGACCAGGCATTCGCGGCGGCAAGCCGTAAACCAGCAAAGCAAGAAAGCAGGGAGCAAGCATGGATACAAAAAATTACACCCAAGTATTAATAGACGGAAAAGTATACACACTGGGCGGCAGCGAGGACGAGAGCTATCTCCAGAAAGCTGCCAGCTACGTAAATGAGAAAAACAGCGCCATGAGAAAGGTACCGGGATTCACCAAACAGAGTGCGGATTACCAGATGGTCATGACGGAGTTAAATATAGCAGACGACTATTTCAAGGCTGTGGAATGGGCCGAAGGGATGGAGCGCCAGAAGAATGACATGGAGAAGGAAACCTACAGCTTAAAGCATGAGCTGGTCAGCACACAGATGAAGCTGGAGGCAGTGCTTAAGGATTTGGAAGAGCGACAGAGGGAGCTGGACCGTCTGAACCGCCGGACCGCCCAGCTGGAAGGCGAATTAAAGGAAGCCAGGGAAAACCTTCAGAGTATCAGGAACAGTGCATCTTCTGAGAATGAGAATACAGCCAGGCTGCAGGTAGAGGCAGTGGAGGAGATAAAGGAAACAGTGGAAGTGGAGGCTGGTATCACATTGAAACCATCCCAGCCGGAACCTGTTTCCGGTTCCGGAGTCCAGGAACCGGCCCGGCCGGAGAAGGCAGGCCAGACATTGGATTCAGACGCCTCCGCACAGATGTCCGGCGCACCATCCGGCCAGCCGGAGCAGCAGGCCCCGGCCCTACGGGTTTTAAACCCTGCATCAGAAGCAGACAGGGGAATGACGGCAGCCTCCGCGCAGACAGCGGCAGCCGTGACACCGTCCGCTGCGCAGGCGGCGCCTGCTGCAGGCGGTATGACAGATGAGGAGCTTGCCAGAAAGGCGCTGCAGGCAGCCAGGAAAGCCGGTTCCCACAAAGGCGGA
Source organism: Clostridium sp. 1001283B150225_161107_B6 (assembly GCF_015556325.1). Taxonomy (NCBI): domain Bacteria; kingdom Bacillati; phylum Bacillota; class Clostridia; order Eubacteriales; family Clostridiaceae; genus Clostridium; species Clostridium sp. 1001283B150225_161107_B6. The sequence continues at coordinate 134,424 of NZ_JADNMD010000008.1, read as the reverse complement.
AGAAGATAAGAAGATTACGAGGGGGATGTCTCATGGGGATACGTGAGGCATCTTTTCTTTCAGGAAAGGTTGGACGAAATGGAGAAGAGACAGGTAGAGATACTGGCGCCGGCAGGGTCATTTGACAGCATGAAGGCAGCCGTGGCGGCAGGAGCTGATGCGGTCTATATGGGAGGCAGCCGGTTCGGAGCCAGGGCCTATGCGGATAACCCGGATGAAAAAGGGCTTCTGGAGGCCATCGACTATGTCCATCTGCACGGACGCCGCCTGTATATGACCGTCAATACCCTGTTCAAAGAGGACGAGCTGGAGGAACTGGAGAGCTATATGCGTCCATACTGGGAGAGAGGGCTGGACGGGGTCATAGTCCAGGATTTGGGCGCCCTGGACTTTATGCGGCGGCATTTCCCCGGACTGGAGCTGCATTCCAGTACACAGATGACGGTCACCAGTGTATACGGAGCCAGGATGATGAAGGAAATGGGATGCTGCCGGGTGGTTACTGCCAGGGAAATGTCCCTGGAGGAAATACGCCGTATCCATGAAGAAGTTGATATTGAAATAGAGAGCTTTGTGCACGGAGCCCTCTGTTACTGCTATTCAGGCCAATGCCTTATGAGCAGCCTCATTGGAGGCAGAAGCGGGAACAGGGGACGCTGCGCCCAGCCCTGCCGTCTTCCATACGCGGTGTATGAGCCAGGGGATATAAGCCGTCTGAAAGAGAGCCGTTCCATGCCGGAGCAGGCGGGACAGACCGGTGCCCGGACCCGAATCAATGAACAGCCCGGGAAAAAGACCCGGAACAAAAGGGCAGGGGGTTCCGGCTATTCAGGCGCCTCCGGCCATTTGGGCGCCTCCGGCCGCACGGCCTCATCCGGACAGCCAGGACCGTCCCCGCTCAATAAAAGCAGCGAGAGATACGTGCTGAGCCTGAAAGACCTGTGTACCCTTGACATCCTGCCCGATATCATTGAGGCAGGCGTGTACTCCCTTAAGATAGAGGGAAGAATGAAGAGCCCCAGATATACGGCAGGCGTGGTGAGTATTTACCGTAAATACGTGGACCGGTATTTAGAATGCGGACGGGACGGGTATTACGTGGAGCAGGAGGACAGGAGGACACTTCTGGACCTCTTTGACAGGGGCGGCTTCACAGAAGGTTACTACGGGCAGCACAATGGACGCGGTATGGTTGCCCTGAGGGAAAAACCGGAGTTCAGGGAGGGAAACCAGAAACTCTTTGATTATCTGGACAAGACCTATGTGGAGGCTGAGCTGAAGGAGGATGTGCAGGGACATGTGGAGCTGGCAGAGGGAGTCCCCAGCTGTCTGACGCTGGAGTGCCGGGGAGCGAAGGTCCAGGTCCTGGGGCAGGCGCCCCAGGCAGCCGAAAAACAGCCCATGACCCAGGAGAAAGTATTAAAACAGTTAAATAAAACAGGAGGCAGTCCCTTCCGTTTTGAAACACTGACAGCCCGGATTAGGGGGGATTTGTTCCTTCCGGTCCAGGCGCTTAACGAGCTGCGCCGCGCCGGCTTTCAGGAGCTGGAAAAAAAGCTGATTCCTGTCAGGACCCTGGCCGGTGAAGATGCCACGGAGGCGGAATCCGGTATACAGAAGGAAAATAGGGCAGAAGACACCAAATTGGCCTCCGGCCATTGGTCCGCTGTCTGGCCCCCCGAATCCCGGTCTGAATCTGCACAGTCCCCTGTCCCTGAATTCCACCCCGTCCTCACGGCCTTCCTGGAGGAACCGGCCCAGCTTTTGCCTGTGCTGTCCCGCAGTGAGATATGGGCGGTCTATCTGGATGCTGACGGTTTCAGTCCGGACCAGTGGAAGGATATTGCAAAGCAATGCCACTGCCAGGGGAAGCAGTGCTGGCTGGCCCTTCCACAGATATTCCGGACCCATGCGCAGAGGTACCTGGGAGACAGCCGCCGTCTGCTTCTGAAGGCCGGATTTGACGGCGTGTTAATCCGGGCACTGGAGGAGACTGTATGGCTGAAAGATATCATGGAACAGGAACACCTTCCAAATCCCCTGCTTGTGGGAATGGACGCCTCAGTCTATGGCTGGAACAGCCGTTCTGCAGAAGTGCTGGCCTCCATGGGGGCGTCTGTACTCACCATTCCATGGGAGCTGAACAGCCGGGAGATGGAGCCTGTTCTCGGCGCGTGCCGCCGCCATGGGCTGGCCAGCGAGCTTATCATCTATGGCAATGCCCCCATGATGGTATCGGCCCAGTGCATCACCAATACGGTGAAGGGGTGTACCCGTAAACGGGGAACCCTCATGATGAAGGACAGAACAGGCGCCCTATTACCTGTAAAGAATCACTGCTCCTTCTGTTACAATACCATTTACAATCCTGCGCCTGTATCCCTGCTGGGCAGCGAAAAGCAGGTGCGCCGGCTCATGGCAGACCGCCTGCGTCTTCAGTTTACAGTGGAAGGAGCAGAGCAGACCGAAAAGGTACTGGATGCATTTATTGGTTCCTTTGTATATGACAGGGCCGTAACAGCCCCCTTCAAAGACTTCACCAGGGGACATTTTAAACGCGGAGTGGAGTGAGGCTTATGACCAATCTGATTGTAGAAATATCCAAATATCTGATGATACTGCTGATGGCGGTGTACACTTATGCGAATTTCCGCTTTTTTTCCTTCCCGGACATGGAGCGTAAGCGCAGGGTGTGCGCCAGGCAGAACCGGGCCATGTTTGCCATCCATTTTCTGGCGTACCTGGTCATGTTCCTGAAAACAGAGGATGAGGGTATGCAGGCCATGCTCCTGGCATTTTACGGGGCCCAGGCAGTCTTCTTCCTGTGCTATATTTACCTGTACCGCCTTTTGTACCGGAATGTTTCCAGGCTTCTGGTGAACAATGCCTGCATGCTGCTGTGCGTGGGCTTCATCATGCTTACCCGTCTGTCCATGGCAAAGGGCCTGGACAAGGCCCTGCGCCAGTTCGCTATTGTGGTCATATCCGCGGCCCTGGCCTGGCTGGTGCCCTATATTATGGAACGTGTGTGGCAGCTTTACAAACTTCAGTGGGTCTATGCAGGGGCAGGGCTGCTCATTCTTCTGGTGGTTTGGGCTGCAGGCAATGAGAGCTTCGGGGCCCAGCTGTCCCTTACCATAGCAGGTGTTTCCATCCAGCCTTCGGAATTTGTGAAGCTGACCTTTGTATTTTTCGTCGCGTCCATGTTCTATCAGTCCACGGATTTTAAGACCATAATCAAGACAACGGCTGTGGCAGGAGCCCATGTGCTGGTACTGGTGCTGTCAAAGGATTTGGGAAGCGCCCTGATTTTCTTTGTCACATACCTGCTGATGCTGTTCGTTGCCACGGGCAGCTGGATTTACCTGATAACAGGAAGCGCACTGGGGACAGGGGCAGCCCTGGCAGCCTACCAGCTGTTTGACCATGTACGCCGCAGGGTGGCTGCCTGGAGCAATCCCTGGGCCGATATAGAGAACAAAGGATACCAGATTACCCAGTCCCTGTTTGCCATAGGCACAGGGGGATGGTTTGGAATGGGGCTCTGCCAGGGTATGCCTGGAAAGATACCGGTGGTGGAGAAGGATTTCATATTTTCAGCAGTGTCAGAGGAAATGGGAGCCATTTTTGCCATCTGCGTGCTTCTTATCTGCCTGGGCTGTTTTATCCAGTTCATGATGATTGCAGCCAGGATGCAGGCTGTGTTCTATAAGCTGATTGCATTTGGCCTGGGAGTGGAGTATATTGTGCAGGTATTCCTGACAGTTGGCGGCGTGACCAAGTTCATACCATCCACAGGAGTAACCCTGCCCTTTGTGAGCTACGGCGGAAGCTCCATTCTGGGAACCTTCCTTTTGTTCGGTATTATCCAGGGACTCTATATCCTGAAGCGCAACGATGAGGAAGAAACCGGAGAGGAGGTAATGCCATGATTCGGAAGGAAGATACCGGCCCAAAGCCGTCCTCAAAGGCCAACCCGAAATCCAACCGGAACATCCTGGGCATCACCTATGTGGTGGTGGCCCTGTTCCTGGGGCTGGCAGCCTATCTGGGGTATTTCCTCCAGGTGAAGAGCGAGGAGGTAATCAACAACTCCTACAATGCAAGGCTGGACAGCTTTTCAGACCGTATTGTGCGGGGCCGGATTCTGGCCTCGGACGGCACGGTGCTGGCCCTGACCCAGACAGACGGGGAGGGAAACGAGACAAGGATATATCCCTTCGGAGATATGTTCGACCATGCGGTGGGCTATTCCACCAAAGGCAAGACAGGCATCGAGGCCCTGGCTAATTTCTACCTGCTGACTTCCCATGTAAATCTGGCGGAGCAGGTGGGAAACGAACTGACCGGCAATAAAAATCCGGGAGACGATGTATACACCACCCTGGATACGGAACTCCAGCAGGCGGCCTATGCCGCGCTGGGGGCCAGGAAGGGCGTGGTCATTGCCATGGAGCCGGATACCGGCAAGATACTGGCCATGGTGTCCAAACCCGGCTATGACCCCAACAGCCTGCAGGGGGACTGGGATGCTCTGACTGCGGAGGATAATAAGGAGGGCCAGCTCTTAAACCGGGCCACCCAGGGGCTCTACCCCCCTGGCTCCACCTTTAAGATAGTGACTGCACTGGAATATATGCGGGAACACCCCGCGGATTATAAGAATTACCAGTTTGACTGCGGCGGCGTGTATGAGAACGGGGAATACAGGATTAAATGCTATCACGGCACGGCCCATGGCCATCAGGATTTCACCCAGGCCTTTGCCAATTCCTGCAATGGTGCATTTGCCAGCCTGGGCCTTGAGATGGACCTGGGAAAATGGAACACCACGGCAGGGGAGCTTCTCTTTAACGGTTCCCTGCCCTTAAGCGGGATTCCCTATAAGGAGAGCGCCTATAACATGAAACCAGGAGCCGGCACATGGGAAATCCTGCAGACCTCCATCGGGCAGGGCACCACCCAGATGACGCCTCTGCACAATGCAATGCTCACAGCTGCCATTGCCAACGGCGGCACACTGATGAAGCCTTATTTCCTGGACTCTGTTGTCAGCGCAGGGGATGAAACCATAAAGAAGTTCATGCCTGCTGCATACGGAAACCTTATGAGCGCAGAGGAAGCAGCAGGGCTTGCAGAGCTTATGCGGGCCGTTGTTACCGGGGGAACTGGTTCGGCTGTGCGCACAGATGCCTATACAGTGGCGGCCAAGACAGGGTCCGCGGAGTTTGAGACAGGAAAAGAAACCCACGCATGGTTCACCGGTTTTGCGCCGGCGGAAGCTCCCCGCCTTGTGGTGACGGTTCTGGTGGAGGAGGGAGGCAGCGGCGGAAAGGCGGCTGCCCCCATAGCCAGACAGCTCTTTGATATTTATATGGGCCGGTGAGCCGGGTTTTCAGCAAACAGCTCCTTTAGCTCCCGGATGAACTGTTTTTCCCGGGGATTCATGGTGTAGGAGGCGTGATGCAGGCAGTAGGCGTTCATGCCAAAGGGAGCGTCCACAATGGGAATCTCCACACAGTCCTCGCTGTATGTATCGGTAAAGCGTTTCATCATCACGGTGACATACCGGCTCTGGCGGATGGCATCGATGAGGCCGCCCCGGTCAAACACATATAGGATAGTATTGTCATTTTTAAAATTCAGTATCTTCAGCCATTCATCAAATTTGAAATTTTCATACATGATGAATTTATAATCAGTTATGCTGTCAAAAGGAATCTCCTTCTTTCGTGAAAGGGGATTCTTTTTTGATGCCAGAAGAATCAGGGGACGGTTGCGGGCAATGGGAATCAGCTTCAGATTATGCTTTTTGGCAAGGGCATAGTAGGTGTCGCTGACCGTGTCAAAGCAGTAGAACAAGGACATGCGGTACCGCTGCTCCACCACGTCCCGTATGGTCTGGATAAGGCCTGTTTCCTTAAATGAATCCTCGCAGGCAGTGGGCGGTTTCTTTTTCTTGAATTTAAGAAAATGATTCATGAAGTCAAATGAATAGGTGCAGGAAATGGAAAGGTTGTCCTTGTGGCTGAACATGGACGGAATATTGTGGATAGTCTCCAGTTCAGTGGCAATCTTTTTGGCTGATTTAAGGAACAGCTCCCCCTCATTGGTGAGGCGTATGCCGCTGTGCTGCCGGCAGAAGATGGGAAATCCCAGCTCCTGCTCCAGGTTCTTGATGCATACGCTTAAGTTTGGCTGCAGCATCTGCAGGTTCTGGGCAGCCTTATTAATAGAACCGCATTCCACAATTTGAATTACATATTCAAAGTATTTGATATCCATAGATAACCCCTCTGTCGTACTTGCCAGTCTTATATAGTCCCTATCTAATTATATGATTTTCCATATAACATATCAAGTATTAATATAACACAGATGGCCTTGCGGATGGTATGCTGTTGTTAACGGAAAAATTGCCGACAATAAGTCCAGTAGAACCAAAAGTGCGCACGAATCAAATTGAATACAGTTAAATAATATGGAGGATTACATAATGTCAGAAATTAAACAGCCAGCAAGTGCCTTATCTTCACCAAGATTTTGTAATATGGGAACATTTATGAGAATGCAGAAAGTGGACTCCGCAGAGGGCCTTGATTTCGCCATTGCAGGCGCGCCCTTTGACACGGCCAGCTCCTTCCGTTCCGGTTCACGCTTTGGTCCAAATGCAATCAGAAATATTTCAGCCATGATGAAGCCCAACAATGTAATCATGCAGGTAAACATCATGGACGGATTAAAGGGCGGAGACATAGGCGATTTCAATGTTACTCCCGGTTATATCCATCCCACCTACCAGGCAATTGAGGAAGGGGTTGCCAACATTCTGAAGGAAAATGCATGTCCCATCGTACTGGGAGGCGACCACTCCATCACACTGGCAGAGCTTCGTGCGGTTGCAAAAAAGTACGGTCCCGTTGCCCTGGTACATTTTGACTCCCATTCCGATTTATGCGACGAGGTATTTGGACAGAAATATAACCACGGCACACCGTTCCGCAGGGCTTTGGAAGAAAATCTCATTGATGCGTCCCATTCCATCCAGGTGGGAATGCGCGGCTCCCTGTATGACCCGGATGAGCATAAGATGGCGGCGGAGCTTGGAATGAAACTAATTCCTGCCCACAAGGTAAGGGAGATGGGACTGGAGACACTGATTAAGACCATACTGGAGCGGGTGGGAGATAAGCCCTGCTTCCTGACCTTTGACATTGATTTTGTGGACCCCGCCTATGCGCCGGGAACCGGCACGCCGGAGGTGGGAGGCTTTACTTCCCTGGAAGCCCTGGAGCTGGTACGCAAAATCAAGGACCTGAACTTTGTGGGATTTGACCTTGTGGAGGTGCTGCCCGCATATGACCACGGTGAGATAACCGCTTATCTGGCAGCCAACATTGTATTTGAATACCTGTCTATCCTGGCAGTGAAGAAAAAAGAGAAATAGCGGCAGCTGCAATGGAGGATAAGGCATGGAAAATGACAATAATGTGAACGGGAACCTGAATGACAACTCGGTATTAGACGCACTGGTGCTTACCCGGAATCAGTGGAAGAGCGGGATAGTAAAAGCAGTTATTTTCACCTTGATTGCAGTCATCATCTTTTTTGTCCCGGTTACGGTAAAGGGAAGTACAGATGTCACATTCGGCATCATATATAAGAACATCAAGGCTGGCCTGGGCCTTGCAGGGATGTGGATGGGCGGACTTATCATCATGGGCAACGGCCTGGCCAGCGTATACGGGAAGTATTTCTGTAAAAACAGGAATTCAGCTGTTTACCGGTATTATCAGGAGGATTCGGTGCTGCATCCGCTGTTTTATATGCTGGGAAGTATATTTGCCCTGATTCTGGTACTGCACTACACGTTTCCGTCCTTTGGGGGCCCGGAGGCCATCGTCAGTCCCGGCATAGGGGAAACCGTATACTCCATTGCCATGGACGTGGCCTGGATTATTCCGGTCAGCGCCGTATTCATGCCCTTTCTGCTGAATTACGGAATCGTGGATTTTATCGGCAGCCTGATGGAGCCGTTGATGCGGCCTGTGTTTAAGATTCCCGGCCGGAGCGCTGTCAACGCCATTGCGTCCTTTGTCAGCTCTGCCTCGGTAGGGGTGCTGATTACCAGCAAGCTTTACCAGAGGGGAATTTATACGAAAAAGGAAGCAGCTCTTATCGCCACGGGATTCAGTGCGGTCAGCGTGGGATTTGCCTATAAGGTAATTGAGACAGCGGACCTTTCGGAATATTTTCTGCCCATATATTTCATAGCGCTTCTGATAACACTTCTGGTCAGCTTTTTCATGGCCAGGATTCCTCCCCTGTCCCGCAAAGCCTCTGTGTTTACAGACGGTCATCAGCAGACAAAGGAGGAGATTGAGGCGGAACGTGTGCCGGCCAGGGCTGTGCTTAAGACAGGCGCATCCAGGGCAGTCAAGAAAGCAGCCACTGCACCCAATCTTTTTAAGGAAATACGGTCCAGTCTTCTGGACAGCTGTTATGTGCTGCCAAAGGTGATTTCACTGCTGACAGCCGTTGGAATCATAGCAATGCTTATCGCCACCTACACACCGGTATTTAACTGGATTGGCAAATTATTTGAACCTCTTCTGGTCCTTTTACAGGTACCGAACGCGGCTGAGATTGCACCGTCCCTTCCGGTCGGAATCGCGGAAATGTTTCTGCCTGTGCTGATGATTGCCGATAAGGTCGGTACCCTGGCCGTGGGAGCCAGATACATGGTGGTCACCGTATCCATGGTACAGATTATCTTCTTCTCTGAAACCATTGTGGTCATGCTTTCTACCAAGATACCCGTATCACTGAAGGAACTGATTATCTGTTTCTTTGAGCGGACCATCGTGGCAATACCAATCAGTGCACTGTTCATGCACCTATTATTTTAAAGAATAACGCTATTTGTAGAAAACAGGGAGATTTCATGTTATAATCTCCCTGTTTGTTTTATTTTAAGGCGTGTATTCGCGCGTTTGAGAAGAGAGGAGAATCTACGTGTTCCGAGCAGAGGATTATGTAAAAGTGGACAGTCTGTCCGAGGCATATGAATTATGCCAGAAGCGCAGCAGCCTGGTTGTGGGAGGCATGGTGTGGCTTAAAATGACCAATGTGACCAAGCGTACCATCGTGGACCTGTCCGGCCTGGGACTTGATAAAATCGAGGAAACCAAGGAAGAATTCAGGATTGGAGCCATGTGCACCCTGCGCCAGCTGGAGACAGACCAGGGGCTTGGCCAGTATTTCGGGGGCATTTTCAAGGAATGCACACGCCATATCGTGGGTGTCCAGATGCGCAACCTGGCCACGGTGGGAGGCAGCATATACAGCCGTTTTGGCTTTTCCGACATTCTGACCTGCCTGATGGCACTGGATACATATGTGGAGCTTTATCACGGGGGAGTGGTTCCCCTGGAAGAGTTTGCCCAGCGGCCTGTGCGCCGGGATGACAGGGATATCCTGGTGCGTATTATCATAAAGAAAGACGGAAGAAAGGCAGCCTACACCACCCAGAGGAATTCGGAAACGGATTTTCCGGTGATTGCCTGCTGTGTATCGCGGTGGGGCAATGACTGGTATGTGGCAGTGGGTGCCAGACCCGGAAGGGCACGGGTAGTGAAAATCAAGGATGACGGATACGACAGCCTGGCGCAGCTTGCCGGGGAGGCGGCCGATTCCTTTACCTACGGCAGCAATACAAGGGCAAGCGGGCAATACCGCCGCCAGCTGGCTGCTGTGTATACAAGACGCCTTATGGAGAGACTGACGGGAAGGAGTGTAAGCAGAGCATGAATATAGAGTTTCGGTTAAATGGTAAAAATGTACAGGCAGAGGCAGAGCCGGACGATATTTTACTGGACCTGCTGAGAAATCTGGGCTGCTACAGCGTGAAGCGGGGCTGCGAGACAGCCAACTGCGGCCTGTGCACCGTATGGATGGACGGAAAGCCGGTGCTGTCATGTTCCACCCTGGCTGTGAGGGCGGACGGCCGCCATGTCACCACCTTGGAAGGACTCCAGAAAGAGGCGGAGGAGTTCGGCATGTTCCTGGCAGCGGAAGGCGGGGAGCAGTGCGGATTCTGCAGCCCTGGCTTTATCATGAATGTGCTGGCCATGGAGCGGGAGCTTAAAAACCCGGATGAAGAGGCCATCAAGGAGTATCTGGCCGGTAACCTGTGCCGCTGCAGCGGATATATGTCCCAGCTGCGGGCTGTTAAGAAATATCTGGAATCAAAACAGGAGGTGTGAGCAGATGGGATATACAGACGATAAGACATCCGACAGGACATGGGGCCATACATGCGGTGCATGGGGCAGCACATGCAGCAGTGCAGGCAATACTTGCGGCAGCACGGACGGTACATATGCCGGAAGGAATTACCGTGTGGTAGGCGCCCCCTTCATCAAGAAGGATGCCAGGGCTCTGGTGACAGGCAAGCCGGTGTTCACGGACGATTTGGCTTTAAAGGACTGTCTGGTGGTGAAGGTACTGAGAAGCCCCCATGCCCATGCACTGGTTAAGGAGATAGACTGCGGCGTGGCCGCCAAGACACCGGGCATCGAGTGTATCCTTACATGGAAGGACGTGCCCCGGAACCGTTTTACCATGGCGGGGCAGACCTATCCGGAGCCCAGTCCCTATGACCGGCTCATACTGGACCGCAGGCTGCGTTTTGCAGGAGATGCAGTGGCAATTGTGGCAGGCAGGGATGAGGCTGCGGTGGACCATGCCATGCGTCTCATACGTGTAAAATATGAAGTGCTGGAGCCGGTACTGGATATGCATGACGCCAAGGACGCAACGATACTGGTGCATCCGGAGGAGGACTGGAAATGCCTCTGTGATGTGGGCGCGGACAACAAACGCAATCTCTGTGCATCCGGCGCAGAGGGACACGGGGACCTGGAACAGGCGTTTGCAGGCTGCAGCCATGTAATAGAGCGGGTGTACCACACCAAGGCCAACCAGCAGGCCATGATGGAGACCTTCCGGGCGTACACCCACCTGGATGTGTACGGAAGGCTGAACGTGGTGGCTTCCACCCAGATTCCGTTTCATACAAGAAGAATCCTGGCCCATGCCCTGGATATACCCAAATCCAGGATTCGCGTTATCAAGCCCAGAATCGGAGGCGGTTTCGGGGCAAAACAGACCGTTGTGGCAGAGGTATATCCGGCCATTGTGACCTGGATAACAGGAAAGCCAGCCAAAATCATTTACAGCCGTTATGAGTCCCAGATTGCATCCTCGCCCCGCCATGAGATGGAGGTACGGGTAAAGCTGGGATGTGACAGCAGCGGCATCCTGAAGGCCATGGATGTCTATACATTGTCCAACACAGGGGCCTATGGGGAACACGGACCAACCACCGTTGGCCTGTCCGGCCACAAGTCCATTCCGCTGTATCACACGCCTGAGGCATTCCGGTTCAGCTATGACGTGGTCTACACCAACCGGATGTCGGCCGGTGCTTACCGCGGGTACGGGGCTACCCAGGGAATTTTTGCCGTGGAATCAGCGGTCAGCGAGCTGGCAGCTGAGCTGGGTATGGACCCGGTGAAATTCAGGGAGCTTAACATGGTCAGGGAGGGCGATGTTATGCCGGCCTATTACGGCGAGACAGCGGCCAGCTGTGCCCTGGACCGGTGCGTTGCCAGGGTCAGGAACATGATAGGCTGGGATGAGAAATACCCCAGACGCCAGGTGAGCGGTTCAAAGGTACGGGGCGTGGGACTGGCCATGGCCATGCAGGGTTCCTCCATATCCGGAGTGGATGTGGCGGGCGCTACCATCAAGATAAATGACGACGGTTTTTACAGCCTGATTATCGGTGCGGCCGATATGGGAACAGGCTGTGATACCACCCTGGCCCAGGTGGCAGCCGAGTGTCTGGGCTGTAAACTGGATGATATTGTGGTATTTGGGGCTGATACGGACATTTCTCCTTATGATTCCGGTTCCTATGCCTCCAGCACCGCCTACCTCACCGGAACAGCGGTGGTCAAGGCATGTGAAGCTCTGAAGGAAAAGATTATCCGCAAGGCAGCCAAATACCTGGAGGCAGATGAGGAGGAGCTGGAGTTTGACGGAAGGCGGGTATATAAGCTGTCCTGCGGGGAAGACGGCGCTGCAAAGGAAATCACCATAAAGGACCTGGCAAACAGGGTGCAGTGCGCCAACGAGGATGCCCTTCAGGTGACCCAGTCCCATTCCTCCCCCATATCCCCGCCGCCCTTTATGGCAGGAGCTGCCGAGGTGGAGGTGGATTTGGAAACCGGCCAGGTGGAGTTAATCAGATTTGCTGCCGCAGTGGACTGCGGAACCCCTCTCAATGAGAACCTGGCAAGGGTTCAGACAGAGGGTGGACTGGTCCAGGGAATCGGCATGGCCCTGTACGAGGATGTAAGCTATTCAAAGAACGGAAAGGTCCATGAGAATTCCTTCATGCAGTACAAGGTGCCCAGCCGTCTGGATGTGGGCAGGGTCCAGGTGGAGTTTGAGAGCAGTTTTGAGCCCACAGGTCCCTTTGGCGCAAAATCCATCGGCGAGGTGGTTATCAACACGCCGTCCCCGGCCATTGCCAATGCGGTTTACAATGCAGTGGGCGTGAGGATACGGGAACTGCCCATAACTGCGGAGAAAGTGTTTAAGGGAATGAACGGACTGTAACAATCCAATACCTGCCAGCCCTGAAATAGCAGATAAGCCTTGCATATCCTTTCCAAAAGTTGTATACTAAGACCAGTTATGATTGCGTAACCGGGACAATAAATGCCGTGCTGCACATGCAGGACGCATCCGGTACAGGCGCGTCAGGTTCACACCAACACCAGGAGGAATTGCAATGATTGAGGCAACGAGCTGCGGCGGTGTGGTTATATTTCGAGGGAAAATCCTCGTCCTTTATAAGAATTACAAGAACAAGTATGAGGGATGGGTTTTGCCTAAGGGAACAGTAGAAGCTGGCGAAGAGTATAAAGAGACGGCCCTCCGTGAAGTGAAGGAGGAGACTGGTGTCAGTGCATCCATTATCAAGTATATCGGCAAGAGCCAATACTCCTTTAATACCCCGCAGGATGTGGTGGAAAAGGATGTACACTGGTATCTGATGATGGCCGACAGCTATTACAGCAAACCACAGCGGGAAGAATACTTTCTGGATTCCGGGTATTATAAATTCTACGAGGCATACCATCTGCTGAAGTTTTCCAATGAAAAGCAGATACTGGAAAAGGCCTATAATGAGTATCTGGATTTGAAGAAAAGTAATCTTTGGGGAAGCAAGAAGTATTTTTAAGTAAATATGTACGTATACGAGGGCGTTCTGCGAGGGCAGGACGCCCTTTTGACTCCAATTTGACTCCAATTGACATGAAAAGGTGATAATTTTATTTATGAGTCAATATCCATGTTATCGTGTCTGAGAGGTTGAAGCATCAGCTGGTATCTCTGGGATAGCTTTTTATTTCCAGGCAGATATATGAAAAGTTAGCTAGTAGTTTTATAGCATTAGTAGTTTTAATTCGTTCAGACAGATAAGGGATTACTGCTGAAACGTATTTAGAAAAATGTAATTAGAAGTGCTCATATAACATTTGGAGAAATTCTTTTTTAGGAATTTTCCAACACCGGCCTAATTTAATGGCATGAATTTTTTTATCCTTAATCATCTTATATACGGTAGATTGGCTGATTTTAAAATTTCTGCAAATCTCATTAATCGAATAATATTCTTCTTGTATTTCCATGAAAACCTCCTGAATTTTTTATTAATATGTTATAGGTTTTTAATTATCTATTAACGATTTTACGTGTCAACTAACACTGAAAATGTTATACACTTTGGATGATGGAATCCATGGTATTGACATTCAGGGGAGCTGATTTGGTGTTATATTCGACAAAATAATACGTACTTGATAGTAGTAAAATCTCTCTATAGCTGACTTAAGAGATGGCCACGGAGATTTGTGATGTCTAGAATTGGTTCTGTATTTTATTTTCTAAGTTACTCTATAATTTTTTGTGGGTAGTGGTGAGTGAGTTCCGTGAACTTTTTTCCAAATCTAAATAGGAAAAACCAGAAATTGAACTGGAATCAAGGGAATGCTATACTGGCCTTATCAACAAAACAGGCTGCAGCAATGTTGGATTGATGATTTAAGGTGAAAGGAGGAAATGGATGAGACTGGACTATCAAATGGAGCAGATGCTTAGTTACCTGCATGAGGATAAATTTGTTACTGTTGAGTATATGATTTGAGTCTGAAACGCAGGCCTCATTATGGGCTTAAATTGGTGGGAAAAGAAATCAGTATCAGAGGCTGTCTTAGTGAACTATTTTATACATCTGCAGGTCAGGGAATTCGGCTTTTTAATCAGGTACTGCCTGAGGAACAGGATATAGAAGCGTGCATAGTGGAAGGAATCCATCTGTGCGGCTATACTATATATGACTCTGACCGGTCAAATATTCGGCGCGCCTTGGGGGATAGTAAAACGCCGATGTATGCCATAGCAATCGCAACAGTGTATATAACCATTATTCAAGGAAGGATATAGAGGTTACAATGGAGGCTCTTGAAGGAAGATTGAGAATCAGTTGATATTTTTCTGTTTAGATTCCGGAAAATGTTGTAAGGTATCCATCAATCGGATATAATGAAAAGAGATACAGTTGTGATATATCCCTAAAAAACAGAGAAGAGGTGGTATTTTGCAAAGCCAGACCCAAGATGTGCTTATTCAGTATGTGAATAGAATACATGAGATATATGGGAGTGAATTAAAGGCTGTTATTTTGTATGGTTCCTATGCAAGGGGAGATTATACCGAATCCTCAGATATAGATATTATGATTCTGGTGGATTCAACGGAGGATACCATAAAACAGAAAGGGCGTATGGTTTCTGATATAACCTTTGATTTTAATCTGGACCATGACATTATGATTATGCCGATTGTAAAAAATATAAATCATTTCCAGTACTGGCTTCCGGCTGACCCTTTTTATAAGAATGTGAAAAATGAGGGGGTCGAATTGTATGTTGCCTAATAGTGGTAATCCCAGGGACCTTGCTCTTCACCGTCTTACAGTTGCAAAAGAGGATTTGGCAACTGCAAAAGATGATTTTATCGGTAAGCATTTCAGAGCAGCTAATAACAGAGCATATTATTCAATCTATCATTCGATTACAGCAGTATTAGCTTTGGAGCAGATTGCTTTTAAGAGGCATAAGGACACAATTGCATATTTTAATAAAGAATATGTCAAGACAGAAAAATTTTCCAGACAACTCGGCCGCAGGATTGGCAGGGCCCAGGAGATTCGTCACGCCAGTGATTATGACGAGTTCTATATCGCTTCCGTTGAAGAAGCCCAGGAACAAATTGACACTGCCGAGTTATTATTGAACGCAGTGGAGCAGTATGTGTCTTCCTTTGGAAAATAGCGGATTCTTTCTGACTCCAATTTGACTCCAATTTGACTCCAATTGTGGAGGAAAGGGTAATAAAATGTAATATGCTATAAGCTGTAAACAACGTAATTATGCGGTTCTTAGTAAGTAGTAAAACATAGCGGGACAGTATAAAATACCTTTAATATAAGGTAAAGCAAGAAGTGTTTTTAAGTAAATATGTACGTATACGAGGGCGTTCTGCGAGGGCAGGACGCCCTTTTGACAATGTCCTTTTCCAAAAGAATAAGCCTATTATGGTTCCAGCATAACCTTAACTGCCTGGGGATTACGTTCCGCGGTCTCATAAGCCTTCTTCCAGTCGGCCAGCTTATAGCAGTGTGATATCAGGCCGTCCGTCTTAATCAACCCCTTTTCGATTCCGCGGATGACAGCCGGATATACGTTGGCGGACAGATGGGAACCGATGATGGTTAACTCCTTGCCGTCTCCGATGGTATTCCAGTCAGCGCTTACCAAATCAGAAAGCACACCCATCTGGACATAGCGGCCGTGATTGCAGAGCACGGCTAATCCCTGGGCAGCGCTCCTAGGGCTGCCGGAGGCTTCCACATAGACACTGCAGCCCAGCCCGTCGGTCAGCTTCATGATTTCCTCGGCCATGTTGCATGCCGTGGGATTCAGCACAATATCCGCCCCGTAAGCCTTTGCCATCTCGGCACGCTCATCCCTGATTTCCAGGCCAATGACCAGCTTCGGAAGCTTTAAGTTCGCCAGGTTGCACATGGATACGCCGATGGCGCCTAAGCCGGAAATCACCACAACGTCATCATTTTTGATGTCGGCCTGCTCCAGTGCATGCATACCGCAGGCAATGGGCTCCACCAACACGGACTGTTCCTTTGTAAAGGTCTTCGGGAGCTTATGTTTCAGGCTGGTTTTTGGAAGCTTTACATATTCTGCAAATCCGCCGTTTGCGTATTCCTTAAAACCAAATACAGCCGATCTTGTACACATCCAGTAGGTTCCGTTTTTGCAGAAATAGCATTCATTGCAGGGAACCACCTGTTCTGCGCAAATGATGTCACCTGCCTGAAAGTCTCCCACATCTCCCTTTGTTTCCACCACCTCACCGTAGAACTCATGTCCCGGAATGCAGGGGGTTTCAATATAACGGTCTGCCTCTGAGGTGCCCCATACCCGGATTCCGCCGTGATATGCCTTCAAATCCCCGGCACAGATACCGCATCCCCTGACCTTCAGGAGAATCTCGCCGTCGGAAAGCTCCGGGACCGGATACTCCTCATAACGGTTATCGCCAGGTGCATAAGTCACTACTGCTGACATTTTCTTCATCTTTTCCATTTTTATTTTCTGACCTTTCTATGAATTAGTTTATTATCACGGTTCCATTTATCCCTTCAAGCCGGAGGTTGCTATTCCCTCCACTAAGTATTTCTGGAAGAAAATGAACATGATTACCGCCGGAAGCACTGACAGGAATGCCATTGCAAACATGGCTCCGTAGTCCGAGGATGAGCCTGGGTCGCAGAAGAGCTTAAGAGCCAGCGACACCGGATATTTTGCCGACTCATTTACATAGAGCAGGGCGGATAAAAAGTCATCCCATCTCCACATAAAGGAGAAAATGCCCGCGGTAATCAGAGCCGGTGATATGAGAGGAAGGATTATCTTTGAAAATATCGTGTAATAGGAGCATCCGTCGATTTTGGCTGCCTCGTCCAGTTCTCTGGGGATTCCATCAATAAAATTAATCATCAGGTACACAAAAAATCCCTGGATGGCGAAAAAATACGGAACAATGAGAGGAAGGTAGCTTCCCACCCAGCCCAGCTTCTGATACCACAGATACTGGGGAATCATGAGTACCTGGGCCGGCAGCATCATGGATATCAGCATGGCGCTGAACAGGAGCTTTTTCCCCTTGAATTCACAGCGGGCAAAGCCGTAGGCCACGAGAGCCGAGGAAATGACGGTGCCTATGGTTGCAACGATGGAGATAAACAAAGAATTTTTGAAGAACACCCCGAAACTAATCTTGGCAAAGCCCTTCCAGCCATTGATGTAATTCTGCAATGTGAATTTCTCCGGAATCAGGGACCCAGCTGTGGCGAAAATGGTGTTTGTCTCCTTAAAGGAACTCATGACCATCCAAATCAGGGGGTAAATCATCATAAGCCCAAAGCCTAATACAAGAACATGATATATTACAGTGCTTATTTTTCGTGTTGTTTTCATCAAAAGCCTCCCTCATATACCCAGAACTTCTTTGTGGCAAACAGGACCAGGGTAATCATACCCACAATGGCAAGCATAATCCAGGCCAGCATGGCTCCGTAACCCGTGTTATAAAACTCAAAGGACTGCTGGTACATGTAAACCGTATAAAACAGGGTGGAATTCATGGGCCGTCCCTGCGTAATGATGTAGGACTGGGTAAATGCCAGAAAACCGTTAATCATCTGCATCACAAGATTAAAAAAGATGGTAGGTGTCAGCAAGGGCAGGGTAATATCCTTAAACTGCCTGAGCTTTCCGGCGCCGTCCACTCTGGCCGCCTCATAAAGAGTGACCGGAATCTGCTTTAGAGAGGACAGGAAAATCAGCATGGAGGAACCAAACTGCCACACAGCCAGGAGAATCAGCACCCATATGGCGGTTCTCGTATCTCCCAGCCAGGAGAGTTCTGAGTGGATTCCAAAAAGGGAAAGCAGGCTGTTTACGACGCCGTCCATGGCAAACATCCGCTTCCACAGGATGGATACCGCTACGGAACCGCCGATGATGGAGGGCAGATAGTAAGCCGCCCGGTAGAACCCGGTAGCTTTTGTGCTCTTTAACAAAATCATGGCAACCAAAAGCGCAAAAATCAGCCTCAAAGGAACGGAAACCAGTGCATAATAGAAGGTAACTCCAATGGCCTTGTAAAATGTCTCATCGGTTAAGACCGCCAGATGGTTTTTTAATCCCACAAACTTAGGCGGTGACAGGATATTGTAATCACAGAAGGAATAGTACAGGGAGATTCCCATGGGAACCACCATGAACAATAGAAACCCCAGGATGAACGGCAGGGTGAAAATCACCCCTGCCGTACTCTCTTTATTTAAATGCGCCTTTAATTTCATGGCCGCTCCTTTCTATTACTTTGACAGCGCCCCATTTCCAATGTTGTAGAGCTCCTTCGCAGCGTCGGCTGCGGTCAGTTCCTGATACCCCACCTTTTCCACCAGTTGGTTCACTGCCTGAATCACCTCTGCGGAACCTTCCGGAGATGGAGGGTCAATCAGGGAGGAGTTGGGCTCCACTACATTGTATACAAAATCAATTACCTGCTGGCTGGACTTGTCCATCAAGCCTGAAATTTGTTCGGATACAACGGAAGACACAGGAATTCCACGCTCTCCCAGAAGAATTTTATTGGCTTCTATGTCATTGTTCCAGTAATTTAAGAATTTGGCAGCCTCATCAGGATTCTTTCCATCAACGGTAATGGAGAAGAACATGCCTGGCTTTAAGTAATTCGCTGCCTGAGGATTGTCTGCGGGCCAGGTGGTAATCCCCACTTCCAGATTGTCCCCGGCTGCATTCTGCAGGGAAGAAAAGGCATTTGACCAGGAAAATGCGCACCAGCTTCTGGTACTTGGGGTGGAGCCGTAAACCAGGGGCATCTGCTCAGGTGTTCCAATGGTACGTTCCGCGTAAATGGACGGTTCGCACATCCATCCTTCGGTAATTCCTTTCTCATAAATATCGAAAAAGGTCTTCAACTGCTCCTCTGTAGCGCCCAGCTTGCCGTCTCCATAGAGCGAAACTCCCTGGGAGCGCATGACATAAGCCGCGAAGTCGGCCCCATTTCCATAAAATACATCTGTCTTATAGCCGGTTTTCTCATAGACCTCCTTGCAAACAGTATAGAATTCCTCCATGGTCATATTGTCGTGGATTTTGATTCCGTTTTCTTCCAGCAAAGTTTTGTTGTACAGCAGGGTAGGGACATTGATTCCGGTTGGAATGGCATAAAGGCCGTCCCCCACTTTGCCGGAATTTAAAATATCTTCACTGATGTTAGAGACGTCAATGGTTCCGTCCTCTACATAGGGAGTCAGGTCCACCAATAAATGATTGTTCACGAACTGGTCCAGGTAAGCGTAATCCATCTGCACGATATCGGGTAAGGTATTGCCGGCGGCGGCGGTGGAAAGCTTGTTCCAATAGTCCGCCCATTCGGCAAACTGGCCGTCAAACGTGATGCCGCTCTGGCTGCTGTAGAGGTCCAGCACCTGCTGGGTCCGCTCATTTCTCGTCTGGTTCCCCCACCAGGAAACAATCATATTGACGGTTCCTGTCTGGCCCTGGTTTGTACCGGCCGCCGTGGCCTCATTTGTATTTTCACTGCTCTGTCCGCTGCCGCAGGCGGTCAATACGGCCGCCGCCAGGGCGCATCCTAATAATGCTGTCCATTTCTTTTTCATAATAATAAGCTCCTTCCATTTTTCCTTTTCACACATTTGTACAAATCCGTGCTGCTTTATGAAAATAGTATAGTTTTTTTGTACAGAAAATGGAACTCAAAAAAACGTTCCACGGTCCTAAAAAAACGTGGTTTTTCCGGGGGCTGTTTCCTAAAAAACCGGCCTTACAGTTCGATTTTCCGGCTTGCGGGGGCTATACCCTTGCAAACCGGGTGGAGTTTTCCTATAATAATAGACATGAAAATAAAAGAAGAAATCCATAAAAAATTTAACAATTTTTCTTTGAATAAGAAGTTTACCTGCATTATCTGTTTTGTCCTGGCCATGACTGCGTTAGGGACAGGAACCGGCCTGTGGTGTATCTATCATTCCGGCAACCTCCTTCTGTACGAGGCCACGAAGGAATCCTCAGACTACAGTTCTTCCGCCATAGCAGAACGGCTGTCCAACACAGTGGACATGACTGGAATGATTCTGGCGGATAACTCCATCCAGGACCTTCTATCGGTTGCCTCTGATTCCCAGGCCAGCGACAATGACAAGTCCAAGGCGTTTCGGACCTTATCTTATGTGATACCGGATTACTATCAAAATTTCAGGCAAAACGGCATTTACTACATTAATTTATATAATCCAAGCTACGTGACCTACAGCAATCCGGCCAGATGCCGGGATGTGCCGCCGGAGATAACAAAAGCCCTTTTGGCCGCTGCCCATGAACATCCGGGAGACGCTATATGGGTCACGGATTACTGTGAAGAATACGGCCTCTTTCTTGTCAGGGATGTACGGCGGGCCAAGGATTTTCAGTTGGACACCATTGGGACCATTCTGGTGAATATTAACCTGAACGAGGTAATCCAGAATTCGGCAGGACAGGTTTTTGATTCGGCGCCGCCTCTCTACATCATTTATAAAGAAGGGAAGGAAATCTACCATTCACCGCAACTGGAGAATCAGGCAATCCCTGCAATTTCCAGGGCAGCAGATTATGGAACCATAGGGAATCCGGGAAGTTCCTGTTTTTTCTATACCAGAGGTACAATTCCTGAATTTGGATGGGATTATCTTTGCCTGCGCCCCAATGATTCTGTGGTTCAGGCCCGGCTTTTATCCCTTTTCCTGTCCTTATCCGTCATTGGTTTGACACTGTTTGCCAGTTTGCTTTTTTCCCGGAAAATGTTTCTTTCCATCAGCCGGCATTTTTACCGTCTGCTCAGTAAAATGAACCAGTTTGGAAAGGATGAGCCACTTTCTCCTTCCAGGGAATTTGATTATTCCGGCCGGACGGACGAGATTGGCGCCCTCCATCAGGGCTTTGACCAGATGGCCCGGCAGGTCCAGGAACTGATTCAGAAAAATTACGTCAACGAGCTTCTGACCAAAGAAATGCAGCTCAAGGCCCTGGAAAACCAGATTAACCCGCATTTTCTTTACAATACGCTGGAATCCATCAACAGCTATGCCAAGGCCATAGAGGCGGAACCGATTTCCAGGATGGTGGAGGCGCTGGGGTCCCTGCTGCGCATTACCTTAAGTAAAAGCACGGCTAAGTCGGTGATTGAAAGCGAAGTGGGCATCGTAAAAGATTACATGGCGATTATCCAGGTCCGGTTTGGAGACCGGGTGCAGTATGAACTCTCGATTCCGGAGGAGCTTTACCATACACCCATTCCCAGGCTGACCCTCCAGCCACTGGTGGAAAATGCCATCAACTATGCGTTGGAGGAGATAATCGGCACATTCCGCATCCAGATAACCGGAAAGCGGGAAAATGGAATGGTTATACTTACAGTCAGCAATAATGGCTCCCAGTTCCCGGATAATGTGCTGGAGAATCTGGAAACCAACCAGATATCACCCCACGGCTTTGGAATCGGGCTTTTAAATATCAATAAACGCATCAAGCTTCAGTTTGGAGAAGCATATGGTCTGCATATTTATAATGTGGAATCCGAGGATTTGGCAGTGGTGCAGATTCGGCTACCGGAGGACCAGAAGGACGTATGATAAAACTATTAATTGTAGACGACGAAACGATAATAAGAGAAACTCTTTCTAAGCACATTCCCTGGGAAAATCTGGGGGTCCGTGTTATCGGAACTGCGCAAGACGGCTTAGAGGCCTATGATATCATTATGGATGAATATCCGGATATTGTGATTACAGACATTAAGATGCCGGGGTTGTCCGGCCTGGAGCTTTTGCAGCGAATCAAACGCCTGCACGCAGAGGTGGAATTTATCGTTCTGTCGGGATACGGGGAATTTGAATTTGCCAGGGAGGCCATGCAGTTTGGGGTCCGCCACTATCTGCTAAAACCCTTTAAAGAAACGCTGATTATACAGACTGTGAAGGAAGTAATCGAGGAACTCTCGCAAAAGAGGATTAGCCGGTATCCCCAGCAGTCGTCACCCTTAAAGCATCTTGACAGTACCATGATGCTGAATGTGCTCAACCAGGGCGTGGCCCAGGATACGTCATGCAAAAGGACGGATTTCCAGTCTATCTATGCCCCTTACCGGAAATTCTTGGACTTTGAAAATACGCCCTATGAGTTGTGCTACCTTTATTTTGTGGATGAATCCGCCATGAAACGGGCAGTGGAATTTATCCACGGTTTCCGCCGGGAACACACGCCCGGACTGACCTTTCATATTTTGTACGTACACCAGACACTGCTGTTTTTCTTTCTGTCTTATCAGGTAGAGTATAGCGGTCTGGATGCCTGTATGGAGAAAATACCGCTTCCGGCCCAGACCATCTCAAGCCAGTATAAACGGATTCATTATGAGAATCTCCAGCTGCTTTTGGATGATGTGATTTTAAAGGTAAAACGCTATGAAATTATTTACTATGACAACGACGGCGCTCTGATTACTATCTGTAATTACCGGAGCATAACAAAAGAGGCGGAGCATCTGACCGAGATGCTCTACCAGGAAAATATCCTGGCTGCCAAAAAGGCGCTGGATGAACTGCTGATACTGCTGTCTCAGATTACGGATACCGTATTTTTTTGCCAGCTGGCCTCATCGGTTTTGATGTATTCTGCCTCACGCTGCCTGTTTTTTTCCGCTTTAAATGCAACGGAGCTGCTTCTTAAGCTGCGTACCCTGACCAGCACGGGTGATATGCTGCAGATAATCGTGCCGAAGCTTCACGAAATTTTTGACAAATACCACAAAGGCGAAACAAAAAAAGGCAGCATAAGCGTCCGCATTGATGAGTTCGTGCAAAACAACCTATCAGACTGCAATCTGTCATTAAAATGGATTGCAGAGAACCATCTGTATATGAACATTGATTATGTAAGCAAACGGTTTATGAAGGAAACCGGAGAACGTTTTTCCGACTACCTGACCCGTCTGCGGATTCAAAAGGCAAAGGAACTTTTGCTGGACGAAGGCATGGGAAGCGACAGGATTATGTCGGTAGCGGAAAGGGTAGGCTGCGGCAATAATCCAAAGTACTTCAGCCAGCTGTTCAGAAAAGCCACGGGCATGACCCCAAGCGCATATATTAAATTTATCTCAGGAGGAAAAGATAATGACAACAGAACGATTGAAAGCGAAGACAAACCAGGTGGCCTATAAACTTCTGCACCTGGGCGGCGCGGACTACGACAAGGATAAAAACATTTCCATAGAGGAAGCCATTGCCACTGGAAATGTGGCAAGGGATTTTGGGATTGAGGAATGGGACTGGCCCCAGGGCGTGGGACTTTACGGCCTGTATATGCTGTATGAACAGAATGGTGATGAAAGTTATATGAAATTTTTTGAGGACTGGTTCCGGAAAAACACAGAGAGGGGCCTGCCCTCGCGCAATATCAATACCACAGAGCCTTATCTCACGCTGCTTCAGATTATGGACCGCCTGCCCCGGAAAGACATGTATGAGGAAATGTGCATGAATCAGGCGGACTGGCTGATTCATGAGCTTCCAAAGACAGGGGACAATGGCTTTCAGCATGTAACCAGCGGTATTGGTGACAGAAACGGCGTCATCTTAAACGAAGGACAGCTATGGGTGGATACGCTGTTTATGGCCGTGTTGTTCTTGCAGCAGATGGGGAACCGCTACAACAATCCGGAATGGAAGGCCGAGGCCCTTCATCAGGTATTGGTCCATATCAAGTATCTGTACAACAAGAACAACGGCCTTTTCTACCATGGCTACAGCTTTATACGCAGAGACAATTTCGGCGGTATCTTCTGGTGCCGCGGAAACTCCTGGTTTACGCTGGGAATCACGCTTTATCTGGAACAGGCAGCTGATTTGGACGAGGGGACACGCAGGTATCTTCTGGACACCTTTAAGGCTCATGCAGAGGCGCTGCGCAGCTGCCAGGCGGAATCCGGCCTGTTCCACACCATTTTGGACGACCCGGATTCCTATGAAGAGGCATCCGGAACAGCTGCTATCGCGGCAGGGCTGCTTCGCGGAGTCCGTCAGGGCATCCTGGACAAGAGCTTTGAGCACTGCGCCAATAAGGCCATTGAAGCCCTCTGTGACTGCGTGGCCGAAGACGGAACTGTTCTCAAGGTATCAGCAGGAACTGCCATGGGAATGGATTCAGAACATTATAAAAATATCGGACTCCGCCCTATGGCTTATGGACAGGCATTGACGCTGATTGCTTTTGCTGAGGCTTTAAGGGGATAGCTGAAATTTGATGCGGTATGGATATCCAGACAGGTATCCAAATTATGACGGAATTGAATCGTTAAACTATAAGGGCGTTCTGCGGGAGCAGAGCGCTCTTCTTTTGGACCATATAACTCTGATAAATCCATTTTCTTCTATTTTTTGTAAAATATACCATGCCCCCACCTTGTCATATCATGAAAAACCCCTTTTAATATTGTCATCAAGGGAAAGAAACAGAGCAGACTCCACCATATCTTGTATAGAAACAATTTTCAATAGGGAAACTAATTTTAGTAATTGTGAATGGAAGCAGTATGGAACAGTTGGTTGCAGACAATTTAATTTATCAGACGGAGGCGTGGATGGACAAGGCAGCAGTGTTGCAGCAATTTGAAAATTATTTAAGATATGAGGAAAAGGCTGAAGCTACAATAAGTAAATACCTGCATGATGTGAGTGAGATGATGGCGTATATGGGAGATTCAGAAATAAATAAAGACCTGCTCATTCAATATCGGCAGGATATAAGCGCCAAATGCAGGGCGCAGACCGTAAACGGCAAGCTTTCAGCAGTAAATGCATTCCTGAAATTCATGGATTTGGAGGAATACAGGATTAAGTTTTTAAAAGTTCAGAAGCGGTCATATTTGGATGAAAAACGGGAGCTGAATGAAAGTGATTACAGAAGACTTCTGGAGACAGCCAGGCGCCAGGGAAAAACACAGCTATATCATCTGATGCTGGTACTGTACGGCACAGGCATCAGAATCAGTGAGCTGTCCTATGTTACGGTGGAGGCAATCAATCATGGGAATGCGGAAATCTGCATGAAGGGGAAATACAGAGTCATTATTTTTCCTAAGAAATTAGTAAAAAGACTTAAGGAATATATAAAAGCATTAAATATAAAAAGCGGATATGTATTCCGCACAAGAACCGGAAGAAATCTGGACAGAAGCAATGTTTGTCATGCCCTGAAGCGATTGTGCAAGGACGCAAGAGTCGAATCTTCCAAAGTTTTCCCCCATAATTTCAGACATCTTTTCGCAAAGAGTTTTTATTCTATTGAAAAAAATCTAGCACACCTGGCAGACGTTCTGGGGCATTCGTCCATAGAAACTACGCGGATTTATGTTGCAGGAAGCATCAAACAATACGAAAAAATAATGAACAGAATGAAGATTGGGATAGAAATACAAAAACCACAGAATAACCATTCTGTGGTGTCATGCCTGTATATTTATTGATGGGTCCATACATTATTTGTATTTTATAACAAAACGCAGACAGAGTCAATATACATATCTCTTTTTTTTCTACTGCAACAAGGCCGGAAATGAACATAATTGTCAGCCGGCCACTTACGCATGTCATAATTTTGCATTCTATTATCAGTAAAGACAGTTGTTTTTTAAATAATCTCCCTAAATATAAAATCCCTTACAAATCATTGCACACAGTGTACCGCAGAATGGTTATTCTGTGGTCTTTCCATAAATTGAGGTACCGCAGAATGGTTATTCTGAGGTACACACCAGCGGCCTGGAATTTGGACTGGCATTGTTCTTCGGAAATAACGCATATCTATGCAGGGAAAGGAAGGTTATATGGATGCTGAAGAGCTGAAAGACCTGATTATTGCAGAGGATGACATCCTGAGAGATGGGGGAAGGTATCCGGAACAAACGGCTACCATGTTTATTGTCATTGAGGGATGCAGCCAGGGGATAGTCAGGGGATATTTACAGACATTTTACTATGAGGACCCCTTTTTTTTCAGGGGCCTGGATAATTTGCTGGTTCTGATAGAAGCCATAATGGATGCAGCTGCTTACCCATCCAAATGCAATGAATACCGGCATTTGAGCAGGACGCCCCGGACGATGGGGGAGGCGGATGGGAATATGGTTGTGACAAGGCCGGAAAAGCTGCAGCCGGCCAGGTACAACCTCAGTGACCTCTGTACAGTCAGCAAAAAGAGATTGTTTTCCATAAGGGTATACGCAAGGCGTAATTCCAGCATACAGGGCATCCTTAAGAATTATAAGGGAAGCGTCAGCTTCCGCAGCGGAATGGATGTCATACGTGTCATGCATGAATATCTGAAAGAGGAACTGAATGGGTACAATGGCTTTAGACAAGGGCTGGATTGATATACATGCGCATATACTTCCGGGGGTTGATGATGGGGCAGGCAGCTGGGAGGAGGCTGTTGTACTTCTGAACATGGCCTATAAGCAGGGCGTCAGGCATATCATAGCCACTCCTCATTACAGGCGCTGGGAAGATACGGATTTATTAAAGCATATATGCATGCATCTGAACAAAAGGGCAGGCGCCATATCAAAGGATTACCATGTCAGCCTGGGGCAGGAAGTCATGTATTTTGAAAATCTCCCGGAGTATCTGGACAGGGGAAAGGCCCTGACTCTGGCAGAGAGCAGATATGTGCTGGTGGAATTCGAGCCCATGGACAGTTTCAGCAGGATTGAGAGGGCGGTACGGCAGCTGGTGCAGGCATCCTACTTTCCGGTGGTTGCCCATGCTGAACGGTACAAATGCCTTGCAAAGGACGGGCTGGCCGAAGAACTGGTGGACTGCGGGGCGTATCTGCAGATGAATTCCAGAAGCCTGAAGGGTAAGTATACGGATGAAAAGGTCCGATGGTGTAAACGAAAGCTGAAGAATGGAGTGATTCATTTTATTGCTACGGATATGCACAATGTAACAATCCGGCCTCCGGATATAGAGGACACGATTTTGTGGATGGAACGCCACATGGGAAGGGAGGCAGCAGTCCGGATTGCCCTGGAAAATCCGGAACATATATTAGCGGACAGGATGCTGTGACAAAAGAAAACGTATGGAAAAGGTAACTGCAATGGAAAAGAATTTGTATGAGGATGAAAATGATATTGAAATAGACGTGATGGAACTGCTGTTTACATTTAAGAAAAAAGCCTGGCTGATTATATTGGCAGCTGCGGCGGGATGCCTGGCAGCCGGCCTGTTCAGCAAGTTCGTTATAAACCCTGTTTATACATCCACGTCCATGGTATATGTGCTGTCCAAGGAGACAACGCTGACGTCCCTGGCGGACCTCCAGATAGGAAGCCAGCTGACTAAGGATTACAGCGTCATGATTACCAGCCGGCCTGTATTGGAGCAGGTGATTGAGAAACAGGGATTGATATTCACGTATGATGAGCTAAAGGAAATGGTCCGCATCACTAATCCCGCGGACACCAGAATCCTGAACATGTCTGTAGCGGATACGGACCCGGTAAGGGCGAAGGCGATTGTGGATGAGATTGCAAAGGCATCTTCCGATTACATAGGCGACATCATGGAAATGATACCTCCTAAAATCATAGAGCAGGGCGTGGTGGCTGACGAGCCGTCCTCCCCAAGTGTAAAGAGGAATGCAGCCATAGGGGGAATGGCCCTGGCTGTTCTGGCCTGCGGCCTTATAGCCCTGCAGGTCATCATGAACGATACCGTGCGTTCCGAGGAAGACGTGGCCCGGTACCTGGGGATGAGCGTATTAGCTTCTGTGCCGGACAACAGCGAGATGGCAGAGGAACACAGGAAGGAAGAGAATTCAAGGAAGAAAAACAGCAGGAAGCAAAAGGCGGACGGGAAGAATAACGGAAAAGGCGGTGTGAAAAGGTGGAACAGACACTAAAGTTAAAAAATTCGGAGAAAAAGGATTATCACTACGAGGAAGCCATCAAAACCCTGCGTACCAACATCCAGTTTTGCGGCAGCAGTCTGAAGGTCATCATGTTTACAAGTTCGCTGCCGGACGAGGGGAAAAGTGAAATAACCTTTGCCCTTGCCTCGTCCTTTGGGTCTATTGGAAAGAAAGTGCTTCTGGTGGACGGGGATATCCGCAAATCCGTACTTGTAAAGCGGTATGAGATTAAAGGAAATCCCAATGGATTGTCCCAGTATCTGAGCGGCCAGAAGCCACTGGACAAGGTGCTCTACCACACGGATACCGAGAATCTGGACATGATACTGGCCGGACCCTATTCTCCGGACCCGGCCGAACTTCTGGAGGACACATTATTCAAAGATATGTTGGAGAAGTCCAGGAATAATTACGACTATATCATAATCGACACGCCTCCCATGGGGAGCGTTATAGACGGAGCCATTATAGCCAGCCACTGCGACGGGGCTGTCATTGTTGTGGAAAGCGGTACTATCAGTTACCGCCTGGTCCAGAAAGTAAAATCGCAGCTGGAAAAAAGCGGATGCCGTATATTGGGAACCGTGCTGAACCGAGTTAAGGCCGGATATGAAAAAGGGTATTACAAAAAGTATTACGGCAAGACATATGGTAAATATTATGGGGGGGGGGGGGATGGTTTAGGATGTGAAGAAGATTAGGTGGAATGTGATATGAATCAGCACCGTTACGGAAAAAGGCTGGAGCGTAAACGTAACTGGAGAAAAGCAGTCATGATTGCGGGGATAATTCTGGCAGGATGTTTTATCTATCAGACCTGCCGTTTATATAAAGAGAAGAACGCTTCCGCAGAAGAAGCGGCGCAGTGGCGTCTGGAGCAGACAGGGGCTGTTTCCGCGGATGCCAGGGACAGAATCGTGTATCAGGGAAGGGGTTACCGGCGCAATACATATGTTAAAGCAATATTATGCCTGGGAATTGACCGGAAGGGACCGCTGGATGAATCCATGGTTCCGGGCTCGGGCGGCCAGGCGGATGGTATTTTCCTGGTGGCACAGGATACAGCCAGAAACCGTGTCAGCATTCTTGTGATACCAAGGGATACTATGACGGAGATAACCCTGACCGATTTAAGCGGAAATGTTCTGGGCCAGGGTATCCAGCATCTTACACTGGGATATGCGTACGGGGATGGCAGGGAAAAGAGCTGCAGGTATATGACGGAAGCTGTAAGCAGCCTGCTGGGAGGCCTGGGCATTGACGGTTATATGGCCGTCAGCATGTCGGCCCTGCCTCTTATGAACGATGGGGTGGGAGGCGTCACGGTTGTAATGGATGAAGACGGACTGGAAAAAGCCAATCCGGATTTTACCCCGGGCAAAATAATTACGCTTGACGGAAAACAGGCGGAGGCATTTATCCGTTACAGGGATATCAATCAGCCCCAGAGCGCACTGACCAGGACGGAACGCCAGAAAACATACATACAGGGGTTCCTGAAAGCGGCCCGGATAAAGGCCGGAAGGGATGAAGGTTTTGTTCCGCGGCTCTTAAAGGACCTGGAGCCGTACATGATTACGGATATGGCCAAGGACCAGTATATGGATATGGCTTTGGCTTTTCTGGGAAGCGGCCAGGACCTGGCAGGAGCCGATATGCTGACCCTTCCGGGGGAGGCTGTGGAGACATCCATTTACGACGAGTACCATCCTGACAAGGAGCAGGTACAGACAATCATACTCGATATGTTTTACCGGCTGGAAGAATAGCCGTATATCACTCACAGGATAATAAGTATTGTAACAGATACTTATCATAAAAAACATAAGTTACACCAAGAAAGGAAGGGCGGGAACCATGAGAAAAAAAATCGCAACAATTGTATTAACTACTGCGCTTGCAGCATCCCAGGCTGTGTGCACATATGCAGCCGGCAGCGCAGGGACAGACCCGGTAATCAACAGCGGCAGCAGCAGTGACGGCAGCAGCTACGACTCGGGAGTAAAAACAGGCACCACCACAAGCAGTACATCTGCCACAAAATCAGGACAGGGAAATAATGTGGTCCAGATTGGAGTTGGGCAGACATCATCAGGAGCACAGGTGGAGACAAACAGCAGAGGACAGGCTGTTGTGGGAAACACGGCTCTGGAATTTGTACAGGACAGCGGAAACGCTGTTGCAGGTCTTCCTGAGTCAGTGGTCAGCGCCATCAATGGCATTAACAGCGGACGTCCTTTAAACGAGGCTGTTCCGGATGTGGACCTGACAGGATACAATGCCCTGGTGGGAACCCATGCAATTGTAACAAAAGATGCTGCAACCAATGCAGAGAAGACAGGGGCGGTGGAAGTGCCTCTTTATATTCCCAATATGGTGGATGGATTAGGCGACATTGAAGTTCTTTTCTACGACAACATGACAGGAACCTGGAAGGTGATAAAACCCAACAAGGTTGACATTGGCTCCAAGATGATATGGTTTGAAGTTCCTAACTCAGGTACGTTTTCAGTTATTTACAAGCGGTAGAGTCTTAAATGGCGGTACAAAGGGTGGGGATGAAATTGAAGGGTAAAGACAGATTTGTTTTAGAGAAATACCTGCCCTGCAGCAGACTGGCAAGGATGTGGATTCTTTGGGGATATGATATGGCGATGGTGTGGATTTGCGCCTATCTTGCCCTGGGGCTGAGATTTGATTTGAATCTCAGCTCCATTCCTGTCAGATATGCAGGGGAGGTATGGAAATACTGCCTTTTACAGATGGCTGTTGTCTCTGCAGTGTTTTATGCGGGACGCCTTTATGCCATTATGTGGGGAGCTGCCGGAATACGTGAAATGATGGAGGCAGCCATGGCGTGCCTGGCTGCCGCTCTGTTTCAG
The DNA here is from genome assembly GCF_015556325.1 of Clostridium sp. 1001283B150225_161107_B6. NCBI lineage: Bacteria > Bacillati > Bacillota > Clostridia > Eubacteriales > Clostridiaceae > Clostridium > Clostridium sp. 1001283B150225_161107_B6. The sequence goes on along the minus strand of NZ_JADNMD010000008.1, from coordinate 103,262 downwards.
ACCGCAGGAATCCTCCTGTTCGGCATACAGATGCCAAGAAGTTACTATGTGCTGTGGTTTGTACTGATGACGGCGGCCGCTATGTGCGGGCGTACCAGTTATCAGGTGGTTCAACGAATCATAAACAGGCTGAACCGGGTAAATGAAAAAGGAACCATTACCCGGGTCATGGTTGTTGGGGGAGGGAAAGCCGGGACCCTGATTATCCGTGAGATGAAGGCCAGTGAAAAAATTCATAACCTGCCGGTATGTATTGTAGATGACGACAGGGGTAAACAAGGCCGTGTCATTGACGGGGTAAGGGTCTGCGGCACCAGGAATGATATACCGGAGCTTGTCAGAGAAAAGAGAATTGATGCGATTTTTGTTGCTATTCCCACGGCTGCGCCGGAAGAAATCCAAAGCATCCTGAACCTATGCCAGAAAACCGGCTGCCAGGTAAAGACCCTGCCGGGAGTATACCAGCTTATGAACGGCGAGGTGAGTATATCCAGACTGCGCAAAGTGGAGATAGAAGACCTTCTGGGCCGGGAGCCTGTCAGGGTTAATCTGGATGAAATCATGGGGTATGTGAAGGATAAGGTTGTACTGGTAACAGGCGGAGGCGGATCCATTGGCAGTGAGCTGTGCAGACAGCTGGCAGGCCATAAAGTAAAGCAGCTGATTATATTTGATATATATGAAAATAACGCATATGAAATCCAGCAGGAACTGAAACGGGAGCATCCCCAGCTGAATCTTGTGGTGCTGATAGGTTCTGTGCGCAATACAAACCGCCTGGATTACCTGTTCCGTACATACCGGCCGGATATTGTCTACCACGCAGCAGCCCATAAGCATGTACCGCTGATGGAGGACAGCCCCAATGAAGCCATCAAGAACAATGTGATGGGGACATATAAGACAGCCAAGACAGCCATCCGGTACGGAGTCAGGCGGTTTATCCTTATTTCCACGGACAAGGCAGTAAATCCAACCAATATCATGGGCGCAAGCAAACGGCTTTGTGAGATGGTGGTACAGATGTGCAACCAGAAAAGCGGGACTGAATTTGTGGCGGTCCGGTTTGGAAATGTGCTGGGCAGCAACGGCAGCGTGATACCGCTTTTTAAACAGCAGATTGAGAACGGAGGACCGGTGACAGTAACCCACAGGGACATCATACGGTATTTTATGACGATTCCCGAGGCAGTCAGTCTGGTGATACAGGCCGGGGCCTATGCAAAGGGCGGGGAAATCTTTGTCCTGAATATGGGAAAGCCTGTCAGGATATTGGATATGGCTGAGAATTTAATCCGCTTGTCCGGATATGAGCCGTACAGGGACATAGAAATTTCCTTTACTGGGCTGAGGCCTGGTGAAAAGCTGTATGAAGAATTACTCATGGATGAGGAAGGACTTCAGAAGACTGGGAATGACCGGATATTTATTGGAAGGCCCATTGAGATGGACTATGACAGGTTTGAACGGGCGCTTCGGAGGCTGGGAGAGGCGGCATGGAACGAAACAGGTGATGTACGCCGGATTGTGCATGAATTGGTACCTGAATATCATTATAAGACAGATGATTCCAGGACGGCAGCCCAGGAAGCTGCTGTTGGAATAGAGCCTGGAAGTGATTCACCGGCAGCCGACCGGCTGCTGCTTCACCAGAGAATGGCCGTATGCAGCATATTTGCGTGCGATGGGAGCGTAACAAAACCATAAAAGGGCATTCATGCAGGATTGTCGCCATTGCGCATTCTGTTTGGATGCCTGTTATATGAAAGGAAGAACTTCATGAAAGACTGCAGGACAAATGATGACAGTGCTTTACATGAGGATGGCGGAGCCTGCCCATCCGGCAGCAGACAGAAATGGTATGCGGTACAGGTAAGGACAGGGAGCGAGTGCATTACGGCCCGGCTCTGCAAGTCCGTGATGAATCAGAGCGTACTGACAGACTGTTTCATTCCAAGGTACGAAAGAATGAGGCGCTACCAGGCGCAGTGGCATCAGGAATACCCAATTATGTTTCCGGGCTATATTTTTCTCATAACAGACAAAGTGAATGCTTTGTATGAGGAATTGAAGCACGTTCCCAGACTGACAAAGATTTTGGGAAACGGTGTGGAGTTCATTCCGCTGAAGGAGGAAGAGACAGAGTTACTTGCAGCCATGGGAAGCAGGGAACATATAACCGCAATGTCAAGGGGTTACATAGCGGGCGACCGGATAATCATCACGGAAGGCCCCATGAAAGAGATGGCAGGACAAATCCGGTTCATTGACCGGCATAAAAGGATAGCCGTGGTTCAGATGGAGATGTTTGGAAGGAAGCTGGATATCAGGCTCGGTTTGGAAATTGTAAAAAAAATAGTATAGAACAACCGGAATGATTGCATTTTTAATAGAAATACGAGGGCAGAGAAATGAGCGGGAAACAAAGGATATATCTTTCGTCACCCCACATGAGCGATGAAGGTTATGAACAGGCATATATAAAAGAAGCGTTTGATACGAACTGGATAGCTCCTTTGGGAAACAATGTAAATGAATTTGAAAAGGAATTTGCTGCTGTGACAGGGGCAAAGGATGCAGCTGCATTATCATCCGGGACAGCAGCCATGCATATGGCATTAAAGGCAGCGGGGGCAGGCCCGGGGGATATTGTATTTTGTCCCACCCTCACCTTTGCCGCAACTGTAAATCCAGTCATATATCAGGGGGCGGTTCCTGTATTTATTGACAGTGATTACGAGACATGGAATATTTCGCCGTCAGCACTTGCCAGGGCGTTTCAGATATATCCCCAGGTCAAAGCCGTTATTATAGTCCATTTATATGGATTGAGCGCAAAGCTGGATGAAATCATGAAGCAGTGCAGGGAGAGAGGGGTTGCAGTTATTGAGGATGCCGCGGAATCTCTGGGGACACTCTATCATGGAAAATGGACCGGTACCTTTGGGGACTACGGGATTTTTAGTTTTAATGGGAATAAAATCATAACAACCTCAGGCGGGGGAATGCTGGTGTGCAGCATGGATGACCCGGAACAGGCCAGAGAACAGGCGGCCAGGGTTCGGTTTTGGGCCACGCAGGCGCGGGAACAGGCCAGACACTATCAGCACAAGGAGATAGGATATAACTACCGTATGAGCAATATTGTGGCAGGCATAGGCAGGGGACAGCTGAAGGTACTGAAGGACAGGGTGGAAAAAAAGCAGTACATTTATTCCTATTATAAGCAGGCGCTGCAGGATATAGAGGCCGTCAGCTTCATGCCCATACCGGAGGGAACCAGCAGCAATTGCTGGCTGACCTGTATCCAGGTGGATGAAAAGAGAACGGACATCACACCGGAACAGATAATGGATGCGCTTGCAGACGACAATGTGGAGTCAAGACCCCTGTGGAAGCCAATGCACCTGCAGCCCGTGTTCCGGGACAAGGCTTTCATAACAGACTGTGAGGAACCTCTTTGCATCACGGATAAAGAAAGATGGGCGGACGACAGTGTTGCAGGTACATTATTCAGGAGAGGTGTCTGCCTTCCCAGCGATACAAAAATGACAGATGGGGATTTGGACCGGGTTTGCCGTTTGATAAAAAATCTGTTTCAGCAAGGTGGATGCGCACATGGACAAGACAGGTGACAATAAGCAGGAACAAGCCGTACAGCCAGGCAGAAAGCATGGTTTTTACAGAACATATATGAAGCGTTTGCTGGACATCGTACTGACATCAGCTGCCCTGGCGGTATTTTGCTGGCTGTATGGGATTCTGGCCCTTCTGGTAAGGTTTAAAATGGGCAGGCCTGTTTTGTTCGCCACTGAACGAATCGGAAAACAGGGGAAGCCTGTCATGATATATAAATTCAGGACCATGACCAATGAGGTGGATGAAAGGGGAGTACTTTTGCCGGGACCTGAGCGGCTGACCGGATTTGGACGTTTTCTGCGCAGTACCAGTCTGGATGAACTGCCTTCTGCGTGGAATATCCTTAAAGGGGACCTGAGTATTGTAGGACCAAGGCCCCTTCCCACCAAGTACAGGCCGTATTTTTACGAGAGCGAGCAGATGAGGCATGATGTCCGTCCGGGACTCACAGGGTGGGCCCAGGTGAATGGAAGGAACGCCATATCGTGGGATGAAAAATTCAGGTATGACATTGACTATGTAAAAAACATGACATTTATGTTTGATTTGAAGGTTGTTCTGCTGACTGTGGTGAAGGTTATCCTGCGCAGTGACATTATACAGGATGACCAGACGACGGCCAGCCTTTATATTGTACGGGCGGATATGAACAAGGCTAAGGAATGCAGTGCAGCCGCAGAGGACGCACCGAAGGTCTGAAAGGGGAACATGGATGGAAAGCTTGAGTCAAAAAAGGCTTTTGGTAATCAGCAGTGATGCCAACGATATTGCATTTGTAAAGGCGGCAAAGGACATGGGCGTGTATGTGGTTTGCTGCGATAAGTATACTGACTGGAGTATCAGTCCTGCCAAGGGTATGGCGGATGATGCCTGGGATATGGATTATACCGACACGCAGGCTGTTGCAGGAAGATGCATGGAAGAGGGAATCGATGGTGTGATTGCCGGCTACAGCGAAGAACGGGTTATGGCGGCCTGTAAGATATCCCAGGCCATAGGAAGCCCCTTTTACGCAACAGAAGAACAGATTGGAATAACAAGGAATAAGCGGTTATTTAAAAGGCTGTGCAGGGAGTACGGAATCATGACACCGCGGGAGTACTGCCGCTCGCTGCCCATGACGCCACAGGAAAAGGCCATGATTAAGTATCCTGTCATTGTCAAGCCGTCTGACAGCGGGGGAAGAAAGGGCATATCCATATGTAAAGACCAGGCGCAGCTGGATGCAGCTGTTGCGCTGGCTGCCGGTTTATCGCGGTCCGGCGGGGTGATTGTGGAGGAGTATCTGAAAGGGACCGAGCTGAGTGCTGTTTACACATTTGCAGACGGTTGTATCAGTCTTTCCTGTCTGAACGATAAGTATATCTCAGGGGAGCAGGGCGGAACCTCCCGGCTCTGCGACGTGGCCCTCACGCCGTCTAAATATTATGACCTGTATTTAAAAACAGTGGATAAAGGGATTAAAGACCTGCTGAGGGGAATTGGCGCCAGGAACGGCATTGCAAACTTCCAGTTCATTGCGGACAGTGACGGTATTAAGGCTTTTGAAATGGGCTACAGGGTAAACGGCAATGATGATTTCAAGGTTATACGGAAATATAACGGTATTGACTTTATGAAAATGCTTATCTCCTACTCCCTGACCGGGTCAATGGGTGACAATCCGGAAAAGGATAACCCGGTTTTTGGCCAGTATGCCTGTACACTGTGCATGTATCTCCACGGAGGAACCGTGGGCAAAGTGGACTACACCCCCTTAACGGGAAGGGCGGAAATGGATGATATATGCCTTTTGAAGCAAGCAGGCTCTGTGGTGGAGGAAAACGGGACAAATGGCCAGAAAGCAATGCTTGTCAAGTTTTCAGCAGGGACAATGCCTGAAATCATTGACCTGATACATTTCATCCAGGCCAATACTGTGATTGAGGACAGGGAGGGCAGGAATATGCTGCTGACGCCCTTTGATACGGACAGGTTGACAGGCTATGAGAGATGAGATAGGCAGCGAATACTGGAGAAGCACCCATGGACAGGCCGTAACCCATGGACAGGCCGGATTGCCGTTATGGCTACGTAATAAGGGAGACATTCGGTTTTATATGTCGGGACGCACAGCGCTGTATGCGGTGATTGAGGATATCGTGGAGGAGCGCCCATGCAGGACTGCATATCTGCCGGACTATTGCTGCCATACAATGATTGAGCCTTTTTTAATGCACGGCATTCAGGTTGCGTTTTATCCGGTTACAGCCGGCAAGGGGCTGAGAAGCCTGGTGGATAAGGGACATCCATGTGATATACTGCTGACCGCGGATTATTTCGGCTACCAGGGAGACAGATGTATTCTGCCTGATGCAGTACACATTCACGACGTGACGCACTCGCTTTTGTCAAAACCAGCATACCATGAACCAGACTACACCTATGCAAGCTTCCGCAAATGGGGGCCGGTTGCCGGCGCCGGATTTGCCTGTAAACATGCAGGGACATTTACGGGGAAGGGTGATATGCCGGAATGTATTCCATATATGGAATTGAGAAAAAAGGGCTATAAAATCAAGGAACAGTATATGAAACGGGAAACCGATGACAAAACCTTGTTTTTAGAAGTATTTCATGAAGCGGAGCTGCTGCTTGAGAAGGATTTTGCGGGCTACGGTGCGGACAGTGAATCTCTTTGCGCCACAGCCTTACTGCAGGACGGCGCGGGGCAGAGGCGTGAGAACGCAAAATGGCTGACAGCCCATCTTGCAGAGAGCCGGATAGCCCGTCCCATATTTCCGTCCGTACAGGCGCAGGATGTCCCGCTTTTTGTTCCTGTTTTAATCAAGGGCGGTATGCGCAGCCAATTAAAACAGTATCTCATTGAGAACCGGGTTTACGCTCCGGTGCATTGGCCCCTGTGTCATACGGCACACACAATGACAAGGGAAATTTATGAAAATGAATTATCTCTTATCTGTGACCAGCGCTACTGCGTACAGGATATGGAAAGGCAGCTTGGACTGGTTCTGGATTTTGAGACAACACTTGGGGATAAGGTAAATATACAATGGCAAAGATAAGCTTTGTGGTTCCTTTTTATAAGGTGCCATATGATTACATGCATCAGTGCATAAACAGTATACTCGGACAGTCTTTTTCTGATATCGAGGTAATATTGGTTGATGACGGTTCACCGGATGACTGCGGAAAAATATGCGATGAATACAAAAAAAACGATAACAGAGTGATTGTGATACATAAAAAAAACGGCGGCCTGTCCGATGCGCGGAATGCGGGTATTGCTGCTGCAACCTCCCCATGGATAACGTTTGTGGACGGTGATGACTGGATTGAAAAGGACTACTGTGAGGAGTTTATGAACAGAATCAGTCATCAGGAGGAGAAAGCAGATATCTATATCTATTCCGGTTTCCGCGAGTATCCTTCAGGCCAGGTGCAATGTGTTCCGCATTTTGCCGATGGAACCAGGTTTACGGATTACGGTGAACGGGAATATCTGCAGGGTAAATGCTGCACCATCCACCATGAAAAACATGGAAACAGGAGGGGAATGACCATCAGCTCTGCCTGGGGAAAAATGTATGCCTCAGAATTTATCCGCAGCAGCGGTCTGCTGTTTCCCATTGTTCCGTATGACGAGGACAGTATTTTCTATATGTATGCGGTTGAGGCGGCATCCTGTGTAGAATATGCATCCAAAGCAATATATCACTACCGTTATACAGAAGGCAGCATTGTCAACCGGTACAGGCCCAATGCCAAAAAGGAACAGGACATGTACCTGTCGGAGCTGTTCCGCTTTGCAGAACAGTATAATAAGTCGGAAGATTTCACCGGCAAGCTGTATTTAAGAGTCCTGACGTCAATGCTGTTGGCCATTAAGCTCTACTTCTTTAACAGTCAGAATACGGCACCGTATTTTGCACGCAGAAGGGAATGTGCGGAGTATTTCAGGCAGGAGCCTTATTTGCATGTATTTGAGAGGGTTAAAGTGTCTGACCTGGGAAGAAACGCAAAAATAAAATATGTGCTGCTGAGATTAAAATGCTATGGCCTGGCCGAACGGCTGAGAAAGCTGAATGAAAACAGGCTGACACAATCCGGTAAAAACAGATAGATGGAAAGAAGGCACGCGATAAATGGTAATTAAAATAAAACGGAAAAAAGCCTGTCACATCGTATCTGTCAGGGAGTGCTTGTTCCAATATGCGTTTTGCATTTTTTTGTTCTGTTACATCATTAATAACTATGAGTTTGGAGCAATACTTGAAAAGACAATCATCCCGGCCTGTATTCTGCTTCTTACGGCATTGGCGCTGCCCAGGGATGTAGAGATAAAACACTATATACAGGCCGCGGCCATGGCCTTTTTTGCCGTCCTGTCGACCTGCACTTCGGACATCATCCATTTTACCCAGTCACGAATCTTCCATGTTGTATTCTGTATTGTCATGTTTGCATTTGTACCAGGGGTAAATATAAGCAGCGTCACATTAAATAGGATTATCTCATTTTATATAAAATTTGCATTTGTCCTGAGCCTGATTGTTATTGCAGGATATATAGCTGGGTTTGGTGTGGATTCCTACGGCAGGGCTTCCATTAAGTTTGCAGCCTTTTATAAGGACCAGAATTACCTGTCGGCGTATCTTATGCCTCCGTTTGCAGTCAACATATACGGTGTGTTTTTTTCAGACAAAGAGCGGAGCCGCCGGCTGATTTACTGTGCATCCACGGTCATTGCAGTATTTATCATGGGCTCAAGAGGCAGCTTTCTCACCATTCTCTGTATATGCGCCCTTGTGCTTGCCAGGGTGATTTTAAAGGATGGTAATCTGATGCGCAAAGCAGGACTCCTGGTTCTGTTAGGTGTATTTACTATGGGTTTCTATTTCTTTTTCCGCAATCTGCCTGTCTTTACCAGAATGACAGGCTTTGAAGGATACGGCACCGATGTGCGCATCAGGCTATGGGCAGCCGGACTCAGAGGCTTTACCGGCCATCCCTTTCTGGGAAGCGGTATTGGTGCGGCATCTGCATATTCCTGGAATATCATTGGAAATGCCGTACATAACTGCTTTATCGAATTGCTGGCCGACCAGGGGATTGCAGGGGCCGTCATTGCTGTCTGGATGTATATTGACATGCTGAGGATACAGCGGGAATGTTTCCCTTTAGTGTTTTTGCTGATGACAGCATTTTTTCTGCCCCTCTTTTTCCTGACAGGATATTCAAACCTGACCTTTTGGATGCCCATGTTCTTTATGAAAATGGTTTCCAACATGTCAAAGCGCAACGGCACAGTTTTCTTTTGTCAGCCGGTGAAGGAGGAGAGATGAGGATAGGGATTATCACGGTCCATAACGGCCAGAATTACGGGGCATCTTTACAGGCATTTGCCCTGGTAAAGGTATTGCGGGATATGGGACATGGTGCGTATTTAATTGACTACCGCACCAGAAAAGTGGAAGAAAGAATGAGGGGATATACACAGCTTGGCAGCTGGAACTCGCTGGCCTCAGCCGGACATAATATAAAGCGGATAGGCAGCAATTTCCTGTTTCATACGGATAAGCATTATCAGCAGGTCAGGAAAAGGTTTAATGAATTCCATGAACCGCTGTTTGAGTCTCCCCATCAGGTTTTTTGCGACAGCCCTGAACTTGTCAGGCTCAATGACAGGTATGATGCGTTTGTGTGCGGAAGCGACCAGATATGGAACCGGACCATTACGGATTTGGACGGTGCCTTTTTTCTTGATTTTGCAGGCGGAGACAAAATCACGGCAGCCTATGCCCCCAGCCTGGGAATGCCTTCAAATATGGTGGATGAAGAAACTGCAGCAATCATACGCGGTAAACTGGCCGGAATCAGGTACCTGTCAATCCGTGAAAACAATAACCGGGAACTGATTGAATTTCTGTCAGGGCGGGAGTGCCGTGTGGTTGCGGACCCGGTGATTCTGCCGGAGAGGGAGGACTGGCTCAGGGCCGCAGAACAGGCAGAGGATGTCTGCCCGCCGGAACCGTACGCTTTCTATTATCCGGTGGTGGAGCAGCAGGAGCTCCAGGCATTTGCGCTGAAGGAATCCAGAAAAAGGGGAATAAGGCTGTTAAACCCAAGGCTGGTCCCGAAATACGCTAAAATGAAAGGATTTGACGCCTTTGCCCGGACCGCAGCCGGACCGCTGGAATTCCTGAAGCTTCTGATTCATTCAGAGGTAGTGTTTACCAATTCATTCCATGCAACCGTGTTTTCAACCATATTCAACAAAGAAATGTATTCGCTGCAGATGAAGGGCCGTCATTCCAACAGGAATAACCGCATGCTTGAGTACCTGAGGATGACGCAACTGCTGGACAGCCAGTCTCCGGACGGGAACTGTATCAGGATTGAGCCGTTTTCCAACCCGGATTTAGAATCAATATTGGAAAACCAAAGAACCCGGTCCAGGGGTTATCTGCAGAATGTTTTTGACAGTGGAACCGGCAGCAGGCAGTTATAAGACAGATAAAAAAGGAACAATGCAAAATGATAAAGCTGGAAGAAATAATGGATTCGCCGTTTTGTTATGGCTGCGGGGCATGCGTCAGCAAATGCCCGTCTGATGCCATATCCATGAGGACGGATGAAAAGGGGTTCAGCCGTCCTTGGATACATGAAAGCAAATGCACCGGATGCAATCTCTGCTATCAGGTATGTCCGGCCGTGGAAACCAACAGAAACGCCCTGTTTGCCGCCGGCCCGGGCCAGGCCGGAGTAGTATGGTCGGTGAGAAACCGGGACAATGACATACGCAGAAACAGTTCATCCGGCGGCCTGTTTACTGCGCTGTCCGATTATGTCCTTGCGCGGGGCGGCGTTGTCTGCGGGGCGGTATGGCGGGACGGTCTTTCCGTTGGCCATATATGCGCGTCCAATGCGGATGACAGGGACCGGATGAGACAATCCAAATACGTACAGAGTGATATGGGAAGCTGTTTCAGGGATATCCTTGCCTGCCTGAAAGCCGGAAAGACAGTCCTGTTTACAGGGACTCCCTGCCAGACAGGCGGTTTAAGGCTTTTTCTGGGGGATTCGGATACCAGGAACCTGATTCTGTGCGATGTACTGTGCGGGGGAAATGTGAGCCCTGGTCTTTTTAAAGACTATATTTCTTACATTGAGAAGATAAAAAAGGACCGGGCCGTGTCGGTCTGTTTCCGCACAAAGAAATATGGATGGAAGGAACATCATATCCGTGTGGAATTAAAAGACAAGACATATGAGGGCGCGCGCAGGGAAAACGAACCGTTCTTTACACTGTATCTGGGCAAATACTCCATCCGCGATTCCTGTTTTTCCTGCGGCTTTGCCTCAAAAGAAAGAATTTCAGATATAACCATGGGTGATTTCTGGGGAATTGATAAGGCTGAACCGGAGATAGATGATGATATAGGAATTTCCCTGGCAATTGTGAATACGGAAAAGGGGGCCGGTCTGATGGAGCGTATTGGGACTCAGGTATATGCAGAACAGCGGAACATGGATATGGCTGTGCCAAGGCAGATTAATCTGCGCAGCGCGCCTGTTCCTCCCAAAAACCGCGGTATGTTCTGGGATGAATACGCGAGAAACGGCGGAGCCTGTGTGCTGCGCAAATATACCACCTTCGGCCTGGCAAAAAAAATCAGATTCAAATGTGCAAAAGCATTGCGCAGCATTGGATTAAGACGATAAAAGAGGAGAGTATGTCATGTCATTGATTGTATATACAACAGAGCAGGCGGAAGAATGGGACAGTGTGGTGTGCTCGTTTGAACATTACGATGTCTACTTTATGTGCGGATATGTAAAGGCGTTCAGGCTGCACGGCGATGGCGAGCCGATGCTGTTTTATTATGAATCCCATACTTCTCCGCTCCGGGGCATAAATGTGGTCATGAAGCGTGACATTGCGGATGACGGCAGATTCAGGGGAAGGATTGCAGCGGGCCGATGGTTTGACTTTAATACGCCGTATGGATATGGAGGTTGGCTCCTGGAAGGCGGGGGTGATGAACCGGAGCTGTTCCATGCATACGAAGCCTGGTGCAGGGAGCACAATATTGTAAGCGAATTTGTGCGGTATCATCCGGTACTTGGCAACTGCGTTTTTTCAGATGGCCCGTATGAGGTGATACCTCTTGGAAATACCATTGCCATGGACCTCTCTTCCCCAGAGGTGATATGGCAGAATCTGACCAGTAAGAACCGGAACATGATTCGCAAGGCCATAAAATCCGGAATAGTGATTTATAACGGAAGATACCCTGAAATCTACCAGCGTTTCAGGGAGGTGTACAACAGTACCATGGATAAGGACCAGGCGGATTCCTACTATTATTTCAGTGATGGTTTTTATGAGAGCATACTGAGGGACCTGCCCCAAAACGCCCAGGTCTTTTATGCGCAGCTGGAGGGAAAGGTGGTGGCTGCATCCATCATTCTGGCTGCCAACGGGCGGCTGAATTACCATCTGTCAGGTTCTCTGCAGGAATACCAGAGCCTGGCGCCCACAAACCTGCTGCTTTTTGAAGCGGCCCTGTGGGGAGCTGCCAACGGCTGCCGTACTTTCCATCTGGGAGGCGGCGTTGGTTCAAGGGAGGACAGCCTTTACCGTTTCAAAAAGGCATTTTACAGGGGGGCTCCCTCCAGGTTCTGCATTGGCAGGAAAATATTTATGGAAGATGAATACAGGGCATTGGCTGAAATGCGGGAGGAACCGGCCGGGGACAGCGGATTTTTTCCCGGATACAGGGCGTAATGGAACGGGAAGCCTTAGGTTCAGGGAGGATGTATATGAACAGTACAGAACTATTTTTAACCAGGCTGACGGATTTTTTTAAAACCCGTATTCCTGACCGTGTAATGGATAAAGCAAGGCTTTCCCTGCTGGATTATCTGGGCGTCACCCTGGCAGGCACAAAAGGAATCGGGGATAAGATTGCCAATTACCTGAAATATGAACAGCCGGAGCCAGGCGGCATAACCGCCATTGGCCTGGGCCGCAGGATGAATATAAAGGATGCTGTTTTTTTGAACGGCCTCAACGGACATGCCCTGGATTTTGACGACGGGACCAATACCGGAATCATACATCTGGGTTCCCCGCTTTTCTCCGTCCTGCTGCCCCTGGCCCAGCGGTATGGGATTGAAAGTGATAAGTTCCTGAAGGCAGCCATTATCGGGTATGAAACATCGTTTACAATGGCAGTCTCCATACAGCCGGGGCACAAGGAGATGGGATACCATGCCACAGGGACCTGCGGAGTCCTTGGTATAGCACTGGCAGCCTCATATATGCTGGATTTCACATGGGAGCAGACGGTAAATGCCTTCTCGGCGGCCTGTGTTTCGGCAACAGGGATGCTTAAGGTGCTGGATGACGGTTCAGAACTTAAACCCTATAATGCCGCAAAGTCGGCTCTGCTGGGGCTGACATCCGTACAGATGGCGCGGGCAGGCTTTATGGGACATCCCGACCCCCTGGGAGGCTCACGGGGGTATCTGAAAATGATGACCGGCCGGGAAGATATCAGACTGGAAAAACCAGGAATGAATGGTACATATGCAATTGAAAAGACGTATACAAAACCCTATGCGGCCTGCCGCTACTGCCACCCGGCCATTGAAGCGGCAATTAATATCAGGTCGCGATACGGCATTTTGCAGCAGGCAGTGTCGTCCATTGAAGTGAGGACCTATTACTGGGCGGTTAACAATCATGACCATACCGTGATTCCGGGACCCGCATCCGCCAAAATGAGCATTCCCTACGGTGTTGCCGCGGGACTGATATGGGGGAAGGCAGGACTGGCGGAATACAGCTCCGGCCGTGTGCAGGACCCGGATATACTGGCGCTTGCCGCCAAGGTAAGGGTACTGTCAGACCGGGAGTTCACCGACCTGTTTCCCGCAATGACAACCGCGGTTCTTAAACTGACACTGGACAGCGGAGAAGAATATACGGAGCGGGTGGATTTCCCAAAGGGTGAACCGGAAAATCCCCTTACAAAGGATGAGTTTTCAGAACGTTTTACGGAACTGGCTGTATACAGCGGTAAAACCCGGGAAGAGGCAGCGGCGCTCATGGACTATGTAAACAGCATGAAGGGCAGTATGGAAGGCTTGTTTGCGTATCTGTAAATGCTGCAGGGAGGAAAAATTATGGAACCAGGTATAAATTTGATTCTTGGAACAATGACCTTCGGGGAGCAGGTCTTTGGAACCGATGTCCGGGATATGCTTCAGTATTTCATGTCTCTTGGGCACACCGAGATTGATACGGCCTATGTGTACAACCATGGCGAAAGCGAGCGGCTTATTGGGGCTGAAATGGGACAACCAGGCGCCGGGTCATTAAAAATTGCCACAAAGGTTAATCCCAGGATAACAGGAAGGCTGGATAAGGAGGCGGTCCTTACCCAGTTTACGGAATCCCTGATTCGCATGAACACAGACCATGCGGATACGCTGTACCTGCATTTCCCCGACCCGGCCACGCCCATGGAATCCGCACTGGAAGCATGTGCTGGTTTATACGGCCAGGGCAAATTCAGACGGCTGGGTTTGAGCAACTTCCCTGCGTGGATGGTATCCCAGGCCTGCCATATTTGTGAAGCACACGGGTGGATGCGTCCGTCTGTCTATGAAGGTCTGTACAATGCGCTGAGCAGAAATGCGGAAAGGGAGCTTGACAGTGCCCTTACCCACTATGGAATGAGTTTTTATGCCTACAATCCCCTGGCAGGCGGAATCCTCACGGATAAGTATTCCGGCGGGAAGGGGATGATTCAGAAAGGCAGATTTACATACCGTCCCAATTACCAGCAGCGGTATTGGAAGGATTCCTATTTTGAGGCGGCCGGACGTATCAGGAACGCATGCGGGCCGTATGACATCGGCGTGGCGGAAGCAGCTTACCGCTGGCTGGCATACCATTCCATGCTGAAGCCGGAACGCGGGGACGGAATCATTATCGGGGCTTCGCGTCCTGCCCATCTAAAGCAGAACATGGCATTTCTGGGCAAGGGAAAACTGCCGGAGGATGTGGCGCAGGCAGTGGAAGAGGCGTGGGAAATCAGCCGGGCGGATGCGCCTGAGTATTTTACGTTATATACCGCGCCAGGGAGACAGGAGGGCGGAAGGCCCGCAAGGAGGAAGAGATGATAAACCAGGCACGTTTTGTAAATACACTGCACAAAGAAGGGGTTGAATTCTTTGTGGGGGTACCGGACTCCTATCTGAACGGATTCTGTAATTATCTGCTGGAGCACGTACCGGAAGAAAATCATATGATTGCTGCCAACGAGGGAAACGCCGTTGGCATTGCGGCCGGATATTATTTCAGCACCAACAGTGTGCCCCTTGTATATATGCAGAATTCGGGTATGGGAAATGCATTCAATCCCATTGTTTCACTGGCGGATAAGAATGTCTACAGTGTGCCCCTTGTACTTTTGATTGGGTGGAGAGGGGAACCGGGAACCAATGACTGGCCCCAGCACAGGACCCAGGGAGCGGTGACGGATAAGCTGCTTGAAATGCTGGACATACCCTTTGCGGCAGCTGAGGACAACGACGATTTGATGGAGGCCCGGATTCAATGGGCTGTGCGCCTGGCACGTACACGAAGGGGCCCGGTGGCAGTGATTGCAGGAAAGGGCGTGTTTGCAGGCGGTAAGAAGACCAGTGTGCTGTCCGGCAGGTATCCCATGAGCCGGGAGGAGGCCATTGAAATCATTCTGGACACCCTGCCGGAACATACCATTTACGTTGCAACCACGGGCAGGGCAACCCGCGAGCTGTATTTTTTAAGGGAACGGAGAAAGGAGGGCCATGGACACGATTTTCTGAACGTAGGCGCCATGGGTCATGCCTCATCCGTAGCCCTTGGCCTGGCGGCTGCGGACAGGGGACGCCAGATTGTGTGTCTGGACGGGGATTGTTCGGCCCTGATGCACATGGGGGCATTTTCAATGGTCAGCAAAGTGGATGTCCCCAATCTTATGCACGTGGTGCTTAATAACGGTGCCCATGAATCCGTGGGAGGACAGCCGTCAGCCGGATATTCGGTTGACTTTACCTGCATTGCAAAGGGCGCAGGATATGTGACCGCAGATTCCTATGTCATGTCAGGGGATGAACTGGCGGAAACCGTTAACCGGCTGGCCGGAGCAGAGAAGGCGTCGTTTATAGAGGTAAGGATTCACAAGGGACTGAGGGGGGATTTGCCGCCCCTGAAGATTTCCCATCACGGTCTGATACAGGAGCTGATGGAAGAACTGAGGAGATAAATCCAGGTACAGGAATGGAGGAAATTCATGAAAGAGACAAGAGCTTTTTTAAAGTCAATAGGAATGCCGGAAGGCGATGCATATGACCTGCCGTCTTCCGGAAAACGGTTTGCGGACGGAGGCCAGTACCGGTTTGAGGTTCCGGGCATTCAGGGACCCGGGGTAATGGAGGCACTTCTGGAGGAAATGGACAGGTATGGAATCTGTATCCACAGAGTGACCCAGACAAAGGGAATCATGATGCTAACGGATAATGAAATCATGGAAATGGTCCGCCTGGCCCGGCAGGCTGCAACGGATTTAATACTTGCCATCGGCCCAAGGGCAACCACGGATACCAGCGCTTCGGTAAACACGCCTGAGGGTGTCCGCATGGGATACCGTCTGCGGGGACAGGAGCAGGTGGTACGCGCGGTGGAGGATGTTAAAAGGGGGGCTGCCCTTGGCTGCCGGTCTTTTCTGGTATATGACGAGGGATGCCTGTGGCTGTTAAACGAAATGAGAAAAGCCGGAGAGATTCCCGCGGACTGCCATTTTAAGGTTTCGGCCCACGCAGGGCACGGAAATCCCTGCTCCGCCAGGCTGTTGGAAATGATTGGTGCGGATTCCGTGAATCCGGTCCGTGACATCCAGCTCCAGATGCTGGCAGCCCTGCGCCAGGCCATTGATATCCCCATTGACATCCATACGGAGAATCCAAAGTCCACAGGAGGATTTATCCGGCACTATGAGGTGCCGGAGATGATACGGGTGGCTGCGCCCATATACCTGAAGACGGGTGGTTCCGTGGCACAGACACACAGCTGGGAATCATCTGCTGACGATGCGAAAAAGCGTGCAAAACAGGTATGCCTGGTCAGGCGCATGATTGATGCATATTATCCGGAAGCCGTTGGCTCCAAGAAAGGTTCAATCAGGTGATAAGAGATGAGACACCATCAGTATAATTCCGATTTTAAGTTTGTTGTGCCGCCGGAGGACTTTTGCAAATATACGGAGAGGGAGCTGCTTCAGTATTGTCTGGGAGCAACCATGTATATGCCGGGAACAAAAGATTTTTCCAGAAAGGTATTGAACCGTGAACTTCCGGGTCTGACCTCCATGGTGTTCTGCTTTGAGGACGCCTGCCCGGAAGGACAGGTTGAAGAGGCGGAAAAAAACGTTATCAGGATGCTGGACAGATTCAGTACGGCCATTGATAACCATGAGCTTACATACGATGATTTGCCCCTTATTTTCTGCAGGGTCAGGAACCAGCAGCAGTTCATCCATTTCTCAGAGCAGCTGACCCGCAAACATGTAAAGGTGCTGGCGGGAATCAATTTTCCGAAATTCAATACCCACAACGGCCAGGCGTATATGCAGTATCTAAAGCAGCTGAATGAAACCTTCGGTGAAATCATATACGGAATGCCTATTATTGAAGATTCAGAGGTGGCCTTTAAAGAGACGCGGATGGAAGAGCTGACAGGAATCCGTGAGATTCTGAATCAATATAAGGATATGGTGCTGCAGGTCCGGGTGGGCGCCACTGACTTTTCTTCCTGCTTTGGCGTGCGCAGGGGCGTGGACTATTCAATTTATGATATTTTGACGGTAAGGGAATGCCTGTCCGACATCCTGAATCTGTTTGGCAGAAATAATGACTATGTTGTGTCAGGTCCTGTGTGGGAGTATTTCAGGGCCAGCAAGCAGATGATGTTTGAGGAGCTTCCAAGCTATGATATAGAAGACTGCCTGATGAAGCGGATTCCCATCATTAATTCAGAGATTGACGGTCTGCTGCGGGAGGTGATTCTGGATAAGGCAAATGGATTTGTGGGGAGGACCGTAATCCATCCGTCCCATATCAAGTATGTCAATGCAATGCAGGCCGTCACAAACGAGGAATATCAGGATGCGGTGAATATTCTCAGCAGTGAAGCAGGCGGAGTATTTAAGGGCAGGAACGGAAATAAGATGAACGAAGTAAAACCCCATACCAACTGGGCTGCCAGGATTTATATGAGGTCCCGTGCATACGGGGTCATTGAAAATGAGCACAGCTACATAAAGCTCTTTTCGTCTGAACAGCCGGATTAAGGGGGGCAGCAAATATGAAACGACTTGTAACCCCCATATCGGAAGAGGCTGCCGGGAACCTGCATGCCGGCGACACAGTGCTTATATCGGGGAAGATTTACTGCGGAAGGGATGCTGTCCTGCCCAGAATATGCGGGTTAACAGAAACAGGGACTCTGGGGCAGCATGGAATCGACCTGCAGGGAAGCGTGATATTCCATACGGCGGTCAGCCCGGCAGGCATCGGCCCTACATCCAGCAATAAGCTGGAGATTGAGGGCAGCTTCCGGGCGCTGTCAATGGCCGGTGTAAAGCTCCATTTGGGAAAGGGGGCAG
Organism: Clostridium sp. 1001283B150225_161107_B6; assembly: GCF_015556325.1. Taxonomy (NCBI): domain Bacteria; kingdom Bacillati; phylum Bacillota; class Clostridia; order Eubacteriales; family Clostridiaceae; genus Clostridium; species Clostridium sp. 1001283B150225_161107_B6. The sequence continues at coordinate 84,903 of NZ_JADNMD010000008.1, read as the reverse complement.
TGGGGAAGGAAACCATTGCAGTGCTGAATGATTTCAACTCTGTCTATGCGGTTATTCCCCCTGTGACCGCGCTGTTAAAGGAGAATACATTATGGCAAAGAACCGCAGCCTTCCCGGAACTGGGGATGGAAGCTTTCTATGAGCTTTTGGTGAGGGACTTTCCGGCCATTATTGGGGCCGCGCACAATGAGAGTATCTATTAGGGCGATGTCAGGACAAGCCCTGAGGAGGACAGGATGGATTTTGATAAAAATATAGTTGAGAAAGTGAGCCGGACCCTTGTCCGTGCAGGCTCTTCCTTTCTTCCTGATAAAAAGGCGGCTTACGAACAGGCAATTGAAGCTGAGACAAATGCACTGGCAAAGTGGACAATGGAAACCATATTACAAAATGCAGAAACAGCTGAAGCACATTCCAGCCCGCTGTGCGATGATACCGGGATACCCCATGTGGTCCTGGAGATAGGAACAGACGCAGCAGTAACCGGCCTCATGCTGGAATCAATACAGGAAGGGGTGCGCCAGGGACTGCGCCGTCTGCCGGGAAGACCCATGGCGGTAAGAGGAGATGAGGCACAGCGGCTGGACCAGTCATTGGGCCTGGATACAGACCCCGGCGCCCTGGAGGCAGCGCCTGTCCTGATACGCCGTACGGAAGGGAATACGGTCCGGCTGCATATCCTGATGTTTGGGGGAGGACCCGCAATCAGGGCAAAGACATACCGGGTATTTCATAAACACAGTGTCCGTACCGTACTGGATGAGATTGTATCATGGGCAAAGGAGTCAGCTCCCCTTCTGGGGTGTACCCCGTGCACCCTTGGCGTTGGAATCGGGCGTTCCCATTATGAGGCGGCATCCATGATGCTTCTGGCGCTTGTGGATGGTTCCTATTCACATCAGAGTGATATGGAGAGGGAGATTACAAAACGTGTGAATCTGGCAGGGACTGGTCCTCTGGGGCTGGGGGGGAGGCACACGGTCCTGGCCACTTTTATGAAGGTGGGGCCGCAGCGGGCCAGCGGCGTAAGGGTGGTCTGCATGAGGCCATGCTGCTGCTTTGAACCCAGGATAGCAAGTGTTGATTTGGGTCAGGAAGGTCAGAGTGACAGATGAGCAGGGAAAAAGAGCTTGCAAAAAATACCGTAATATTAGCATTTGGAAAAATATGCACACAGAGCATAAGCTTTTTGATGCTGCCGTTGTATACGGCGGTTCTGGACACAAAGGACTATGGAACCTTTGACCTGCTTGTGACCTATGCCACCCTGCTGCTGCCATTGGTTAACTGGCAGTTTGACCAGGGGCTGTTCCGGTTTCTGCTGGAGAAACGTGGAAATCACAGAGCACAGTCCCAGCTTTTTTCAACCATACTTATCTCCGGTACGATTCAATCGGGAGCCTATGCCGGTATTTTCTTCCTCATAAGGCCGCTGCTGTCAATTGCAAATGGGGAATTTCTGCTGGCTTATGTCATACTGCACGTGTACACCGCAATTCTCCTTCAATTTGTCAGGGGACTTGGAGACAATACAAAATATGCGGTTGCGGGATTTATATCCGCGTCCTCCACCGTGTTTTTTAATGTCATTACCCTGACCGTGTTTAAATGGGGATTAAAAGGGCTGATGACTGCCACCTTGCTGTCCCAGGTTTTTACAATTATCTATTTGGCAGTCAGTGTCAGGTGCTGGAAGTACTTTTCAGTCAAGCGGGCAAAATACAGCCTGTTCCGGAGCGTCCTCAGCTATTCACTGCCCCTGATTCCCAATAATCTGGCGTGGTGGGTGGTTAACGCATCGGACAGAACGGTCATTTCCCATTTTATCGGACTGGCGGCAAATGGGATTTTTACAGTGTCCAGCAAATTTCCCAGTGTGTTCATAAGCTTTTACAATATTGTGAATTTATCCTGGACGGAATCCGTATCACTGCATTTTAATGACGAGGACCGCGATGTCTTTCTGACAGATATGGTTACCATGTTTTTTAAGATATTTGCATCTGCGTGTTTCGGGGTGGTGGCAGTGATGCCCTTTATATTTCCTGTTATGGTAAATGCCAAATACAGGGAAGGATACAACCAGGTTCTGATTCTTATGTATGCAATGCTGTTCAGAGTCCTGGTAGGCTTATACAGCTGTGTTTACATTGCGGCCAAGCAGTCAAAAAAGGTTGCTTATACCTCGGCTGCCGCAGCAGTCATAAATCTCACCGCAGACCTAATGTTTATCAACCGGATTGGTTTATATGCAGCGTCCCTGTCCAGCCTGATTGCATTTCTGGTCATGTTTATCATACGGTATGTTGAAATTAACAGAACCGTGCATATGCGGATTAAAAGGGCGGCTGCCCTGAGTTCTATTGCAATGGGTGTTCTATTAACCTTTGCTTTTTACTCAGGTTCCACAACCGTTCAGGTAATGGCCTTAGCCGTCACAGCCGCATATGGGGTATGGGCCAACGCTGATTTGCTCCGGACTGTTTTGGATATGGCCAGAAAGGGCGCTAAGGGTTAGATTGGGTATCAGAAGGGCCATTTTGGAGAGAGGACATGTATGACGGAAAAACGGGAAATTTTTATACAGACATTTAATGGATTTGATGTTTTTGCGGATAAGGAAAGAATGTATTTTTCATGCAGGAAGTCAAAGGAGCTGCTGGCTGTCCTGGTGAATAAGAGAGGAGCAAGCGTGCCGCTGGCAGAGCTTGCCTCTCTTTTATATGGAGACAAGCCGGAGAAATTGTCCAAGAGCAACTTAAGGGTGGTCAGTTACCGGCTCCGGCGCATTTTGAGGGAATACGGATGTGAAAATCTTCTGATTCACAGAAGAGGCGTGTACGCAGTTGATACCGGGCTGTTTGAATGTGATTCATATGAACTGCTGAAGGGAAACGGGAAGTTCCTGTCCGCTTACACGGGAAAATACATGCCGGAATATTCCTGGGCCGCGGATACAGTCCCTTATTTAGAGGCGATATATGCAAAGAATACAAAAGAGGGGTAACAGGCAGTAAGAAAGCCGGAAAGGGAGAGGTGCATGGAAGGAAATCTTTACGAGGATATCATGCGGAAAAAGGCGGCGGTTTCTGTGGTGGGGCTGGGGTATGTGGGCATACCTATAGCCATTGCATTTGCGGAAAAGGGAGTCAGGGTAATTGGTTTTGACCTGGACCGGCATAAGATTGGCCTATACCAGGCAGGGACAGACCCTACCCAGGAGGTGGGGGATGATGCCATAAGGAATACAACCATTGACTTTACTTGCGACGAGGCCCGTCTGCGGGAAGCGCGGTTCCACATAGTTGCGGTTCCCACCCCGGTGAACCAGGACCATACGCCTGATTTGTCACCGGTCATCTGCGCGGGCACAATGGTGGGGCGCAATCTGTGCAGGGGTTCCGTGGTGGTATTTGAATCCACGGTATATCCGGGAGTGACTGAGGATGTATGCATTCCAATCCTGGAAAAGGAATCCGGCCTGTCAGCCGGAAGGGATTTTAAGGTTGGATATTCACCGGAGCGTATTAATCCGGGAGACAGGAAACACAAGCTGGAAAATATTACAAAGATTGTCTCGGGGATGGACAGGGAGTCCCTGGAAGTAATTGCAGATGTATACGATATCGTCATAGCGGCGGGAACGTACAGGGTTTCATCCATTAAGGCGGCAGAGGCCATTAAAGTGGCGGAGAACAGCCAGAGGGATATTAACATTGCATTCATGAATGAGCTGGCCATTGTATTTGACAGGATGGGGATTGATACAGAGGAGGTTGCGGCGGGAATGGATACAAAATGGAATGCTCTGAAATTCCGTCCGGGGCTGGTGGGTGGACACTGTATTGGTGTGGACCCCTATTATTTTACATATGAGGCGGAAAAGCAGGGGTATCACAGCCAAATCATACTGTCCGGAAGAAAGGTAAACGACGGTATGGGAGCCTTTGTGGCAGATGCGGCAATCAAACAGATGGTCCTGGCAGGCAAGACGGTCCGGCAGGCAGCGGTGGTGATTTTAGGCATGACCTTTAAGGAGAACTGTCCGGATATCAGAAACAGCAGGGTATATGATATTATAAAACGCCTGAAAGAGTATGGGATTTGTCCCCGGGTGGCGGACCCGCTGGCAGACCCGGCCAACGTAGAAGCCGAGTATGGGGTGTCCGTCACGCCGTATCCCGGAACGTATAATGCGGACTGCATCATTGTGGCGGTTGCCCATGAGGTATTCAGGAGCCTGGCTCCAGGGGAACTGGATAATATGTTCAAGCATGTCAGAGGGGAGGAAAAGGTCCTGATTGACGTAAAGAGCCTATTTAATAAGCCTGAAATGGAACGGGCCGGTTTCCGCTACTGGAGGCTGTGACACAGCATATATGGAAGGGATTGACTGAGGGGAAACGCAAATGACAGGAAGAAAAATTATCAGGATTGCCGCTGTCACAGCAGCAATCCTTGCATCATCCGCCAGTCCGGTCCTGGGTCAGCCCCAAGAGACGGAGCAGACTCTGGAACAGCCGGAAGAGCCGGTACAGACCCCGGGCCAGCCGGAAGAGGCGGTACAGCCCCGGCCTGCAGAGGGCTGGCAGCAGGATGCCTCACAGCAGTGGATATACATGGAAAACAGCAAAAAGCTGACAAGCCGGTGGCTGCCATGGCCGGACGGCACGCTGCGGTATGTTGGCAGGGACGGCCATATGGTCAGGGACAGCTGGGTGGATGCAGGGGAGGTGCGCTGCCGGGTGCGCCAGGATGGTTCCAGATACGAGAATGAGTGGTTCAGCCTTGTGTCAAAGCCCACATTGCCCTCCGGGCGGCAGGGGACCAGCTGGTACTATGCAGGCGGGGACGGAGCCATACGGAAGAGCGGCTGGCATGAGCTGGGAGGGAAGTATTACTACTTTTATTCAGGAGGGAGCTCACCCAGGAAGACATTCCTCAATCTGGATGACAGGCGCTTTTACGTGGACCAGGACGGAGCCAGGAAGGGGCCGGGATGGTTCAGTGTGGATTCTTCTGACGGAAAGGGAAAGACCTTTACGAACTGGTATTATGCAGCTGAGGACGGCGCCCTTTTAAGGGACGGCTGGCACAGGGCAGACGGCCGGACGTGCTATTTTGATTCCAACGGTACGGTTTACCGCAGCAGGTGGTTCAACCTGGGGGATGACAGGTACTATGCGGACCAGGACGGGGCGGTACAGAATGGCTGGTTTTCCATCACCTCAACAGGAGGCGGGCAGGAACACACAAACTGGTATTATGCGGAACCCAATGGGGTCGTATGGCGCAATGGCTGGCGGGAAAAGGATGGAAACTGGTATTTGTTTGAAGCCGGCGGCCTGAATTACAGGAAACGCTGGTATACGGACGGCAATGGCGGAAAGTATTATCTGGGCGAGGATGGAATCCTTCAGGATGACGGCTGGTTCAGGATTGAGAATACCAACCCTTCCACAGGCGCGGTGACGGAGAGCTGGTACTATGCATCAGAATCAGGGGCAGTTCTCCGGGGCGGCATCAGGGAGCTGGATGGAAGGAGCTATTATTTTGATTCCAACGGAGTTAATTACCGTAAACGGTGGCTGACACAGGACAACGGCCGGAAACAGTATGCAGGACCTGATGGTGTTCTGTACCGCAATCAGTGGTTTGTAATCAGCGGACTGGATTCCAGGGATGCAGAGTATAACCATTGGTATTATGCAGGACCCGACGGATATGTGCGCATGGACGGCTGGTATAAGATTGACGGAAAATCGTATTGCTTTAACAGCGCGGGCATTATGCGCACGGGCTGGCTGACAGAGGAAGCAGATGATGACGAGGAGGAGGATTCTTACTATTACTGCGGTGAAGACGGCGCCAGGGCTTGCGGCTGGCAGTGGCTTGAGATACCGGCAAGCTGGATGGATAACTCTGCCGTGGTGGATTATGTACAGGAGCACGGACAATATGCCTATTTTTATTTTAACAGGTCCTCCGGCAGGAAGAAACGCTCCCCAGGCGGCAGGAGGGAGATGAGGGTGGATGGGAAGGAGTACTGTTTTGATGCAAACGGCATCATGTACACGGGCTGGGTAAAGCTCTCTGACACCTCACCGGAGATAAAGGGATACAGATACTTCCATCAGCAGGAAGATGAAACGGAGGGGACTTTCACAGAGGGGGAAAAGGTGCAGGGAGCCTGGCTTAAGCTGGACGGGCCTTCTGACCTGGGCAGCTTCGGCCAGAAGGAATGGTATTATTTCGACCGGTCCGGAAAACCGCTGTGCGCAGGCAGGGACAGCTATTCGGTGGAAAAAGTGCGGGGCAGCTATTATGTCTTTGATATGTACGGCGCGGCCCAGTCCGGGCTGGTGGAGGCGGAAGGGGAATTCTACTACTGCAAGGGACCGGAAGGCGACCGGAAATGCGTCACAGGAAAGACCATGCTGGACGACGGCATAAGCGGTTCCCCTTCCCGGTATTATTTTGACCTGAAGGGAAAGGGAATCACCGGCATTAAGGACGGCCGTTTTTATTATAAGGGTAAAATGCAGAAAGCGGATTCCGCCGCCAGATACGAGGCGTTTGACATTCCGGGGGAGGGAAAGCGGCTTCTGAATTCCAGCGGAAAGATTATGAAGAACACCAAAGTGACAGATGGAGACGGCCGGAGGTGGGTGATTGGAAGCGGCGGCAGGATACTTGTCTATGGGTCGGATGAGACGGCGGAGCTGCTGGCGCCTGAGGCAGCGGCTGCATATTAACCCCGGGCGCAGGTCCCGCCTGCATCCTGCATGAAAAGGAGAGAGCCCCGGCATACATGGGAAAGGGGATAAGAGAGGGGATAAGAATGAAAAAGCAGATGAAGATAGCAGTGGCGGGAATCGGATATGTGGGACTGGCCAATGCTGTGCTGCTTGCACGGGATAATGCTGTCTGTGCAGTGGATATTGTGGAGGAGAAGGCGGATATGATTAACAGAAGGCAGTCGCCGGTGGCGGAGGACGGCCTGGAAGCATACCTGAGGGAGGTTCCGCTTAACCTGCGGGCCACAACCAATGCAGAGGCAGCCTATGAGGATGCGGATTTTATTGTTATTGCCACGCCCACTGATTATGACCCGGAGAAAAACCGTTTTGACACAACTTCGGTGGAAACAGTGGCGGAGCAGGCGCATAGGGTGAATCCGGATGCCTGCATTGTCATAAAATCCACGGTTCCCGCAGGATATACCAGGAAACTTTGCAGCCGGTTCCGGACAGAACGAATTCTGTTTTCACCGGAGTTTCTGCGGGAGGGGAAAACACTGGAGGACAGCCTGTACCCGTCCCGTATCATCATGGGCGTGGATGCAGGAAGCGGGTTCCAGATGGAAAAAGGACGTATATTTGCAGGACTTTTAACAGATGCAGCCCTTAAGCAGGAAGTACCGGTCCTTTATATGGACCCGTCGGAGGCAGAGGCTGTGAAGCTGTTTGCCAATGCATACCTGGCCATGCGGGTGGCTTTTTTTAATGAGCTGGATACATACGCCCAGGTATACGGGTTAAACTCCGGGAACATCATTGACGGGGTTTGCCTGGATTCCAGAATCGGGGACCACTACAACAACCCGTCCTTTGGGTACGGAGGATACTGCCTCCCCAAGGATACCAGGCAGCTCCGGGCTGATTATGGGAACATACCCAACAGCCTTATATCCTCCATTGTGGATGCCAATGATATCAGGAAGAATTTTATAGCGGAGCAGGTCCTTAAAAAATCCGGGACAGTGACCGGAATCTACCGGCTGACCATGAAGGCTGATTCCGACAATTTCCGGCATGCAGCTATTTTGGGAGTTATGCAGCGGCTGGCTGCAAGCAATGCCCGGATGGCCATTTATGAACCGGCTGTCAGTGACAGGTCATATATGGGAATAAGGGTAATCCGCAGCCTGGAGGAATTTAAGAGGATATCGGATGTAATCGTGGCTAACCGGTATGACGAGGAGCTGGAGGATGTAAAAGACAAAATCTACACCAGGGATTTATTCGGATGTGACTGATACAAAAGAGAAGGGCGGGGACAGCATGAAAATTGCTATGATTGGACATAAACGCGTGCCATCCAGGGAAGGCGGAATCGAGATTGTGGTGGAGGAACTGTCCGTGCGCCTGGCTGCCATGGGGCACCAGGTAGACTGTTATAACCGCTGGCACGGAGGAGGTGGAAATAAAATGCCCCGGGAATACAAAGGCATCAGGCTTATAAGGATTCCCACCTTCAGACGCACAGCCCTGAACGCCTTTGTCTATTCGGTTCTGGCGGCCGTCAGAGCGGTTTTTGGGGGCTACGACGTGATTCATTTTCATGCGGAGGGACCCGGGGCCATGGCATTTATTCCCAGGTTATTGGGTATACCTGTTGTGGTTACTATCCATGGGCTGGACTGGCAGAGAGTAAAGTGGGGAGGATTCGCCACAAGGTATCTGCGGTGGGGCGAACGGAACTCTGCCCGGTATTCCGATGCCCTATTGGTTCTGTCCATTGGAAACAGGCGCTATTTTAAGGATATATACAACCGGAAAGCAATCTATATTCCCAACGGGGTAAATGTAAAGCCTTCTCCGCAACCTGTGGAAATCGGCCGGGTCTGGGGCCTTGAACGGAACGGGTATATTCTTTTTCTGGCAAGGCTGGTACCGGAAAAGGGCCTGCATAATCTGATAGATGCCTATAAAATGACGGATACGGATAAACGTCTGGTCATAGCAGGGGAACTGACCAGGAATGATGCCTATGTGAAAAAAATCAGGGATATGGCCCAGGAGGATTCCAGGATACTGCTGACGGGCTTTGTCCAGGGGAGGGTGCTGGAGGAACTGCTGGCCAACTGCTCCGTCTATGTGTTGCCCAGCGATGTGGAGGGCATGTCCATCAGCCTTTTGGAGGCATTGAGTTATGGCGTCCGGTGCCTGGTCAGCGATATTGAAGAGAATCTGGACACAGCGGCGGGTTTTGCATCCAGTTTTCCCAGAGGGGATGTCCCCATGCTTAAGCAGCGCCTGGAAGGTCTTCTGAAACAGGATGAGGGGGTCCATGACAGTGTAGGGCAGATTGAATTCGTGCGCAGCCGCTACAACTGGGATTCGGCTGTGGAGCAGCTTCTGTGTGTGTATGAGGATGTGAGAAAAAAGGGAAAGGAAGAGGACAGGACGCAATGAAAATTCTAATTGTCAGAAACTTTCCAAGCTATATGGATGTCAGGCGCAGAACCTACAATATCCAGGAACTGGGGCTGGCAAAATCCCTTGTGCGCATGGGAAATACCTGCGGGGTTGTATTTTGGACAGACAGGGATGAGGAACAGATTGATTATGTGTTTGAGGAGGACAGGCACATCTGTATTTATTACAAGAAGGGAATCAGCCTGTTCCATAACACGGTATTTCCAGGTATGAAAAAGCTGGCGGACAGCTATGACATTATCCAGTCAGGGGAGTATAACCAGCTGGAGACATGGCTGCTTGCAAAGCAATATCCGGGAAAGACAGTGGTCTATCACGGACCCTATTATTCGGAGCATAACCAAAGGTACCATGCCATGTGCAGGGTCTTTGACCTGTTTCTTCTGAAGACATATCTCAGAAACCGCACTAGGTTTATTGTTAAGAGCCGCCTGGCCATGCAGTTCCTGCTGTCCAAGGGAATCCTCCGGGAAGACATCAAAACCCTTGGAGTGGGCATGGATATGGACGCCCTGGAAACCTGCGGGGAAGAGATTCCGGAATATATCCGGGAGGCTGGGAGGAAAGGGACGGCAATCCGGCTTCTTTATATCGGCCACCTGGACCCGGGCAGGAACATCCTGTTTATTCTGGAAACCATGAAGGCTATCCTGGATATGGGACAGGAGGCGGTTCTGAACCTGGTGGGGACCGGGAAACCTGAGTATACAAAAATGTGCTGGTCATACGCACAAAGGGAGGGGCTTATGCCCTATATCCGGTATGCTGAGAGAATGGAGCAGAAGTACCTGTCCGGCCTATACCAGGCATCGGATTTCTTTCTTCTGCCCACCCGCTACGACATATTCGGCATGGTGCTGCTGGAGGCAATGTACTACGGACTGGCGGTCCTGACAACACACAACGGCGGTTCCACAATGATGATACGGGATGGGGAAAACGGATTTTGCCTGCAGCTGGATGCCGTAATATGGGCCAGGCTGATTGTTCGGCTTCACGGGGACCGGGCGCGGATGGAGCAGATAGGGCGCAGCGCCCACCGGACCGTGGCGGAAGGCTATACCTGGGACGTGCTTGCGCCCCGGTTCCTTGCCCAATACCGCCAGGTCCTGGACGGCGGCGGGGCTGGGCCGGTGTCCGGCTGAACACCCGGGACCGGATAAAGGGATGGAATGGGGGATGGAATGTCGGACCTGAAAAAGAATCTCGCTTATAACATGCTCTACCAGATACTTTTGTTTATACTGCCTCTGGTCCTGTCGCCCTATGTCTCACGGGTGTTGGGGGCCCAGGGCGTTGGAGTTTACTCATACACATACTCCATTGCGGGTATGGCTGCCCTGTTTGGGATGCTGGGAGTGAATCATTATGGAAACAGGAGCATTGCAGCGGTACGGGATGACCGTGAGAAGAGGAGCCGGGAGTTCTGGAATATCTGGTTTTGGCAGATTGTGCTGACCATGACAGCCATGTCAGGATATGCCTGCTATCTTCGTTTCTTTTGCAGTCCCGGACTGCGCCGGGTGTCAGCAATCCAGATACTGACTGTATTAAATTCCATGGCGGATATTAACTGGATGTTTTTTGGCCTGGAGGAATTCAGACTGACAGTCACGCGGAACGTGGTGATAAAGGGACTGGCTGTGCTGTCTGTATTTGCCTTTGTGAAGGAACAGCAGGATTTGTGGATTTACGTGCTTATCATGGCATGCAGCGTTCTTCTGGGCAATCTTGTGCTGTGGACGCAGGTTGGGAAATACATGGATTTCAGACGGCCGGAATGGACCAGGGCAAAAAAACATATTCCAAAGCTGGCTGTCCTGTTTGTACCGGTGGTGGCTGTGTCTGTCTATCAGAGGATGGATAAGGTCATGCTGGGCAGCCTCTCTGTCATGGAACAGAGCGGATACTATGAGAATGTAGAGAAAATTATCAATATACCCAAGGGCGTGATTACGGCCCTGGGTACGGTGATGCTGCCCAGGATGTCCTATCTCATATCCAGGGAGGAAACAGGGCTTATTGAGCAGTATACCGCCCGTTCCATGGAATTTGTCATGTTCTCATCCTCGGCCATGGCTTTTGGGATAGCAGCCGTTGCAAATGACTTTGCTCCTTTTTTCTTCGGCAGCAGCTTTGCAGGGACCGGACCCCTGATTCAGCTTATGTCGTGCACCATCATCATGGTTGCATGTGCAAACGTGGTGAGGACCCAGTATCTGATTCCGCGGTGCAGGGATAAGGTGTATCTTCAGTCCGTGTGGCTGGGGGCGGCTGTGAACCTTCTGGTAAACCTGTGTCTCATTCCTTCCCGCGGCGCCCTGGGGGCTGTGGCGGGAACCGTGGCAGCAGAGGGCTGCGTCATGCTGTATCAGATGTACTGTGTGAAAAGGGAACTGGATTTTTTTGTTTATCTGAGGTCAGGAAGCTGTTATATGTTCTGCGGCCTGGTCATGTATGCAGTGGTCAGGGCCATTGCAGAAGAGCTTCGTCCCCATATGGGGGACGCCCTGCTCATTGGCTGTGAAATTCTGGCAGGCGCAGCTGTGTACATGGTTCTGGCAGCTCCCTGTGCAGTATATCTGCACAGGGCCGGCTTCAAAGAATACTGGAACGCATGGAAGGGAAAACGGAAGTGAGGGATTATGAAGGATACATTGGTCAGCGTGGTCATTACCACATACCACAGGGATTTTGAGATGGTAAGAAAAAGCATTGATTCCGTATTCAATCAGACCTATTCACGGCTGGAGCTCATTGTGGTGGATGACAATGGGCCGGATGCAGACCGGTACGGAATTGAACAGGGGCTGGAACAGTATAAGGACCGGGAACTCCCTGTTTATTATATACGGAACCAGGTGAATCTGGGGGCCCAGGTTTCACGCAATCTGGGAATTCTGTGCTCACATGGCGCTTACATCGCCTTTCTGGATGACGATGACTGCTGGATGGCGGAGAAAACAGAGCATCAGGTGGCAGCGTTTGCAAAGCCGGATATGGGACTGGTGTACTCCAAGGGGTATCAGGTCAGGCTGGACAGCAGGGGAGCTGTCAGGGACAGAAGGCCTTACAATATGTCTGCAAGTTTCCTGGAGGAGGTCAGCTTTCAGGATATGCTGTACGGTGATTATATAGGCACCACTTCCCAGGCAATGCTGCGCAGGGAGGTCTTTGCTTCCTGCGGTCTGTTTGACCCCGGACAGCCTGCCAGGCAGGATTACGAAATGTGGATACGGGTGAGCCGCAGCTACCGGTGCGCAGGGGTGCCTCTGTACCTGTTTGAGCATGTGCAGCATGAAGGGGAACAGATTACCAAAAGCAGCAGGAAGGCCTTTGACGGCCTTTCAAGGGTTTATGCCATATACAGGCCATATGCAGGCCGCACCAGCCGTTGCCACTTCGGATTTCTGCTGGCCAGACAGTGCTTTCAGAATAAAATGTTTCTTAGGGGAGCCGGGTACTGTATGGCTGCGGGGGCATACCTGTTCCTTGCCCTGCTGTCTGAACCGGAAGAGCTCAGATTCAGGAACAGCCTGCATACAAAAAGGCTGAAGGGTACAGCGGTATAGTATGGATGATTTCCTATCAGATGTTATGAAAAGGTGTATTCCGGCGGCAGCCTATATCATGTTTATGACTGCCGCATTTTATGCCTCCGCTGAATACCGGGGCGGACTGCCTGTTCTGCCGGTGAATATGCGCTATGTGATGGACGTGATGGTCATTTTACTGGCTATGCTGCGTGTTCTGGTTACCGCGGATTTTCAGGGATTGGGGTTTGTGGCCCGGATGTCCCTTATATGGCTGGTGCCCCTGGCCGGCATTGAAGTCATATCTATGATGATATGGCTGGTTAATTGCCCTGAAACAGGCTTTATTGTCCGCGGCACCATCAATATCCTGTGCGCTGTGCTGAATGTGCTCTGCATAGCCGCGGCCTACTATATGTTCGGCGAAAAGACAGTCTGGTATACCCTGGGCGCCATGGCACTGACCGTAACCCTTGTTATGGCGGATGTGATGCGCCGTTTTGGGGCAGGCCGTGTGATAGCGGAATATGTACAGCTGCTCAGTACCTTTGCCGGAACCACGGGAAAGGCCATGGAACAGATGGAGATGCATGACCTGATGCAGGGGCTGGGTGTGTTTTCCATGTACTGCCTTTTCTGTATAAAGGATTACCGGCGCTATGCAGCCGGGTTTGCGGTTTCGGCTTTCTTTTTTTCAGTGGGATTAAAGCGGATTGACGTGATTGGAATTCTGATGGCCTGCGGGGCCGGGGCTGTATATAACCGCCTGCCGTACAAGGGAAGACGGGTATTTACCGTTGTTATGGCAGCCCTTATCTTCCTGTTTGCGTATGGGTATCTGATTCTGATAAAAAGAGGCATGTATACTTCCCTGATGGAAGGCCTGGGAGTCAATACCATGAGCCGTGACCACATTTATGAGTTCTACAAGGATTTTTATGAAATCAGCCCGTCCTTCAAAGGAAATGGAGTCCGCTATATATTCAAGATGTGGTCGGATTACCATAGCCTGGGCAGGGGACTGGCGGTGGAGGACATGCCCCACAATGAGTTTATGACATATTATATTGAACTGGGGTTCTGGGGATTCATATTCTGGCTGTGGAGCAATACATGGTACAGACTGGAATTTGTCAGGAAACGGTTTGGCGCGGAGTCCCTTCCCCTTTTAATCATGTCAATTATATACATGTTTCTGACTTACGCAACCGACAATACATTTTTCTACTATTCCATCAATATTGCCGTGTATGTCTGCGTGACAGCATATGCGGACAGGCGCAGGAGTGGGGGATAGAGGAGGTGAAGGAATACCATGGAGGATATAAAAAAGAAGCTTGGATTTCTGTCTGAAGCAGCCAGGGGAACATGGGTAAGGCTGCTCCTCTGTTCCATCCTGTGCAGCGTTCTTCTGTGCTGCCTGTTTTATTACAGAAGCCGGAATACAGCCGTTATAGGGTTTTCTTTAAATTATGAGGAGGCTTCCAGGGGACTGAATCCAAACGGTACTTACTTCAGCGTCTATGAACTAAAGTCCGAGGAGATACTTGCCAGGGCGCTGGAACTGGCCGGGGTCACGGAAATAACACCGGAAGAGCTGGCTGAAAACATAAGCATTGACCTGCCCGATGATTATAAGGATGAATATGTGGTGACCCAGTACAAGGTGATTTATAAGAAAAACAGGGGACTAAATGCAGTCCGCACAGAAGATATGCTGCTGATGATTTACTATGCATACCTGGAGAACTTTTATAAGGAATATACAGATAACCGGGAAATACTCAGTTATGAGCCAGGAAAGCTGAGCGGACTGGAATACAGCCAGGCAGCCAGCTACTATTATATCAAGCTGTCTCTTATCAGTAAGTATCTGGAGAATAAAGGGAGCTACAACCGCAGTTTTACAGGAGGAAACGGAGCCACATTCCAGGGCCTGGTGGGGGAGATAGGAAATATAAGAAAGGTGACGCTGGCAAATTTCCGGTCTTATGTGACGCAGCTGGGTCTTTATAAAGAAAAGAAGGAATTTGTCAGGGTGCTGGATTACCGGAATTACCGGGACCGTATGAACCATGAGCTGAGCAGCAAGATTCACGGGCTATATGAAGAATGCATTGAAATGTATGATTCCAGACTGACGGGAATCGTTATGGTGCCCTCCGTGGACAACCAGGAAAAGTTCTATATGTCCAAGACCAAGACCGGTATTGACTACCTGGCTGAGAATTCAGTGAAGGCAAAGGAGGAGTTGGAACAGAAGCAGGAGGAAATTAAATCCAGACAGGCTGTCAGGGACAGCATTGCAGCCTCTGTAAATCATCCCTCCGGCATATCCAAGGCAAATACCATGATGGAGGAGATGGATAAAAAGATAGAGGACATATCCCGCAAAGCCATTGCACTGGATAAAGAGTATTCAAGATACAACAGTAAAAATTATATTACACTGAACGCGGAACCAAGGGGACTTTTAAGCAGGATTAACCTTCTTCCCTCCATTGCTGTCCCGGCTGTGTTTTATGGGGGAATTGTCTGCTGCATGGTTTATAAGGAGAGAAAGAAAGGGTTGGAGGAATAAGAATTGGAGCATTTTCCGGTCATACATTACATAAAAAAATGGAAATATCTGATTATCGTGTTCATGGTCATGGGCGGCTCCATATTTTATATGTTTTTCAGCAGAAGGCAGGTCTATACGGCGTACACCCTGATTACCTACACGAATGAGGGCGCTGTAAACGGAAAGACGCCCAGCGGGGCGGACCTTGATGTGAGTAAGATATACGCCTCCAATGTGGTATCCAGGGCAATTGAGTCTTTGGGCATGGACCTGGAAGTGGATTTTGTGCGCAGCGGCATAACCGTGGAGCCTGTCATCGATGAGGAGGAGCAGACCAGAAAGGAGGCGCTGCTCAGCGAGGGCGAGGTATATGAGGCGAAGCCAACGGAATATTATATCTCCTTTTCTGTTGGAAGTGAATACTCAGAGGACTTTGCCAAGAATGTACTCAATGCAGTCGTAAGCAGTTACCTGACCTATTATGGGGAACGGTATGTGGCCCAGTCCATTACGCCGAACAATATTGAGAACCTGTCGGGCAGCCAGTTTGACTACATAGACAAGGTAGATATCATAAAACAGTCCATTGAGGATATACTCAGCTACCTGAGGGCCAATGACGAGAATTTCCGTTCCTCCAGGACCGGGTACAGTTTTTACGATTTGACCTCCCTTTACACCTTTATCCGGGATGTAAGCATTGACCGCCTTTACGTGGATATCCTTTCGGGAAAACTGACAAAGGACAGGGATGTACTGGTGGAAACATACAAAGCCGACATCCAGAGCCTGAGGCTGCAGATGGAGCGTGAGACAGAGCAGTCCGACGGCCTGCTGGACCTGATGGAACAGTACAATCCCAAAATACTGACCGCCCAGGAATACAGCGCCGCATTCAGGGGAGAGTCAGCATCGGACTCCATCATACTGCAGGACATCTATGAGAGGACGGACGACATGGGAAACCCTGTGTACAGTGAGAATACATACGATACACTGATGAATCAATATGTGTCCTACAACAAGATGAGATACGAGCTGGAGAAGAAGATAGAGGAAAAGGAGTACATACTCTCCATGTTTTCAGAGGAGACAGCGGCCGACCGGTCTGTCAGCCGGGAGGAGACGGACAGGAAGCTGGATGCCCTGACCGTACGTCTCAACGAACTTTATGAGCTGTTTTATCAGACTGGCCAGGAATACAATGATTACCTGGTGGGAAAAAATGTGGCAATCAACAGCAGTGTCAAGGCCCGGGAAAAGCTGAACCTGAAGGTGTATCTGGCTATCACGCTGCTTTTGTTTTTCGGTGGAGGCTGCGTGGGGGCTGTTATCCTGGGAAGGCTGGGGGAAATCATTGAACGGACCTTATACATAGATAAGAAGACAAAGCTGCCGAACCGGCTGAGCTGTGACGAGTATATCAAGGCCATGAACCAGCGGGGAATGGTGGAGCTGTGCACCTGCGTGAACCTGAGAATTATGAATCTGAAGGATATCAATGTAAGGCTGGGACGGGAGGCAGGAGATAAGATACTGCGGGATTTGGGCAGGATTCTGGATGGACTGTCAAAGGAATATGGATTCATCGGATATAACGGCGGTAACAGCATCCTGTGTATTCTGGACAAATGCCCCTTTGACAAGGCAGTATTCATGCTGGAGATTCTGAAGGACCGCATCAGGCAGGACATGGAGGATAGCTCTGTGAAAATCACGGCCCAGCTGGCAGAGTCCGGACGCATGGGCATATACAAGATTTATGAGCTCATTAGCTGTACCTATGAACAGGAAGAGAGGACAATCTGGTGAAATTCCCGATATTAAAGAAAAAGAAACTAATCCTGGCGGCCATTTCCATTGCGGTCATGGCTGCAGCACTGGCCTGGAAAATCAAATGGGACGGGAACCAGTTGGAGGTGTCGTTCTACCATGTGGAGTCAGATAAGATTCTCAACGGCTTCCGTATTGTACAGCTGTCTGATTTACACCTGAAGGAATTCGGGGAAAAGAACAGGGAACTGGTGGAGAGGATAGGAAAACTGAAGCCGGACATCATTGCGGTAACAGGAGATATGAACATGGTCCGCAACGACGACTATCATGTGGTGCTGGAGCTGTGCGGGCAGCTGACCCAAATTGCTGATGTGTATTACGTCATGGGCAACCATGAATTTGTGGACTTCGCTGACAGAAAGACGGAAATTGCAAAGGATATAGAGGGGACAGGGGTCCATCTGCTCACAAACGCGTCGGAAAAAACCACGGTCAATGGAAGCCTGATTGAAATAGGAGGACTGGTTAATGAAACAGCCAACTATGAAAAGCGGGGAGGAAAGAAGTTCATGGATAAGTTTATGGAGGACCCCTGCTTCAAGCTCCTGCTGGTCCACTATCCTGAGTACTTTCTGGATGGGATTGAGGACCTGCCCATAGACCTGGCCCTGTGCGGCCACACCCACGGCGGAGTCATACGGATTCCCTTCATAGGAGGACTATATGCCGGGGAACAGGGAATCTTCCCGGAGTTGACGGAAGGGATGCACGAATTGGGGAATTCCACTGTCATAGTAAGCCGCGGCCTTGGAAACAGCCACAAGATTCCCAGAATCAATAATAAGCCGGAACTGGTTGTGGTGGATGTCAACTGGTATTAAGGCGGCAAAACGGAGAACATGATGAAAATCCTGATAATCAATAAATTCCTGAAGCCCAGGGGCGGTTCGGAAACCTATATCATTGAACTGGGCGCCTGTCTGCACCAAAAAGGCCATGAAGTCCAGTATTTTGGCATGGACGACCCGGACAGGACTCTTGGCAATGCCAGCAATCTGTATACATCCGGCCTGGATTTCCATACCAGGGGCATGAGACGTTTTAAGTATCCTTTTTCAATCCTGTATTCCAGGGAAGCAAAGAATAAGCTGGAGCAGGTATTGAAGGATTTTAACCCGGATGTAGTCCATCTGAACAATTTTAATTATCAGCTGACCCCTTCTGTTATTTACGGAGTCAGGGCCCATGATAAAAGGACGGGGAAAAAGACGGCCATATTCTATACGGCCCATGATTACCAGCTGCTTTGTCCCAACCATATGCTCAACTCGCCCGGGGACGGGCAGAACTGTGAGCTTTGCGTGGACGGACGGTATCAAAACTGTGTCAGGAAAAAATGCATACATTCATCTCTGGTAAAAAGCATATTGGGCGCTGCAGAGGGAGCGGTCTACAGAAAACTTGGCACATACCGGTATATAGACCGGATTATATGCCCCAGCCATTTCCTGGAGACAAAGATGAACCAGGTGGAGCTGTTCAGGGGCAGGACTGTGACGCTTCACAATTTTGCCGGCAATATGGAAGTGCCGCCAACACACAAAAAAGATTACGTCCTGTACTTTGGCAGGTATTCCAGCGAAAAAGGCATGGGAACCCTTTTAAAGGCATGCCGGGAACTGCCGTACATTCCCTTTGTCTTTGCGGGCAGCGGTCCTTTGGAACGCCTGGCAGAGGGGGTGCCCAATATAAGAAACATCGGTTTCATGACCGGTGAGGCTCTGCACAAGGTAATACGGGAGGCCAGATTCAGCATTTATCCGTCTGAGTATTATGAGAACTGTCCCTTTTCCGTGATTGAATCACAGCTTCTTTGCACTCCTGTCCTGGGAGCCAGGATAGGAGGGATTCCGGAGCTGATAGAGGATGGGGTAAACGGGGCTTTATTTGACAGCGGGAATTTGGAGGACCTGAAGGAAAAGATAAGGAACCTGTGGAATTCACCGGCGCTGTGTTCAGCCTGGGCGGAGAACTGCGGAAAGGTCCGGTATGACACAGCAGAGACATATTGTGACAAGCTGATGGAATTATACAGAGAAGAATTGAGACAGTAAGGAGAAGCAATGGCTGGGAAACTATACGGAACCGTAATTGTCACATACCGCTGCAATGCGCACTGCAATATGTGCGACTGCTTTAAATATCCAACAAGGCCGGAGGAGGAGATTACACTGGATGTAATCAGGAAACTGCCGGATATGGCCTTTACCAACATAACGGGCGGGGAGCCGTTCATACGCAGGGATATGCCGGATATTGTAAGGGAATTATACAAAAAATCGGACAGGGTGGTTATTTCTACCAACGGATATTTCACAGACCGAATCATTGATTTATGCAGGGAATTTCCAAGGGTGGGAATACGAATCAGTATTGAGGGACTTAAGGAAACAAATGATTTAATCAGAGGCATTCCGGATGGGTTCAACCGGGGATATGAAACACTGACAACGCTGGTTGGGATGGGACATCCTGATGTGGGCTTTGGCATGACGGTCCAGGACATGAACTGTGAGGACCTGGTGCCATTGTACCGTCTGTCTGACCAGATGGGGATGGAATTTGCAACAGCCACCCTGCATAATTCCTTTTATTTCAGGAAAACGGACAACCGGATTGAGGATAAGAAAAGGGTTGCCGGGAACTTTGAGAAGCTGATTAATGAACTTCTGCAAAGCAGCTCCCCCAAAAAGTGGTTCCGCGCATATTTCAACCATGGACTGATTAATTACATATATGGAAATAAACGTCTGCTTCCCTGCGACATGTCGAGAGACGCATTTTTTATTGACCCGTACTGCGATGTGATTCCCTGCAATGGCATGTGCCGTAAGGCTGTCATGGGAAACCTGAGGGAACAGGAGTTTGAAGAGCTGTGGAACTCGGAACAGGCAAGGCAGGTCCGGCGGCTTACCAGAAGCTGTGACAGGAACTGCTGGATGATTGGAAGCGCTTCGCCTGCAATGCACAGATATATCTGGATACCCGGATGGTGGGTTTTAAAACATAAATTCCTAAAGGGAGGCAGATACTCCCTGGATGAGAATCCATTTATAGATTAGGCGTGAAAACAGGAGGGCCTGAAATGACAGAGTACAGGAAAAAGATACGCAGGAAACAGAGATATGCAATGAATCACGATGCATTGACCGGCCTGTACAACCGGGAAAAGATGTTCAGGGAAACCCGGCGCATGGTGGATGCACATAGGGACATCCGGTTTGTGTTCCTGAGATTCGATATAGACAGGTTCCGCCGTTATAACACTGTATTCGGAGAAGGAGAGGGGGATGCGCTGCTGCTGTTTCTGGCAGGGAGTATAAGAAGGATATCAGACTATGTGGAAATCAGTACATACGGAAGGACGGTTGCTGATACCTTCTGCATATGCGAACCTTATGACTATGAAACAGTAATCATGCAGGTGGGGATGGTGCGGGATGATTTGGGGTCACGCCATAAGGATTACCTGCTGGAGCCCACTGTAGGAGCATATATAATAGATGAACCTGACCTGCCTGTGGAAGAGATGTATATCAGAGCCTTTGCGGGAAGCCGGAAATGTAAATACCAGTTTGGGTCTTACCTTGGTTTTTATGACCCGGACCAGGGGAGGAGGGAGGCGGAGGAGGCTGCCATTGTCAATGGAATGCAGTATGCGCTGGACCAGGAGCAGTTCGTCATCTACTTCCAGCCTAAATTTGACCTTACAGACAACAGGGATTATGGGGCGGAGGCTTTGGTGCGCTGGAAGCATCCGGCAGTAGGTTTGATTTTTCCAGGCAAGTTTATACCTGTCTTTGAGAAAAACGGGTTTATCGCCAGGCTGGATTACTATGTCTGGGAGCATGTGTGCCGTTTGATGGGTAAATGGCGCGGCGACGGCATATGCCTGTCCCCCATGACCGTCAACATTT
This sequence comes from Clostridium sp. 1001283B150225_161107_B6, assembly GCF_015556325.1. Lineage (NCBI taxonomy): Bacteria > Bacillati > Bacillota > Clostridia > Eubacteriales > Clostridiaceae > Clostridium > Clostridium sp. 1001283B150225_161107_B6. The sequence goes on along the minus strand of NZ_JADNMD010000008.1, from coordinate 63,833 downwards.
CCAGGATTAGTCTCTACAATCCAGGATTAGCGGATATGTTTCTCGGACTGATTGAAAAATACGGCATCCCCATATCCCTTCTGAATCTGGAAATAACGGAAAGCGCATGTGTTTCGGAACCGGAACTGATGCAGGCAGCTGTGCAGAGACTGCGGCAGGCAGGGTTCATCACTTTGATGGATGATTTTGGAAGCGGTTACTCTTCCCTGAATATGCTAAAGGACATTGATGTGGATGCCCTGAAGGTTGATATGCAGTTCCTGGCCAACGGCATTATGACGGAAAAGGGAGAAATCATACTGGCCAGCGTCATCCAGATGGCTGACAGGCTGGGAATGCCAGTGATTGCAGAAGGGGTGGAGACAGAAGAACAGAAGAGGCTGCTGCACAGGATAGGATGCAGGTATGTCCAGGGTTTTTACTATGAACGCCCTATACCGCAGCAGGAATATGAGGCCAGGTATATTTACAGGGTGAAAAAGAAGTGAGGAGGCCTTCAGATGAGTCGGAATGAAAATAGGAATGATAACGGGGATGCAGTCAGGCAGACAGAGGATTTCATTGTACCGGACCGGGCCAGCACAATGCTGGTCTGTATACACGGAGGCCGGGAGGCAGGCATATATGGGGATATATGCAGCTGCTATCTTAAGGATGCGGTGAAGTTTGAGGGGGCAGGGGATTTGGTATTAAAGCTGGACCGGATATGCAGCTGGCTGGGAGCGCCCTGCTCCAAGGCAGAGCCCCGGTTTCTGAACAGGGATATGGAAAAGCAGTATCAGACCATGGCGGCTGCGCCCCTTGAAATAATCAGGGATAAGCAGATGGGAGGTCTGGACCAGATACCGTTCCATCAGGCCCTTCAGGCCCGGGAAGTGCTGGCGGTATACATAAAATTCAGGGAGAACTCCAGTATACAGGGCGGTATCAGGGGAAGGCTTACCGGTGGTAAAATAGTGAGTTTCAGAAGCGGACTGGAGTTAATGCGCATGCTGTGCATGATACAGACGTGAACTTCCGGGCCATCAGACAGTTCCGGGAGCAGCAGGGAAGAAGGAATAAGGTATGAGGAATGCCAGGACAAAGCATCTGGATTTCATAATAGGCGACATTACGGCCTTGGAGCTGGCCCACGGCCTGGTGGTGATACTGAGCCAGGAGCGGGTGCAGGGGGAATTGTATATCAGCTATGTCCAGCTGGGAATCATGCTGGCGGCCATTACACTGTCGGTGGCCTTTTTTTCAGATGGCTACAGAGGAATCCTGTACAGAGGGTATCTGAAGGAAATGGAAGCAGTATGCAGACATATGGCCGTTACCTTTGCCATAGAGGCGGTATGCCTGTTTGCCTTTCGAATCAGCGGGATTTTCTCAAGGGTGGTCCTGTTTGCCGCCTTTTTTGCGGGAATTCTCTTTATGTATGGGGAACGGCTGCTGGTTAAACGGTACCTGACCAGGAAGTTCCGCAAGATTAAGTATGCCAGGACTCTGCTGGTGATTGCCACTGAGCAGCAGGCAGGCATCTTGCTTGAGCGTCTTTGCGCCCATCCCTTCACGGTTTTCCACATCCAGGGCCTGGCAATAGCTGACCGGGACATGAAGGGAGCAGAAATCCATGGGACAGCCGTGAGCTGCACCATGGACGAGGTGACGGAATATGTGAGGGGCCATATCATTGACGAGGTATTGATAAGCATGCCGGGAAAGCCGGAGGAAGAGGCGAAACTGGCGAAACAATTTCTCTCTGTAGGAATGGTGGTACATATCTATATGGAACAGTATCTGGAGGAAATTCCGCACAAGGAGCTGGAACGGGTCAACGGCATGAATGTGATATCCTGCTTTAACCGGGAGATTCCCATGCAAATGCTGTTCTGCAAGCGGATGCTGGATATAGCGGGAGGACTGGCAGGCTGCGTTATGGCCTTTTTAATTGGAATCATCGTGGGACCGCTTATCTGCATCAGGTCGCCGGGACCTGTCCTGTTTTCCCAGATAAGGGTGGGAAAGAACGGCAGAATGTTCCGCATCTACAAATTCCGTTCCATGGTCAGGGACGCAGAACAGCGGAAGGAGAGCCTGCTGCCCCAGAATAAGGTTAGGGGAAACATGTTTAAAATGGACGATGACCCCAGGGTGATTCCCGGCATTGGACATTTTATCAGAAGGACCAGCCTGGATGAATTCCCGCAGTTTTACAATGTGCTGAAAGGCGATATGAGCCTGGTTGGCACAAGGCCGCCAACGGTTGATGAGTACGAGGCATACAGCTTTGCCCACAAAAAGCGTCTGGCCATGAAGCCGGGAATCACCGGTCTGTGGCAGATTAGCGGAAGAAGTGATATCACGGATTTTGAGGAAGTGGTTAAGCTGGACAGCCAGTATATAGATGAGTGGAATATAGAAATGGACATAAAAATCATACTGAAGACCCTTCTTGTGGTTATGGAGCGCAGAGGGGGAGTGTAGGTACGGAACATGAATCCGTCATGGCATTGGCTGTGGCGGATTCTTTTGTTTTCTGGTATGATATAGAATGGTTTGGAGGGATTTAAATGAATATCCTGGACGAAATTGTGCAATATTCACAAAAACAAAAAAGAAAAACTGGTAAAAGTAAGCATTGATTATGGTTGAAACGAATAGTATACTGATTGTATACAATAAGTAAAACAATTTCGTGTCTGTTATAATATAAATGGAATCAGGAGGAAGGCATGAAGGAATCGAAAAAAGCAATCATATCCAACGAGGTTTATGAGGCAATAAAAGGCAAGATACTGCGTATGGAATTAAAAAGCGGGGAACCTCTGGTGGAGGAGGACCTGGCCAGGGAATTTGATGTCAGCAGGACTCCAATCAGGGACGCCCTGAAGCGGCTGGAGCATGACGGTTTCGTGACCATCATCCCCTACAGAGGGAGCGTTGTCAGGGAAATCACCGAAGGGGATATTGTGGAGATATATACGATTCGCCAGGCTCTTGAGAGCATCTGCGTGAAAAACGCGGTCCCCATCATATCGGAGGCCAATATCCGGCAGATGGAGGATGACTGGAACAAATCCATGGAGGAATTTGAAAGCCGGGATTACCATAAGTCTGCGGACACGGGAAACCAGATTCACCACATGCTGATATGTGTGGGAGGCAGCAGACGGATTCTTCAAATCATCAATAATCTGCGGGAGCAGACACAGCAGCTCAGTATCATGGCCTCATCACTGCCCGGGAGGATGGAGAAATCCAACCAGGAACACAGGGCCATCATTGATGCGGTAAAGGAGCGGGATGCACAGAAGGCGTCCAAGCTAATGGAGGAACATATTTACAGTACGCAGCAGGACATGTTAAGTGCCCTGAGAAATACCAGGTTGTGGTGATTTCCGCAGCCATATCATTTTAATTACCGGTGAAAGGAGGTTTCCATCCTATAAATTGTATACAATCAGTATACTAAAAGTTCTAAAACATGCGGAACCAGTGATTCAGAACAAACATATAAGGGGTAGAACAAGATGAAGATTACAAAAGTGGAGTCAATGATACTGAGGGTGCCTTTGGGCGAAAAACGTTTCTTTTCATCCCAGTGCGGGTTCCCGGAGCGGAACAGCCTTCTGGTAAGAATCGAGACGGACCAAGGCATCTACGGATGGGGGGAGGGAGGCCAGTACGGCCCTCCGGAGCCGGTAAAGGCATGTGTGGACCATGTGCTGGCGCCCATGCTGCTGGGAAGGGACCCCATGGACAAGGGCATATTGTGGGCGGACATGTATAACCACACCAAGGATTTCGGGCAGAAGGGCACCTACATAGAAGCCATCAGCGCGGTGGACATTGCACTGTGGGATATCTGCGGAAAGCGGATGGAGGTATCCGTGGGACAGATGCTGGGGGGACTGAGGCGTACCCATGTGGCGATGTACGCAACCGGATGCTATTACCGGGGAGAGGATTACCTGGGAATGGGCAGAACCCTTGATGAGCTTAGGGAGGAGGCTGCAGGTTATGTTGAACTGGGGTTCCAAAACCTGAAAATCAAGGTGGGCCTGCTGTCTGTTGCTGAGGATGCCCGCAGGGTAAGGGCCATCCGGGAGAGCGTGGGGGACGGGGTAGGGATTTTCGTGGACTGCAACCACGCCTATAACAGTTATACAGCCATCCGTATGGGACGGGTATTGGAGGAGGAGAATATTCTCTTCATGGAGGAGCCGGTCATACCAGAAGACCTGGAGGGTTACAGGGAGGTGCGGAACAAGCTGGATATCGCTATTGCAGGAGGCGAATGCGAGTATACCCTGTATGGATTCAAGAATCTCATTTCCAGGGGATGTATCGACATTGCCCAGCCGGATATCTGTGTCAGCGGCGGGCTGACTGAGTTCCAGCGGATTCATGCCCTGGCCGCCGCCTATGGCATAAATGTGATACCCCATGTGTGGGGGTCCGGCATAGCCCTGGCAACGGCGCTGAACGCGATTTCCGCCCTGCCGCTGTCTCCCCATACCGCCAATCCGGTTCCGTTCCAGAATGAACCCATGGTGGAATATGACCGCAACTTCAATCCGCTGAGAGATGAGCTTTTAAAGGAGCCGATTGCCATTGAGGAAGGCAAGGTAAAGGTGCCGGAGGGATTCGGTCTGGGAGTGGACATCAACGAGGAGGTGCTGGCCAAGTACAGGGCCGACCTATAGAACAGAACGGTATAAGATACGGTATGGAGTACAGGAGGTGAGGGGAATGGAGAAGGTGACAGGCAATCCGGATTATGTGGTCCAGATGTACGGCATAACGAAGAATTTCGCAGGAATAAAGGCTCTGGACCATGTGGATTTTTTCCTGGAGCCGGGTAAGATTAATTGTCTGTGCGGGGAAAACGGGGCAGGAAAATCCACGCTGATTAAAATTCTCTCCGGTGCGTATCAGTGCGACGAGGGAATTATATTCATGGGCGGGGAGCAGGTAAAGCCGGCCAATCCCAAGGCGGCAAGGGCCATGGGTATTAATCCCATTTATCAGGAGCTGGATTTGGTGGACTGCATGTCCATTGCAGAGAACATTTTCCTGGGCAATGAGATAAAGAAAAATGCCTTTCTGATTGACAGGAAGAAGATGATACAGGAAGCGGAAGCCCTTATGGAAGAGCTGGGAATTGAGCTGGATGTGAGAAAACCTGTGGGCCAGCTCAGTGTTGCCCTGAAACAGATGGTGGCCATTGCCAAGGCCCTGTCCATTCAGAGCAAGGTGCTGATTCTGGACGAACCCAGCGATGTGCTGACCGGCAGGGAGCTGGAGGTGCTGTTTAAGACCATTGGGAAAATTAAGGCCAGGGGAGTGGGAATCGTGTATATCTCCCACCGCCTGGAGGAAATATTTGAAATCGGGGATGTGATAACAATTCTCAGGGACGGGATGCTGATTGATGTGATGGATGTCAGGAATACCACCAGAAAGGAACTGATTCAGAAAATGGTGGGCCATGAGGTGGACGAGGACATCACTCCTCAGTATGGCGACCCGTCTAAGCCCGTGGCCCTGGAGGTGGAGGATTTAAACCGCGGTACGGCATTGAACCACATATCCTTCTGCCTGCGTTCCGGGGAGATACTGGGGGTGGCGGGACTGGTAGGCGCAGGCAGGACAGAGCTGGCCCGCGCTGTCATCGGAGCAGACCCCATAGACAGCGGCACTATCAGAGTCTTTGGAAAGGAGGCCAGGGTGGATTCGCCATCCAGGGCGTGTGAATACGGTATTGGCTATATTCCGGAGGACCGAAAGAACGACGGTCTGGTACTGATACAGAGCGTTGGGAACAATGTGATTCTTACGGTGCTGGACAAACTGAGCCGTCTGGGCCTGCTTCAGAGAAAGAGGATAAACAGCACCATAGAGAAGTACATACGGCAGCTGAGCATTAAGTGCAGCAGTCCCGCCCAGCAGGCAAGGAACCTGAGCGGAGGAAACCAGCAGAAAATTGTAGTGGCGAAATGGCTGGCTACCGGTGCCAGGATACTGATTCTGGACGAGCCCACCAGGGGAATCGACGTGGGAGCCAAAACAGAGATATATAACATTATCCGGGAATTTGCAGAACAGGGCCATGCAATTATGCTGATATCCTCTGAGATGAGCGAAATCCTGAATATCAGCGACAGAATCATGGTGATGTCCGAGGGCAGCATAACAAAGGATTTTGACTCCAATCAGGTATCCCAGGAGGAGCTGCTGGAATACGCGCTTCCCAGGTCTTTAAGAAAAGGAGATGGGGCCAATGGTTAGTAAGAAGATACGGGATAATATGATTTATGTGTTCCTGGCAGTGTTTTTCATCGGAGCCTGCGGGGTATCGGAAAATTTCCGCACCATGTCCAACATCATGAACCTGTTCAGTCAGTCCTCCATCATCGGCGTGCTGGCAATCGGCCAGACCATTGTACTGATTACAGGCGGTTTTGACCTGTCCCATGGTTCGTTCCTGGCTCTGGTATCCGTATTGGTGGCCATTCTGATTCCTGTCAGCGCGGCGGGGGCCTTCGGAGCGGCAGCGGCTTCCCTGCTGGTATTGGGACTGGTCAATGCCTTCTTTGTAAACCGGGGAATCTCGCTCTTTGTGGTGACCCTTGGAATGCAGGGAATCGCCAGGACCCTGGCACTGTGGATTTCAGGGGAGAATTCCGTCAATATCTCCTGGCAGCCCATAAACGCCATTGCTTACGGCACCATTTTAGGAATTCCCTGCTGTGTGCTGATTTGGCTCATCCTGACCGTGGCGTTTACCCTGGTGCTGAACCATACGGCAACGGGCAGGCATATATATGCCATTGGCGGCAGCAGTGAGTCCTCCCGCTTATCGGGAATCCATGTGGAGCATGTCCGTTATACAGCCTACGCAATCAGCGCTGTATGCGCTTTTGTAGCCGGAGTTATTTACGTGTCCCGGCTGGGGGTGGGCCTGCCCGACAAGGCCGTGGGCTATGAGATGGATTCCATTGCATGCGCCATCATCGGAGGCACCAGCCTGTTTGGGGGTGTGGGCAAGCTCAGCGATACATTTGCAGGAGTCCTGATTTACGGAATCATAACCAACATACTGAACCTCATGGGAGTTTCCTCCTACTGGCAGAAGGTGGTAAAGGGGCTGATAATCCTGGTGGCTGTTTACTTCAATACCAGGGCAGGCAGAAAGAGGGAGGTGAAGTAGGATGACACAGGAATCAAACAGGAAGGCGCAGGAATCAGACCGACAGGCGCAGGGGAGAAAGCTGTGGAGCGAATACCGTCTGTTTATTATCCTTTTGCTGATGGCAGCGGTTCTGACTGTCTCCACCAAGGGTCTTTTCCTGCAGAAGAGCAACATCGTAAATCTATTTAACCAGAACGCCATGCTGGGCATCATTGCCATCGGACAGTTCCTGGTTATACTCACCGGCGGTATTGATTTATCCGTTGGTTCGGTGATGATGATGTGTTCCGTGGCCTATGTGCTCTTTCAGGATATAGGGGTGGTGCCGTCCATGGCGCTGTCCGTTTTACTGGGAGCTGCCTTTGGCCTGATAAATGCGGTGCTTACCACCAGGCTGAAAATCAATTCATTTATAACCACCCTGGGAACCATGACCATTGCGGAAGGGCTGGGTTACATATTTGTGGACGGCCATACTGTGTTCAACATTAAAAAGGAGTTTCTGCTTCTGGGAAAGATGAAGATTGCGTCCATATCCATCTATGTGTATTTCTGGATTTTTGCGGCCATTGTCATCATAGCCATCCTTAAATATACATCCTTTGGTGTAAAGCTGTACAGTACAGGCGGAAATGCTTCCGCATCCAGGCTGTCCGGCATCCATACGGACCGCATCATAGGGTCGTCCTATATCATATCAGGGCTGCTGTGCGGCATCGTGGGCATTCTGTACACATCCAGACTGTCGGTGGGGGACCCTTCCGTGTCAGGCACCTTTAACACGGATTCCATTACCGCAGTGGTTATAGGGGGGACATCCATGGCCGGAGGAGAGGGCAGCCTGTTCAATGTGTGCCTGGGAGTACTGATACTGGGTATGCTCAGCAACTTCATGAATACAATCGGTGTGCCAAGCGCCCTCCATGTAGGCTTAAAGGGATGCATCCTGATTGCCACGGTGCTCCTGAACATTTACCAGGGGAAGAACTCAAAGTAACATAAATAATTATATACAGCATTAACAAACACAATCTTATGGAGGTAGAAAACAATGAGAAAAATGTATTCAGCATTACTGGCCGCTGCCATGGTATTATCCCTCGCAGCCTGCGGTTCTTCCGCAAATGAGACAAAGGCGCCTGCAGCGGCGGAAAATGAGACTACTGCTGCAGCCAGGGCAGATGAGTCACAGGCAAAGGGAGAAACCCAGGCACAGGGGAAGACCGGGGCAGCGGAAGCATCCGGGAATGGGGACAGCCATACGGGAACAAAGCTTCTGGCTTTTTCACAGGGGGACAACGGCAACTCCTGGCGTGTGACCAATACAGACGACATGCAGGCACAGGCAGAAGCCAGGGGATATGAGTTTATCTGGGCGGACGCGGGAGCCGACCCCTCCAAACAGCTGTCGGACATCCAGGACTTATTATCCAGAAAGCCGGATATCCTGGTGGTGGCCCCGGTCCAGACAGAGGCCCTGACCCCCTGCGTGGATATGGCTTCCCAGGCAGGCGTTCCCCTTATAACCATTGACAGGGCGGTAGGGGCTGACATTGGCACAGGTACATATGTGGCAAAGATTGAACAGGATTTCACCGAGGTTGGACGCCAGTGCGGCGAGTATGTGGCGGAATTCCTGACAGACAAGTACGGCGAGCCCAAGGGCAAAGTCCTGGAAATCAGCGGAACAGTAGGGGCGTCTGCGTCCATTGACCAGTCAAACGGCATACGGGAAGTATTAAAACAATATCCTGACATCGAAATCGTGGATTCCCAGTCCGGAGACTATTCACGCGCCACAGCCCGTTCCGTTATGGATGACTTCCTGAACAAGTATCCGGAGGGAAGCGTTGATTTTATCATCAGCTACAACGACGAGATGTCCTTTGGCGCAATGCAGGCTATGGAGGACGCAGGCCGTACCGACCTTTTGGGGGCTATCGTTTCCAAGGACGGCATGCGCGACGCTCTGGAAGCCATCACGGAAGGCAGGATTTACGCCTGTGTGCAGTGTACCCCATATTTTGGCGAGACAACCATGGACCTGGTGGAGAAGGTGTTAAAGGGCGAATCCTTTGAGAGCGCCATCAGCGTTCCCTTTACCCGTTTTGACATGACGGTGAACAAGGAAGCAACTGAAAAATATTATCAGTATCTTGTTGACAATGATATGTACTATTAATAGAGTAGATGTATCCGGAAAAATATCACAAAGAATGTATGGAGGTTTTGGCATGGGGTTCTATGAAGGTAAAAAGGTAGTAGTAACAGGGGCCAGCACCGGGCTGGGCCAGTATGTGGCCCAGGATTTCGCAAAAGAGGGTGCCCATGTTGTGCTGGTGGATTTAAAGGACTGCGGCGCCACGTCCAGGGCGGTTGCAGATGGAAAGGGAATAGTACTGGGAAGCGTGATGTGCGATATCTCCAAGGAAGAAGATGTCCGCAGAATGGGGAAGGAGGTTGCGGCCCTTACAGGCGGCCAGGTGGATGTACTGCTAAATGTGGCAGGCATCAATGGCAACAATGCCTGCCTTGTAAAGAATATGGAACTGTCTGACTGGAAAAGGACCATAGACATTAATCTCACAGGAACCATGATGGTGTGCAGGGAGATGATTCCCCTTATGGAGGAAAACGGAGGAGCCATCCTTAATGTTTCCAGCAATGTGGGCAAGAGGGGCCTGCCCTACCGTTCTGATTATGTGTGCAGCAAGTGGGCTATTATCGGGCTGACCTGTACCCTGGCCCTGGAACTGGTGGACCATAATATCCGCGTCAATGCCGTGTGCCCGGGCCCCATTGAGGGTGAGCGGATTGGGGATATCCTGAAATGGCATGCAGATGCAGAGCATATTGACCAGGAGGTATTGTACAAGGATTGGGAAAATGTGCCCATGAAGCGTTTTATGAAACCGGGGGAGGTGTCGGCGGCCATGAAGTTCCTGTGCTCCGACAGCGCCAGCGCCATGACGGGACAGGCACTCAATGTGACCGGCGGGTTCATCATGAGCTGATGGTCAGAGGACAATAAGAGGAAGAAATCATGAAAGCAATCGATATACATGCACATATATTCAGCAGGGTAAACGGACACAACAACAAAGGAACCGTGGTGTCTGAGCATTGGGGCAGAGTGATAAACGGAGGCACAACAGAGCCTTTCATGCCGCCCCTCAGCGACCATACATCCTTTTGCGCTGAAAACCTTCTGGAAATGATGAGGCGGTCAGAGGTGGAAAAGGCTGTATTGCTGCAGAATCCCACCATTGGATGCATCAACGGGGAAATCATGGATGCAGTGGAGCGTTATCCGGATGTGTTTGCCGGGGTGATTCAGGTGGACCCCTTTGGAGCCGGCGCAGTAAGGCAGATGGAGGAACTGGCGGATACGGGCAGGTTCAGGGCGCTGAAACTGGAGATGAGCGACGACTGGGGCTGGCTGGCAGTCCATCCCTGCACCATGTTTCATTATGAAACCATCTATCCCCTGATACGTGCGGCTGCGTCTAAGGGACTCCATGTTATCATTGACACGGGAGCAACCAGGGGAACCGCATATCTGCCGGAAGAGTTTAAGAATATGGTCCGGGAATTTGGAGGAACCTATTTCATATTTGAACATATGGGATATCTGACACCCGGAGGGGACCGGGAAAAGCACAGACAGCTTCTGAAGCTGGGGACCCTGGATAATGTGAGGTTCGGTATATCGGCCATGGGCCAGCTCCTGGCAGAGGAATACCCCTGTCCCACAGCAATCAGCAACCTGAGGGAAGCGTATGAAATAATGGGACCGGATAAGCTTTTGTGGGGAAGCGACTGTCCCACCACGCTGAACCGTTACACGTATCAGCAGATGAAGGACATGGTTGAATTTCACGCCCTTTTCCTGACAGAGGAGGATAAGAAGAAAATCCTGTACCATAACGGGAACAAGCTGTTTTTTGACCATGGGATGAATGGAGAAATGGAGGCATGATATGCTGAAGAATGTACCGAATATATTGTCACCGGAGCTGCTTAAGACCCTGGATGAGATGGGACATGGGGACTGTATCTGCATAGGGGACGGCAATTTTCCAGGAGCCTTCATTGCCAGGGCGCAGGGGGCTGTCTATCTCAGAGCGGACGGACACGGTGTGCCGGCCCTGCTGGATGCAGTGCTGCAGATGATTCCGCTGGACACAAATGTGGAGACGCCGGTCATGCTTATGGATACCATGGAGTGTGACAAGCATCTGGATATAGTTATCTGGAAGGAATATGAAAAAATTGTGGAGGCCCACGACAGCCGGGGAACAGGGGCTATAGGAAAATATGAACGCTCCGAGTTTTATGAACAGGCAAAGAGGGCGTACTGTGTGGTTCAGTCCGGGGAATCGGCTATCTATGGGAATATCATATTGAGGAAGGGGATTGTGTACTGACAGCAGAAATAGTATATCAATCTGAACATTGTGCAGTAAAAGAAACAAAAATGGCTGCGGCCCGTTATGCGTCTTGCATAGCGGGCCGCTTTGAGGTGCAGGACCGGCGTCCGGACCGTATTTGTCCTATGCTTTTCCTGACGTAGTTCCATTCTCCCCAGGGTCCTTTGGAAACACCAGATTAAGGATGATGGCAAGTATGGAGGTGAGGATTACGCTGTTCTCCTCCAGCATGGCGGCGATTCCGGCAGGGAACTGCGCGCTTGCGCCTTTGCAGAACTGGGTGCCCAGGCCAAAGGCAAGGGATACGCCGATAATCAGGCAGTTTCTGTTGGAGTAACCGGCTTTGGCCAGAAGCTTCATGCCTGAGGTTGCAATCATGGCGAACACGACTACGGTGCCGCCGCCAATGACGCAGTTGGGGATGGTTGACAGGACGGCTCCCACCTTGGGGCACAGCCCTGCCAGGAACAGGATGCCGCATCCAACCAGGATGACATAGCGGGAGCACACCTTGGTCAGGGCCACGATACCGGAATTCTGGCTGTAGGTGGCGGTGGGGAAGCTGTTGAAGACAGCGGAAATAATGGATGTGATTCCATTTGCAGTTGCGCCGCCGCCGATTTCGTCCGGAGTGGGTTCACGGTCCAGTCCGCCCATACAAGAAACATTAAAATCACCTATCATCTGTACGGCCACAATGAAGTAGAGCAGGATGAAAATGAGGAAATACCCCATATCAAACTTAACGCCAAAGGCCAGGGGCCTGGGGACAGCAAACCATGCAGCTTCTCCAATGCCTGAGAAGCTGACCAGGCCCAGTATAACCGAGAGAATGTAGCCTGCCGTCATGCCGATGAGGATGGCTGCAACCTTGGGAAGGCCCTTGCCGTACACATTAAAGCCCAGGACCACCAGTACCACGAAGCAGCCAACCGCCCAATTCACAGGTGCGCCGAAATCAGGCGAAGAGGTGCCGCCTGCAATGTTTCCAATAGCCAGGTTGAAGATGGATACGCCAACGGTCATGACGATTGTTCCGGTTACCACCGGAGGGAAAAAAGAGGACATTTTTTTGAGCAGCGCGCCATAGCTGACAGCTACGATTCCCGCTGCAATCTGGGCGCCGAATATATAGGCAATGCCCTTGCTGCCGGCAATGGAAAGACAGGCCGGGAGAAACACATATGTAAGTCCCATCATACAGGGGAGTCCGGACCCAATCCGTATGCTGCCGATTTTGATTGGATAGAGCTGAATCACGGTTGAGATGGCTGCCCCCAGCATGCAGCACTGCAGAAGCATGTTTGCGTCACGGGCCGACAGGCTGGCTGCAGATGCAACCAGTATCATGGGAACTATGTTTCCCACGAACATGGCAAGTACATGCTGAAGTCCCAGAGGAACTGCTTCGCCCATTCCCGGCCTGCCGTCCAGTTCGAATTTGGAAGAACTGCTTGTGGTGTTAATTGGTGTCATTTTCTTGTCTCCTTTAAGTCTTTATGATTTTATCAAAAACAACACTTTGTGAAAGGTTGCCAAACTCAAAATAAAAAGAGAGCAGCAGCACTTTGTAAAAGGCTGTCAAACTCTCTGTTTAAACTACTTTATTAAATTAAATATCATTTATTTAATAAACATCTTGTTAATAAAATGACCAACACGTCAATTAGTGTAGCACAAATATTTAATAAATCAATATACGTTTGAAGAAATATTGAGTTTCGCTGAAAGTGACAATCATTTTCGTGTAATTTGACCAGAGAGGTGATGAAACACATGGATGGGCCCTTGCGTTTTCCGGTGGCGCCTGTTAAGATACAAGGTAATGAATGCAGAGGACGGAGGACATTGGGAGACATGGCAAGTATCAGAGATGTGGCGAAAAAGGCAGGAGTCGGGGTCGGAACGGTTTCACGCGCTTTGAACGGAACCGGTTATGTGGCGGAAGAGACAAAGACAAAGATTCTTGCTATTGCAGAAGCGCTGGATTACCATCCCAATGAACTGGCCAGGAACCTGTTCCGCAACAGGACCGGTATCATTGGAATCGTAGTTCCGGACATGGAAAATCCATTTTTCAGCAAATTATTGAAGCACATGGAGATACAGCTGTATAAGAACGGGTATAAGGCCATGGTATGCAATACCATTGAAATCAGCAACCGGGAACAGGACTTCATCGACATGCTCCGGCAGAACGTGATGGATGGAATCATTACCGGGGCCCATTCCCTTCAGGACGATGCGTACCGGAACCTGAACAAACCGGTGGTGTCCATGGACCGTGACCTGGGACCGGACATTCCCATGATTCATTCCGACCACAGGGAAGGCGGACGGCTGGCAGCCGGGCTGCTGCTGGACGCAGGATGCCGCAATGTGCTGAATTTCGGAGGCTCCTTCCGGGTCCATACCCCTTCCAATGACAGGCATCATGAGTTTAACCGAATCATGGAGGAGAACGGAGTTGCGGTCAAGACCATTGAAATGGCGTGGAATATGATGGAGTATGACTATTACTGCCGTATCATGGAACAGTATATGGATATTTACCGCAATATAGACGGCGTCTTTACTACGGATATAGGAGCGCTCTACTGTCTGAACATAGCGAACCAGAGAGGGATAAGGGTGCCGGAGCAGCTGCATATCGTGGGGTATGATGCAGTGGACATGACCAGGCTCTTCACGCCGGAGCTGACCAGCATTGCCCAGGATATACCGGGACTGGCCAGGGCCTGTGTGGATACCATGATGGAACTTTTGGATGGAAGGCAGGTGGAAATGGAACAGGTATTGCCTGTTTCCATACAAAGGGGTGGAACGGTATAATATGTTCCACAACAAGCAGGAGTGAACCATAATTCTGTTTTGGAAAAATATAGGAATGAAAGAATAAATAGTGCACAATATACCGAGCTATAAATTGTATATTGTGCACTATTTTTGTTTAAAATTAAAAACACCATTGACAGATTAAACGAATTATACTATATTGTGAATATGGAACGGGTTCCACATAGACAAAAAGGACAGACAAAACAGTAAAGGTGGTGGCGGGAATGTTGGAATTTGACAGAGGGGGGTATGAATGCATCTGCATATTTGCCCGGAGAACCAGTGAATCAGAGGGATGGATTTGTCTGGAAGGCCCCAGCGGGAAGGAACAGCAGATTCACATGGAGCAGGACTGGTACCGCCGGGTACTGCTTGCATTGCCGGAGGAAGGTATATACCGCATCAGTCAGGAGGGGGTATGTATTGTCCAATTATATTTAAGCGGCGGGCAGGACCTTGGAGAGCGGGGGGTCAGGTTTCTTGACACGGAAGACGGGACACAGACAGACCTGGCAGAATGGTATGACTCCCCTTACAGGGAACAGTATCATTTCGCTCCCTTCATGAACTGGGTAAATGACCCCAACGGGCTCTGCTGGTTTAAGGGATATTATCATTTGTTTTACCAGTCCAATCCCTTTGGCCAGGAATGGAATGATATGTACTGGGGACATGCGGTGAGCAGGGATTTAGTCCGCTGGACCCATATGCCCCATGTACTGGAGCCTCAGCCGTCCCTGTGGAGGGACCGGAAGCGCAAAGGCGGTGCTTTCTCGGGAAGCGCCCAGGTATCGGGAGACAGGATGTATATCTGCCTGACCCGGCACGACGGTCCGCTGGAGGATGGAGAGGATACCAGGGAATGGCAGACAGAGGCTGTCTGCGTGGACGGCATCCATGTGGAGGAGGAATGCCCCTGCATCGCGGAGAAACCAGCCGGCGTGTCCTTTGATTTCAGGGACCCCAAGATACAGAATATGGAAGGGAAGGACTATATGGTACTGGGGGCTGCCCTGGAGGGGGTGCCGTCCATTCTGCTCTACGGCAGGGAGAATGGAACATGGCTCTACAAGGGGCCGCTGCTGCAGGAATATGAACCGGGCATAAGGACCTTTGAGTGTCCTGATTTCTTTGAGCTGGACGGAAAACATGTGGCGGCCGGGGCATGGATGTGCCACCGGGACCGGGAAGGCCGGTATCAGATGACACGGTGTTATATCGGAACTTTTGATGGCCGGAAGTTTCAGGCGGAGAGTCAGCAATGGTATGATTTCGGAAGCAATTTTTATGCGGCCCAGACCTTTGAACACAATGGCAGAAGGATTGCAGTGGGGTGGATATCTGATTTTTACGGTGAACACAGGCTGAGGCCGGGAGGGGCGTATGGGAGTTTTTCCCTGCCAAGGGAGCTGCACATCAGGAACAGCCGGCTGTATCAGGAGCCGGTCAGGGAATGTTACGGGCTGGCAAAGGAAAGGATACTGGAAATCAGGAATCAGAACCAGGTGAAGGGGATGGATATACCGGGCAATTCATTTCTTGTTAAGATATGGGTGAAGGGAGAACAGGATTTCCGGGTGATTGCTGCCAGGGAAGGGAAGGATACGCTCTCTCTGGTGCGTAGGAATGGAATTACGGGCCTGGTGTCCACCAGGAAGGAAGTGGAAGGAATCCATTTTCCGTCTGATATAAGGAATGTCCGTTATGCGGAATTGTTTGTGGACCGCAGAGTCACGGAAGTGTATCTGAATCATGGGGAATCCGCAGGAACCAAGCTGTTTTACCAGGAGGGCAGCACAGGATATCTGGAAGCCGAGTTTGAGGAGGGCGGACTGGAGAGACTGGAAGTATGGACCATGGAATCCATATGGAATCATAAAGCATGAAGAGAGGGAGATTATATATGAAGAATAAGAAATTGGCATGTGTTGCATTGGCAGGGGTTATGGCTGTATCTGTACTGGGCGGCTGCGGCGGTTCCAAATCCGGAGGAGGCAGGACAAACAGCGACGGCACAAAGGTGGTGACAATCTGGAGTCCAACGGATGAACCGGCCATTGAGGAATGGTGGGCTGAAAAAATCAATGCATTTAACGAGGAGCATAAGGGAGCAATCCAGCTTAAAAGGGAGGCCATTGTGCGTGCGGACTCCTATGCTTATGAGGATAAGATTAATGCGGCAGTGACATCCAATGACCTGCCGGACATTCTCTATGTGGACGGTCCCAACATCTCCAATTATGCGGCGGACGGCATCATTGTTCCCATTGACGACTGCTTTACGCAGGAGGATTTGGATGATTTTGTGGAATCCATTAAAATTCAGGGTACATACGACGGAAAGCTGTATGCCATGGGAGCGACGGAGAGCTCCGTGGCGCTGTTTTACAATAAAGACATGACGGATGCAGCAGGCATTGCCATGCCTGATAAGATGGAGGATGCCCTTACCTGGTCTGAGTTTGGGGAGATTGCAGAGAAGCTGACAACTGCAGAGGTGGCAGGCACCAACATCATCATGGACAAGGGCGAGGGACTGCCCTATGTGCTGGAGCAGTTCTGGATATCCAATGGCACGGATTTTGTCAGCGAGGACGGCGCGAAGGCGGACGGATATGTGAACAGTGAAAAGGGAATCCAGGCAGCCGGTTTCCTCAACAGCCTGATTCAGAACGGTTATGCCAATGTGGACCCCATGAAGCAGGAATTCCACAACGGAAAATGCGCCACCATGCTGGGAGGCTCCTGGGAAGTGGCAACACTGGAACAGTCATTCCCGGATATGAACTGGGGCGTTACCTATTTTCCTGTGGCTGACAACGGAGGCATCAACGCTTCCCCCACAGGAGACTGGGCAGCCTGCATCACAAAGAATGGGGACCGGGAAGCGGCCGGCGACGTTATATCCTATCTGATGAATAAAGAAAACGTGACCTCCTATGCGCAGGCCATAGCCAAGCTGCCAACCAGGGCTTCCAGCTATGACACACTTACGGAGTACAATGAATATCCGCGTTCCCTTTTTAAAGAGCAGTCTTTGAATACAGGTCATCCAAGGCCGAGGACACCGGGATATACGGTCCTGTCCCCAGGATTTTCCGAGGCAATGATGAACATATTTACAGGTGCGGACGTAAAGGAATCGCTGGACCAGCTGGCGGCTGATTTTGATTCCAATTACCAGAAGAACTATGCAGAGTAATGGATGGGGGATGACATCCCCCTCCCTCTAAGGGGAAAGGAGGCATATCATGAAGTATGGTACAAAGAGCAAGGTCCATGAAAGACATGCAGCGTTCCTGTTTGTCCTTCCGGCAGTGGTGCTCCTGGCAGCATTCCTTATACTGCCGGCCATATCCACTGTGCGCTATGCATTTACGGATTACAATATTCTGAGGCCGGACAAAATTAAATTCTGCGGACTGGATAATTTTGCGGACCTTTTCGGGGACCGGGATTTCAGAAAGTCCCTTGTGAATACAATTTATTTCACGGTTGTGGTGGTTCCCTTCCAGTGTGCCCTGGCTCTTTTGCTGGCAATGCTGATTTCATCCAGAAGAAAGGGGGTATCCATTTTCCGGGCCGCCTATTTCAGCCCTAACATTACATCCATGGTAGTGGTGGCCATTCTGTGGAGCGTACTATATAACCCCAATCCAAGCACCGGACTTCTGAATGCATTTCTTACAAAACTGGGATTTGGCGCCTGCGGATTCCTGACAGACCCAAAGACGGCCATGAACTCCATTATCTTTATGTCCGCCTGGCAGGCGGCAGGATACCAGATGATGATTTTCCTGGCAGGCCTTCAGGCCATTCCGGGGGACCAGTATGAGGCTGCATCCATTGACGGGGCAGGGGCGTGGCAGAAGTTTTTATACGTGACCCTGCCGGGACTCAAAAACGTTATCAAATATGTGGTGATGATAACCATGATTCAGGCGATGAAGCTGTTTACACAGCCATATGTCATGACCCAGGGCGGACCCCAGAATTCTACCAGAACCCTGGTGTATTATATCTACGAGCAGGGATTCCAGAGTCGGAATTTCGGGTATGCCTGCAGCGTGGCCACGGTTTTTTTCATCATTGTGGTAACCATGTCTCTGATGTTAAAGCGCATCATCAAGGCGGATTAAGGAGGGATAATCATGGGAAAAAAAGAGAAAGATACCCTGAAGCGAATCTTGTTTTACGGCGGAAATACAATTGTGGCCCTGATTTTTGTGTCGCCCCTCCTATGGATGATAGCGGCATCCTTAAAGCCTGAGGCACGGATTTTTTCGGATATGAGCACCATTAAGACGTTCTGGCCCACACCAGCCACCCTGGGCAACTATATTGAGGTATTTACCAGGGTCAATATGCTTAAATTCATCCTGAACAGCCTGTTCTATGTATTTATCATTGTAATTTTGGATTTGGCCGTGAATTCCGTCTGCGGGTATGCTCTGGCAAAGTTCGATTTTCCGGGAAAGGAACTCCTTCTTACGGTGGTCATCAGCCTTATGGTGCTGCCCATGGAGGCCATCATGCTGCCGCTGTATAAGGAAGTGGCAAGTCTGGGCTGGGTGAACACCTGGGCAGGACTCATCATTCCCTTTGTGGGAAAATGCTTTTCCATCTATATGTTCCGCCAGTTCTTCATAGATATACCCGACGACTTACTGGAGGCAGCAGCCATTGACGGGTGCGGTCCTGTTAAAACATTTTTCACCATTGTCATGCCGATTTCAGGCACCGTATATGCCACTATCTTTATTCTGGATTTTGTGGCGCATTGGAATGACTTTATGTGGCCCATGCTGGTGGTGACAGGGGAAGATATGAGGACCATACAGCTGGCCATACAGACCTTTTTTGGTTCAAAGCCCATTCATTACGGCGCTATCATGGCGTCTCTGACCATATCAGCCATTCCCATGCTGCTGATGTTTCTATTTCTGCAAAAATATTATGTGGAGGGAATCGCGTCCACCGGAATCAAAGGATAGGTTTCCAGTTTTTCCCTAATGGCTTACCAAAAATTATGTGTTATTATAGTTTTGTAACAGAAATGTAATAATTATGTAACACATAAGGAGGTAACCATGAGAAAGATATCTATTTACACATTGTCCGCAGCTGCAGCCATGCTTATATCCACAGCAATGCCGGTGACATCACTGGCGGCCGTATCTACATATCAGATTCCCTTTTCCAATGGAAGCGCATACGTGATTGGAGTGGGAGGCCAGAACTGTATTCCGGACAACTGGGGCCAGAATGGAAACTGGGGCCAGAACAACAACTGGGGCCAGAACAATAACGGGAACCAGAACAATGGCTGGGGCGCAGGCCCCGTGCTGCCGGATAACAGCCTGCCCCAGGTTACGCCGCCGGATTTTGTTTTCCCAACACCCGAGCTGCCGGACAACTCACTGCCGGACAGCCCGGACAACATGCTGCCGGACAGACCGGACAACTCACTGCCAGGCGAATCTGACAATCCGGGTACGGCTCCCGAAACTCCGGGTGATACAGTTCCCGGCAAGCCGGATAATGGCGGCAGCCAGGATGCATTTGCAGACGCAGTGGCAGAGCTGGTAAATGCAGAGCGCGCAAAGGCCGGTCTCAGCCCCCTGTCCGTCCATGAAGGCGTGGCAGAAGCGGCAAACACCAGGGCCCGCGAAATCAAGAGTACATTTTCACATACCAGACCGGACGGCAGCAATTTCAGCACAATCCTGACACAGGCAGGCATCAGCTACAGAAACGTTGGTGAGAATATTGCCTATGGCCAGAATTCACCTGAGGCTGTTATGCAGAGCTGGATGAACAGCTCAGGCCACAGGGCCAACATCCTGAACAAGGATTTTACTTCCATCGGAGTAGGACATTATCAGGATGCCAGCGGAACGGATTATTGGACACAGCTGTTTATAAAATAATGGTGTGAGTGAAGGAAAACGGAAAGAGACAGTATGAAATAGCTGATAGCCATTTCATGCTGTCTCTTACATTTGTGTTCTATCTGACGCAGGAATCTCCTGCCAGTGTTTCTACGGCATCATACCCTGCATTGAATGCCTTTGCATTGGCTTCATTGAAGCGGGATTTGCCTTTTTTCTCAAACATGTGGTTCATGGCTGCAATGGCGGCCTCCTTGGTGAAGTCTCCCATGAGCCTGACGATTGCGCCTGTCATGACAATATTTGCGCCCTTGGGATTGTTTAATTCCGTGGAAATCCTTGTGGCCGGAACCCTTACATAAGTCACATCCGTCCTGGCATTGCCGGGAATTTCCACCAGGTCGCCAATCACCACTACGCCCCCCGGAGCTACCAGGGGAAGGAATTTGTGGAGGGACGGATTATTCATAGCCAGAAGCAGGTCGGGCTGTTCCTGGGATGGGTTGTAGATGGTGTTCTCGCAGTATTTTACGGTGCAGTTGGCTGTGCCGCCCCGCATGGCGGAGCCATAGGAGGGAACCCATGTGACATTGATGCCTTCTGTGGCGGCAATATCAGAGATAATTAGTCCGGCTGTCAACACGCCCTGGCCGCCGGAGCCTGCAAATACAATTTCCTTCATGTTTAATGCACCTCTCTTTTCTTGAATTCACCTAATGGATAGTAGGGAATTAACTCATTTTCAATGCGCTCCATTGCCTTTACCGGAGAGAGTCCCCAGTTGACGGGACAGGGGGAAAGCACTTCGATGACGGAATAGCCCTCATGGTTCATCTGGGCCTTAAGTCCGTTTTTGATATAACCCTTCAGCTGGTTGATTTTGGCTGGGCTGGTGACGGTTCCTCTGGCAGCATAGGCGGAGCCGGGGAATTCCCTGGCAACCATCTCCGGGAAACGAAGGGGATAACCGGTAACGCTGCAGTCGCGGCCATGGACGCTGGTGGAGGTTTTCTGCCCCTCCATGGTGGTGAGGCTCATCTGGCCGCCGGTCATGCCGAAATTGGTGTTGTTTACAACAATGACCGTGATGTTTTCATTCCGGTAAGCGGCGTTGAAGGTCTCGGCGATTCCTATGTTATATGCGTCGCCGTCACCCTGGTAGGAGACAACCAGCACATCCGGATTAACCCGTTTCATGCCCGTTGCCACGGCGCCGGCGCGGCCGTGGGAGCAGTGGAGGCGGTCGCATTCAAGGCCTGCCCCCAGGTTGGAGGAACACCCCACTCCGATGGGGAATATGATATTGTCATTTTGTTCCAGTTCGTCCAGGCATTCCATAATCAGCCTGCTGATGATTCCGTGACCGCATCCGGGACAGAAGTCCATTGGTTTATCTACCAGAACGGGAACCTTTTTTTCTTTCTTGGAAGCTGACATATTAATATACCTCCTTTTTACTGCCTGATTTTACTTCAAAATAGTCTTTTTTGATATTCCGTATTGTAGGTGTGCCAAACACATAGGTAAGGGCATATGCCGGTACATTGCGTTCCTTCAGCGCCTTTTTGGTGTATAGGGCAGCGTCATCCACCAGCTGGCCCGTTGCATTGGCTTCCACAGTGATGATTCCCTTGACCTCAGGATTGATTTTGCGGAACGCCTTTTCCGGGAATGGCCATACTGTAATGGGACGGATGATTCCCACCTTCTCTCCCTGGGCCCGCAGCTCGCGGACAGCTCCCAGGGTGCTGCGGCCCGGAACACCGTATGATACGAAAACATAATCCGCATCCTCCAGTCCCTCATCTTCCCAGCGCTGCTCATTTTCTTTGATGGTGTTGTACTTTTCCACCAGCTCCACGGCTTCCTTCATGGAGTCACGTTGGAATATGCCGATTTTCTTATATGTATAATGTCCGTTTAAAGCCCAGGGAGTCCGCTCTGCCTCCACGAAATCGGGAAGGGTAACCGGTTCCATCATTTGTCCCAGAGTAGCTTCGCCCATCATGACGGATACCACCCGGTACTTTTCTGCCAGCTCATAAGCAGGACGCATCAGGTCCACAAATTCCTGTACGGAAGCAGGGGCAAATACCAGACAGCGGTAATCACCGTGGCCGCCGCCTCTTGTCTCGCGGTTATAGTCGCACTGGGCTGAAAGCAGGGTTCCAAGCCCGTTTCCGTAGCGTACCTGGGTGATAACCACAGCGGACAGGCCCTCGTCGGACAGTGTGGATACACCTTCCTGCTTCAGAGAAATGCCTGGCCCGGAAGATGCCGTCAGAGCCCTGACTCCGGATGCTGCTGCGCCGATTACCATGTTGATGCCTGCAAGTTCGCTTTCAGCCTGCACGAAACTGCCGCCTACCTCAGGAAGACGCCAGGATAAGTATTCCATGATTTCGCTGGACGGCGTAATGGGATAACCTGCATAGAATTTCACTCCAGCCCTGATGGCTGCCTCTGCAATGGCTTCATTGCCTTTCATCATCTCTGCCATGAATCATTCAACCTCCCCTTCTGTTTCACCTAATATGTGGAATACGCCGTCCGGACATGTGGTATAGCACATTCCGCAGGCTATGCACGCCTGGTCGTCCACCTGGACGGGGTAATAACCGTTGGCATTCAGGGTATCACATTTGCTGATAGCCTGTTTTGGACAGTGGTGAATACATAATCCACATTCCTTGCAGCGGTCTTTATTTACTTTGACCTTCATAAATAATCCTCCTGTCAATACTTATTGTTGTTCTGCTGTATAGAACAATGTTCCGTTACATGGAATTATATATCCGCTGCTTTACAAATGTCAAGCAGAGGATGTTTGATTTTTACACAAAATTAAAATTGAAAATATGTTAATAATGCACAACCGGTAGGGGCCGGTTGTTGGGAAGTCATGCCGCGGCCGGGCCGCGGGCTGTTGCGGACAACGTGTTTATCCTTGACACTCTGAAAAAAATGGTATTTAATTACTACTATACAGAAGAACAGCAATACTCACAGGTTTGTGGCTGTGATACAGGAGGGGACGAGAAATGGCTGATACGATTCAGGCGTTGGACCGGGCATTGGAATTATTGATTTATCTGAACAGACAGGGGAAGGAAGTGGGTATTACCCAGATTGCTTCTGATATGGGAGTATATAAAAGCACGGTGCACCGTACATTATCCACGCTGGAGTCAAGGGGGTTTGTCAGCAGGAATCCTGAGACAGAGAAATACTGGCTGGGCAGCCAGCTGTTTGTATTGGGAAAGAGCGTGGAAAATAAGATGGGTATTCAGGAGGTCATCCGGCCCTATGCCCACAGACTGCACCAGAGATTCCATGAGGTGGTGAATGTATCCATCCTGGAGCATAATCCAGGTGATGTGTATCACAGCGTTATCATATTGAAGGAGATGAGCGACCAGCAGCTGCTGACGGTTAATCCGCCGGTGGGGTCCCTCAGCGAGTGCCATTGCTCTGCAGTGGGTAAATGCCTTTTGGCCTTTGGCGACCATATTGACCTAACCCCTTATGAGGGGCGGGAACTGACCCGTTATACGGTGAATACCATAACTTCTCTGGAGGAGCTGAGGGAGGAGATTGATAAGGTCCGGCGCAGGGGATATGCCATGGACCATGAGGAACAGGAATTGGGACTGACCTGCATTGGCGCCCCCATACTTGACAGGAGCAAAAAGGCCATTGCAGCCATCAGCCTATCCGGGCCTACCAGCCGCATGAATTCCTCTGACATAGAAGACAGGATAGAGGCTGTATGCAATGCTGCCCGGGATATTTCCGGAAATTTTTAGGAATATCTACAGGGACTGTCCGGGAGGGGCAAAAGGAAAAAGTTAAAATGCACAAAAAATATTTGACAACAGATTAAAGCTATGCTATTATGCTGACTATAACCATTGCTGTATGTGATTAAATACAGGAAAGGGAAAGGAACAAGATATGTTTCCTTTCTTTTTTACCTCTTTTACAGAACGGTGTTCCGTACAATAGAACAACAAATAAACCACCAGACGGAAAGAGGGGATATTTTTTATGAAACTATTAATCATCAATCCTGGAGGGACATCCACGAAAATTGCTGTATTCGAGGATGAGGAGCAGATACTGAAACGGAACATCACCCATACCCAGGAAGAGTTAAGCGCCTTTAAGCATGTATTTGACCAGTTCGGCTATAGAAAGAAACTGATACTGGAAGCCCTTGAGGAGGAAGGCATTGATATCCGCCAGCTGTCAGGGGTGGCAGGAAGGGGAGGTCTTATGAATCCCATACCCGGCGGAACCTATAGGGTCAATGAGCGGATGCTGGAGGACCTGAGACGTGCAGTCCACGGTGAGCATCCTTCCAATCTGGGGTCGGCCCTGGCCAAGAGCATTGGGGATGAGGTTGGTGTTCCGTCCTTTGTAGTGGACCCGGTGTCCGTGGATGAACTGATGCCTAAGGCCAGGATTTCCGGCATCGCTGAATTGGAGCGTCCCAGCTGGTTCCATGCGCTGAACCATAAGGCGGTAGCCAGATGGGCGGCAGAGCGTATCGGAAAACAATACGAGGAATGCAGTCTGATTATAGCGCATCTGGGTTCCGGCAATTCCATTGCGGCCCATAAAAATGGACGGATGATAGACGGAAGCGGAGGCAGAACCAATGGTCCTTTTTCACCGGAACGCAGCGGCGGACTTCCCACATATCCGCTGGTGGAGCTGTGTTATTCAGGAAAATATACCTATGAAGAGATGGTGGCTAAAATCAGCAGTACCGGAGGCATGTATGACTACCTGGGCACCAAGGATGCCGGGGAAGTGGAACAGCGGATGAGGCAGGGAGATGGGAAGGCGAAATTGGTCTATGAGGCATTTGTGTACATGGTTGCAAAGGAAATTTGTTCCTATGCCGCTGTGTTTGAGGGAAAGGTGGACTGCATTGTACTTACCGGCGGGATTGCCCATTCGCAGTATGTGGTGGATGAAATCAGCCGCATGACAGGCTTCCTGGCCCCGGTGGAAGTGGTGGCAGGGGAATTTGAGATGACAGCCCTTGCTCTTGGGGCCTTAAGGGTGCTCAGGGGAGAAGAGGCGCCCAGGGAATATGAATGAGCTGGCCATATGAGAGGAAGAGGGTGTATTCATTGATTAAGGAGCAGAAAGAAAAGAAACTGCCCGGAGCAGGCATGTCCTTCATGGTGTTTGGGGCTGCTATTGCAGTATTGCTGGCAGGCGTGGTCATACTGGACTATGACATACATATAGTGCTGCTGTGCGCCCTGGCCGTGGTGTGCATGGCGTCAGCGGCTTTGGGATACAGTTTCCCTGATTTGGTGGACTGCATGAAAAAGTCCCTGGGCCAGGCCCTGGCGGCCATGATTATATTCTTGTTTATCGGTATTATTATCAGCTCGCTGATATTTTCCGGGACAGTGCCGGCGCTGATTTATTACGGACTGCAGTATATCATTCCCAATTATTTTCTGCCTATCGGCCTGCTCCTTTGCAGCCTTACTTCAATTTCCATCGGTACATCATGGGGGACGGTGGGCACCATGGGGCTGGCTATGATGGGAATTGGGGCAGGAATGGGGATTCCGGCCCCGCTGACAGCTGGAATGGTGATTTCCGGGGCATTTTTCGGCGATAAGATGTCCTCTATTTCAGACAGTACCAATCTGGCTCCGGCTGCAGCAGGAACAACTCTGTATGCCCATATAGGCGCCATGTGGAAGACCACATTTCCTTCCTATATCATTACGTTAGTGATATTTACCATCCTGGGACTTTCCTACCACGGTGCAAATTTCAGCATGGATACCGTGAACCTGTTCCTGGACGCCATCGGAGGGAGGTTCCGCATCAGCCCTCTGGTACTGGTACCCATGGCGGTCCTTCTGGTGCTTAACCTGATGAAATTTCCGGCTGTTCCCAGTATGGCCATCGGTACGGTGCTGGCAGTTATGGTGGCGGTATTTTACCAGGGATATCCTCTCAGGGAGGTAATGGAAGGATTAAACTACGGTTATGTGGAACCAACCGGGGTGGAGCTGGTGGATAAGCTGCTGCTAAGAGGCGGGATACAGAGCATGATGTATACATTTTCCTTGTCCTGCATTGCCATTGCGTTCGGAGGCGTCATGGAGCATGTGGGATACCTGCCACAGATTGTAAAGGTCATCATAAAGAAGGTTAAGAGCGACCGTATGATGGTACCGGTGGTCATTGCCAGCACCACCTTCGGTACGTTGACCATGGGGGAGGTATTCCTGTCCATCGTGGTGAACGGAAGCCTCTACAAGGAAGCCTTTAAGGAGAGGGGGCTTCGTCCGGAAATGCTTTCCCGCCTCCTGGAAGAGGGCGGCACACTGACACAGGTGTTTATTCCCTGGTCAACCAGCGGCGTGTTTATTCTGTCCACACTTGGAGTAGGCGTGTCCCAGTATTGGAAATACGCTGTATTAAATTATGTAAATCCGATTTTGTCCATTGTACTGGCCATGTTCGGTGTCTATGTGTTGCGGGAAGGTGAGGAGAATAAAAAAGGAATCTGCCACAGATTGGCCCACAGCCATAAATTAAGTTAGATGTTATGGAAGATATGAGGAGAATCAAATCATGATAAAGAATTTTAAGGAATTACAGGAAAGGGTCCGGTCCGGGAAACCATTGGTGGTAAGCGTGGCCCAGGCGGCTGACCAGGAACTGCTTTTATCGGTAAAGGCTGCGGCAGACCATGGCTTCATCCGCCCTGTTCTTACGGGAAATAAAGAAAAGATTGCAGAGATATGCGGTCATATCGGACTGTGTCCCCTGGAAATATTGCAGGCGGATACAGAGGAGGAGGCAGTGGAAAAGGCTGTCAGGGAAGTACATGATGGAAAGGCTCAGGTACTGATGAAGGGGCTTGTGAATACCAGCATCTACATGAGGGGAATCCTGAACAGAGAGTGGGGGCTGCGTACCGGACGCCTTCTGTCCATGATGGCTGTCTATGAGGCGCCTAATTACCATAAGCTGCTGTTTTGTTCTGACAGCGGAATCAATGTGGCTCCCGGCCTGGAACAGAAGAAGGATATCCTTAAGAACCTGCTGTATGCAGTGGACAACATGGGAATCCACAACCCTAAGGTGGCGGTTCTCACAGCCAATGAGATGGTGGATTCAAAGGTGGTATCCACCACGGACGCGGCAGGGTTAGTGGAGGCAGCCATGAATGAGGAAGGCTTTCTTCCGTGTATCATAGAAGGTCCTATTGCATTTGATGTGGCATTTGACCCTAAAGCAGCGGCCCATAAAAAGATTGACAGCAAAATTACAGGGGACGTGGATTTGGTGGTGTTTCCCAATATAGAAGCCGGCAACATCATGGGGAAGTCATGGATACATCTCTGCCGCAGCCCATGGGCCGGAATCGTGCTGGGAGCTTCCAATCCGGTAATACTGGGGTCACGTTCAGATACAGCGGAAATCAAACTGAACTCCATTGCATTGGCCTGCCTGGCAGCCCAATCAGGAAGATAACAGGAAATGAATTATGAACCGCTGCATGGGCAGCGTAGAGGAGGGTTTTATGTCTAATTCAAAGGTCTCAATCACCGGCAGGCAGCTTTTGATTGTGTTTTTCATGGGTCTTGCATTTGCGGTTGTATATGCAACGCCTTTTGTACAGTATGTATTTTACGATGACCTGGCAGGCGCGCTCCATGCCAGTAATACGCAGCTTGGTCTTCTGATTGCCATATTCGGCATAGGTAACCTGCTGGCGCCTTTTGGAGGAGCGCTGAGCGATAAGTTTAACACGAAAAAGGTCTATCTTTTGGGCATGTTTATTACGTGCGCCCTGAATTTCCTGCTGGCCATGAACATGAGCTATGGGTTTGCCATCTTTATCTGGGCCGGGCTGGCTGTTGCAGGTCTGATTCTCTATTTTCCGGCTCATACGAAGCTGGTGCGTCTGGTGGGAGATGAGGAAAGCCAGGGTACCATATTCGGCTTTACGGAGTCGGCCTGCGGTCTGGCAAGCGTAATCATCAACTTCATTGCACTGGGACTTTACGCCAGGGTGGCTGTTGGAGCCATGGGCGGTGTGGCAGGACTGAAGGCAGTCATTATAAGCTATGGCGCGGTGGGACTCATAGCTACCATTGCCCTGGTGTTCCTGCTGCCTGACCCTGAGAAAGCGGGAACCGCCGGGGATGGCGCAGCCGGCAGGGACCTTGGTGACGGCATGGCGGAATCAAAGCTATCCCTGAAGGAATGGATGGGAGTATTTAAAGACCCGCGCACCTGGTTTGCGGGCATTGCAGTATTTGCAACCTATTCCACATACCAGACCCTGTCCTACTTTACCCCATATTTTACCAATGTATTGGGAGCCACTGTGGTGGGGTCAGGCGCCATTGCCATCATCAGGACCTACGGAATCCGTATTGTTGGGGCTCCTTTGGGCGGGTACATGGGGGACCGGATTCATTCCGTGTCATCCGTCATAGCCACTGTGCTGTCCTGCGGTGCAGTCATCACCCTGATTTTCATGTTCATGCCTGCAGGAGTTCCCTCAGTGCTCCTTACTGTTATGACGCTGGTGATTGGATTCATGGTACATATTGCCAGAGGCGCCATGTTTGCAGTGCCCTCTGAAGTAAAAATCCCCCGGCGTTATGCAGCCTCCACGGCAGGCGTTGTATGCGCCATCGGATTCTGCCCTGATTTGTTTCAGGCGGCCATGTATGGCCATTGGCTGGATACCTGCGGAAATGCAGGATATACCAGAATATTTATCTATATCATTGTGATTATGGCAGTAGGGGTTATCAACGGCGTGGCAACCGTGGTTTATAAGAAAAAATATGTTGCCACAGGACGGGTTCCGGTGGAGGGCCAAAGCCAGGGCTGATTAATATCCCAAAAGCCGGGAAGGCGTTGTAAGACAGCGGTCGCGAAGCTGGTTTACAGCGCCTTCTGTTTTTGTGTCATGAGCCTCCCTGAGGGACAAGGGTCCGCACTTCACATAGGGACCGCAGGACCCGGCCTTTTTCCGGACATAGAA
Source organism: Clostridium sp. 1001283B150225_161107_B6 (assembly GCF_015556325.1). Lineage (NCBI taxonomy): Bacteria > Bacillati > Bacillota > Clostridia > Eubacteriales > Clostridiaceae > Clostridium > Clostridium sp. 1001283B150225_161107_B6. The sequence goes on along the minus strand of NZ_JADNMD010000008.1, from coordinate 34,445 downwards.
TGAAGGCCCAAAGAAAAAATAAGAATTGCATCAAATGGCAGGATATGGTAGCGTTATAATTGGGTCCGTGCCTTTGTATAAGAAGCATACGGTCAGGGGAAACTCAATTAGATGGATTGTCCTTTTAAGAGACATGAATCAGCATGACGGAAGGATAAAATAGGAAAAGCTTCAAAGAACAGACAAAACATAACAGAACATAAACTATGGAAAGAGAGGAAAAGACAATGAGCAAAGCATATGACCAGCTACGAACATACATGGATAAAGCCATGGCCATCAAGACAGCCATGACATTGTTCGAGTGGGACAACGAGACGCTGGCGCCTAAGGAGGCAGGAGAGCTGACATCCAAGGTGATTGGAGTGCTGTCAGGAGAGTATTTTCAGGCAGTGACCTGCAGCGGGATGAAAGAGCTGCTGGATAAATGCAGCGGGGACAAGGAGCTGACAGAGGCGGAGGCTGCCAATGTCAGGGAACTGCTAAAGGAGCGGGAACAGATATGTCCCATACCTCAGGAGGAATACCAGGAATTTGCCCGCCTCACAGCCAGGGCAACCAGTGTTTGGGCCAAGGCAAAAAAGGACCGGGATTTTGAAGCATTTGCCCCTACCCTTAAAAAGGTAATTGAGTTTCAGAAGAAGTTCGCAGGCTACAGGGCAAAGGATGGCAGGAAGCTGTATGATGTGATGCTGGATGACTATGAAAATGGATTTTCCATGGAGAATCTGGACCGGTTTTTCAGCATCCTGAAAAAGGAACTGGTGCCGTTTCTCAAAAAGGTGATGGAGGAGGGAAAGAAAATAGATGATTCCTTCCTGACAGGCAGCTACCCGGAGGAGAAGCAGGAGGAGCTGGGGCGGTTTCTGGCGGAATATGTGGGATTTGACTTTGACCGGGGCGTCATGGCAGTCAGCGCCCATCCATTTACAACCAATCTGCACAATAAGGATGTGCGCATTACCACCCATTACACTGACAGCGTGGACAGCTCCCTGTTTTCCGTTATCCATGAGGCAGGCCATGCCATCTATGAGCTGGGTATCCGTGACGACCTGACACTGACGCCCGTTGGACAGGGAGCCAGCATGGGCATGCACGAATCCCAGTCACGTTTTTTTGAGAACATCATTGGGCGCAGCCGTTCCTTCTGGGAGCCTGTGTACGCCAGGGTGCAGGAGATGTTCCCGGAACAGCTGGGGAAGGCGGACCTGGACCAGTTTGTGGAGGCAGTCAACAAAGTCACGCCCGGATTAATCCGCACGGAAGCAGATGAACTGAGCTACAGCCTTCATGTACTGATTCGGTATGAAATTGAAAAAATGCTGATAGAGGAAGATTTGGACGTGGAAAAACTGCCTGAGATATGGGCTGATAAATACGAGGAATATCTGGGGGTACGCCCGGAGAATCCGGCAGAGGGAGTGCTTCAGGACATCCACTGGTCCCAGGGGTCCTTTGGATATTTTCCGTCCTATGCATTGGGAAGCGCTTTCGGCGCCCAGCTGTACTATCATATGAAGGAAATCATGGATTTTGACGGCCTGCTGAAGGAAGGAAAGGTGGATGTAATTCGTGATTATCTGAGAGAACACATCCATCAGTACGGAAAATTGAAGGACAGCCGCCGGATACTGAAGGACGTGACCGGGGAAGATTTCAATCCGGAGTACTATGTCAGGTATCTGAAAGAAAAATACTCCGGTATATACGGGCTGTAGAATGCATACAGCCTGCAGCAGATAAACTGCCCGGTTACACCATATAGGCCAGTCAAAAACATTCCAGCGCCTCATTGATAAGGCCGATTTCATGGATTCCCTTTTGAAGGCAGAAGCGGATGACCAAATCATAGACGCTGGAACCGGACAGCCTGCTTGTAATACCGCAGTTTTTCTGGTAGAATGACTCTGAGTAAGTAATACCAACAACAAAGGAGAACGGATATGTCTGACTGCAGAAAATATGTGGACTACATAATGGAACAGACCCAGAAGCTACTGGCCATTGACAGCCCTTCCGGCTATGGCAGGAAAGTGACCGGGTACCTGTTAAAGGAACTGGAGGCATTGGGGGTACCGGCTCACCGTACTGAAAAGGGAGGCGTGATTGCTGATTTCGGCGGGAAGAACAAGGCGGACGGAATTCTGCTGGAGGCCCACTGCGACACCCTGGGCGGCATGGTTACCCAGATTAAGGACAACGGAAGGCTGAAGCTGACTAATATAGGAGGCATGAAACCGGCTAATGCCGAGACTGAGAATGTGCGGATTGTCACCAAAGCGGACGGAATCTATGAGGGAACCTGTCAGCTGGCGGACGCCTCCGTACATGTAAACGGCAGCTATGAGAAGACAGAGCGCACCTGGGATACGGTGGAGGTGCTGATTGATGAGGATGTGAAGTGCAGGGAGGACGCTGTTAAGCTGGGCATCATGCCGGGAGATTATGTGTGTTTTGAGCCCCGGACCAGGATTACCCCATCCGGTTACATCAAGAGCCGCTTCCTGGATGACAAGCTGTCCGCCGCCATTTTAATGGGATATGCAAAATATCTTAGGGATGAGGCAGTGACCCCTGAACGCCGGGTCTATGCCCACTTTACCATCTATGAAGAGGTGGGCCACGGCGGTTCCTCCTCAGTTCCGGACGGTGTAACCGAAGCATGGTCCGTGGACATGGGCTGCGTGGGAGAGGGTCTTCAGTGCACGGAGCGCCAGGTGTCCATCTGTGCAAAGGACAGCGGAGGACCTTACAATTATGACATTGTATGCCGCCTTGTGGAACTGGCAAAGGAGCATGGAATCAGCTATGCCGTGGACGTATACCCCCATTACGGCTCCGACGTAGAGACTACCCTGAAAGCAGGTTACGATGTACGCCACGCCCTCATTGGTCCCGGAGTTTACGCATCCCATGGCTATGAGAGAAGCCATAAGGAAGGCGCAGAGAATACCTTCAGACTGATTCAGGCATATATCGGGTAAGTCTGGGAAAATATCATATAATAACCTAAATATCGCCCGCCGGCATTAGAACGGTGCGGCGATATTTTTTGTGCGGCAAAATCCCTGAAACATAGGGCTGTCCCCGGATTCATATATTAGTTGTAAGGGGATTACCCTGATACGGGAAGGAGGGATTGGATTTTGTGAATAAACGCATCATATGGGCGGCCCTCACCGGGCTTATGGTGCCTTATGTAGGAACCCTTGCATGGACAGGCACAATCCGGGGAGAGGAGCTGCGCTATGAGCAGCAGAAGGAGGTGTCCGGCAGGCGCAGGATTCTTTTGGACCGGACCAACGGCTCCTATTATATGGATATGGAGGAATACCTGCCGGGAGTCATTGCCAGGCAGATGCCGGTGGAGTACGAGCCGGAAGCACTGAAGGCACAGGCCATCATTGCCAGGACATACATATGCAGGCAGATGGAAGGCTTGGGGGACGGGGAAGAGATAGCAGAATCCGCCCTGGACATGGATTATCTGGAGGCGGACCAGCTGAAAAAGCTGTGGGGGTCCAGCCGGTTTCCGGGTTACTACAAAAAACTGGAGGATGCGGTTAAGGCCACGTCCGGCATTGTCATGACCTACGAGGGTAAATGCATTGACCCCATGTACTGCAGGGCCACGGCCGGAATGACCAGACAGGGGGATTTTACCCATCCGTATCTTCAGACTGTGGACTGCCCCGGGGATGTGGAGGCAGAGGGATACATGCAGATGCTCTCCTTTTCCAGAGATTCGTTTACGGCGGCCATCAACAGCATTCCGGCCGGGGAATCCGGCTCCAGGACCATTGAAGCCTCCCAGGTGCCGGACACCATACAGATTGTGTCCAGGGATGAAGCCGGGTATGTGGATGACGTCCAGATTGGCAATGCAGGATACACAGGCGAGGAGGTGCAGTACGCTCTGGGCCTGGCTTCCTCCTGTTTTGTGCTGGAGCCGTATGAGGACGGCATCAGGGCGGTGGTGAAGGGCATCGGGCACGGCTACGGGCTGAGTCAGGCCACTGCCAATGAGAAAGCAAAGGAGGGATGGAAGGCCGAAGATATCCTTGGATATTTTTATAAAAATATTGCTTTCATTTCTGAATAAGTAGCCTTGGTTTGGTAAGAATAGTACCGAGGTGATAAACGTGAAAGAGAAAGTAAACCAGATGTTCAAGGATAAGCTGTTTCTTGTCATGCTAGTGTTAGGCCTGCTGACTATAGTAGCCGCAGCAGGAGTGATTACCGTACAAAGAGGAAAAGGTAATGAGACAAATCCATACCTTGAAGTGCCCCAGCCAGAAATGATTGCCCAGGAGACAGCACCGGAAATGCCCCAGGTGGCAGGTGCCTCTGATGCGGCAAAAGAGACACAGAAGAGTGAACCGGCTCCCACCCAGGCAGCGGTTGCCCAGAATGCCAACCAGGGAAATGACCTGGCGGCGGAAGCAGGCGCAGGCAGGGATGCAGCTGATGCACTGGTACTCAATTTTACAGATACCAGTAAGATGGTGTGGCCTGTAAAGGGAAATGTACTTCTGGACTACAGCATGGACCAGACCATTTATTTCCCCACCCTGGACCAGTACAAATGCAATCCCGGCCTTGTGATTCAGTCCGATGTCAGCACACCGGTGGAAGCCCCGGCCAATGCCAGAATCCTGGAAGTGGGTTCCAATGAGGAAATCGGAAATTATGTTGTCATGGACCTGGGCAACGAGTACACAGCAACCTGCGGCCAGCTGAAGGAAGTCTGCGCGGCAGAGGGCGAGTACCTTAAAAAGGGACAGACCCTGGGCTACGTGTCCGAGCCTACCAAGTATTATTCCGTGGAAGGCGTCAATGTATTCTTTGAGCTGAAGCACCAGGATAAGACGGTGGACCCTCTGGATTATATGGAATAGGGTTCATAAAAGTATGGTCAAAACGTAAATATCAGGAAGAGATTCCGGAAGAGCAGAAAGCAGAGCCATGTTTTCTGCCCTTCTTTTTTTACATAAAACAGGGAAAAAACTGCCTGACAACATGAAAATACCATGCCGGAATGAAAGTACACCCCGGAAAAACATGAAAGTATTCCTCCTGCATTGATTGCAAATTGACTAAAAACAGCTGTATAATGTATGATTGGGTTGTACAAAATGAACATGCAAAAACAGAGTGTATAGGAGGATTATGATGAATAAGAGATTGATTGCGCTTTTAACCTGTGCGGCCATGTCCGCGTCAGCCATGACAGGCTGCGGCTCTTCAAATACAGGAGCGTCCGGTGAGGGAAATACGGCTGCATCAGGGGACAGCAGCCAAAAGGTTACCATAAAGGTGCTGGATAATTACGGAGGAATGGTGGAAGAAATGATTTCCGTATATGAAGAGCTTAACCCGGACGTCAACATTGAATATGAATATGTGCCCTCCGATTCCTACTATTCTAAATTTACAGCGCTGAATGTGGCAAATGAGCTGCCGGACGTGGTCATGACCAACTCCCAGTTCATTGGGGACCAGGTGCAGAGCGGCCTGCTGGTGGACCTGACCAGTGCAGTGGAAAACGGACAGAATTATGAGAAGGACGCAAACTGGGGAGAGACAATCAATCCGACCCTGCTGAGCAACTGCAAGGCCACCCTTAAGGCAATCGGCTCCGACTACGCGGACAAGCTGTACGGTGTGCCATTTACCATGACCACTGTGGCTGTTATCTATGACAAGAACGTATATAAGGAACTGGGACTGAGTGTTCCCGCTACATGGGAGGAATTTGAGAAAAACTGCGAGGCCATAAAAGCAGCCGGAAAGATTCCCGTATCCATGCAGCAGCAGAACATGGACTGGTGGCCGCGAATCTTCTGGGACCAGTACTGCCGTGAGGAGCTGGATGCCAATCCCAATGCCTTTGAGGACGGTTCCATGACCTTCTCATCTGAGAGCGTCAGGAAGGGCCTTGAAAAATTTAAATATATGTGGGACCAGGGGTGGTTCCCGGAATCCGGCCTTACGGGCAACCGGGAGACCATGCAGCAGCTCTTTGTACAGAAGGAGCTGGTTCAGGTCATGCTTCAGCCAAACTATCTTTCCTATCTGACTGAGAACGTGCCGGAGGGAGTGGAGCTGGCTTCCTATGCCCTGCCGGGAGTGGAGGGAAAGCCTGCCAGATGCCTGGGCGGTTCCAGCAGTATCTGGGCAGTGACCAATTCCTCCAAACACCAGGAGGAAGCCATTGAGTTCGTGAAGTTCATGACGTCCAAGACTGCATTTTCAGAGGATTATGCGAAATTCATCAACCCCGGACTTACCAACTTTGAGCTGACCAGCGACAACGAGGCCATGCAGGGATACATTGACGCAGGTAAAAATGGCTTTATTCCTGATATCTATGTGCCGGTGAACATAACAACGGAAATCCAGAACACATTCCTGACAGACCTGGAGCCCAATTACCTGTTAGGCACCTACGACATAGATTATGTGACGGACCAGCTGAACCAGCTCTATGAGGAGACCTATCTGTCCAACCTGAACTGATGCCGGGCGTCGTGACAGGCAGCATCATCAGACATGTTTCAGAAATAAAGCAGTAAGAAAAACGGCGCAGGAACAGGCACAGGTTCCTGCGCCGCATCTGACAGAACAGCCGATGTTATGGCCCGCCGAGAGGAGATAAAAATGAAATCATCCCAAACATTAAAAGAAAGGAAGGAAATGATGACAGCGCTGGCGCTGATTGCCCCCACCATCATTGTCATGGTCATTTTCCTTTACATACCGTTTGTCAATGCATTGCAGACCAGCTTCTATAAATACAACGGACTTGGAGCCCTGGAACATTTTGTGGGTTTTAAAAATTATGCCAAGGTTCTGGCGGACCCCAAGTTCGTGCGCTCCCTGTGGAATACATTTTACCTTATTCTGGTCAGCTTCCTGGCCATTCCCATTGGGTTCGTGTTTGCCTATGTACTGTATGTGGGCGTGCCGGGCAAGAAAATTTTCAATGCGGGTTTGTTCATACCCTACCTGATATCCATGGTGGTGGTGGGCTGCATATGGAGAATTATCTATGACCCCACCATCGGGCCAGTGGACCAGTTCCTTAAGATGGCGGGACTGGGGAAGTATGCAAAGGCATGGCTCAGCCGTCCGGAGACAGCCCTCTGGGCCATTGCAATTACCTGGATATGGCGTTCACAGCCCTTTAATATGCTGATTATGTACGCCAATATCACCAAGATGCCGGAGGATTTCCTGGAGGCGGCCCAGATTGACGGCGCCAATTTCTGGCAGAAGCTGTTTTACATCATCATTCCTTACTTAAAGCCTACCTTTGCAGTGCTGGCCATGCTGACCGTGACCAACGGACTCAGGCTCTTTGACCTGATATGGGTCATGACCCAGGGCGGGCCGGGAGGCGCTTCCGACGTGATGACATCCTACATTTACACAAAGGCATTTACCAACCGGGACTTCGGCGCAGGCACGGCCGCATCCGTCATACTGATGCTTATCATGGTGGCGATTATGGCAGTTAAGACCATTGTCCAGAAGAAAAGGGCAGGGAGGGCTTCATGATGAATAAGAAAAATGTATGTAAATGGTTTTTGTTTCTCTTTATGCTGCTGGCATTTTTTATATCCGTGTATCCCCTTTTGTGGGTGGTCATCCAGTCCCTGAAAACAGAGACAGAGTTTTTGGAAAGCATCTGGACCCTGCCGGCCAGGCTTAATTTCCAGAACTACGCAACGGCCTGGAACGATGCAGGCATGTCCAGGTATTTCATGAACAGCGTGGTGGTTACCCTGGTTACCACTGCCGTAAACCTGGTGTTCGTCACCTGCGCCGGATATGCTTTTGCAAAGCTTGCATTTCCGGGTAAGACCTTCTTTTATTATATGATTATCTTCAACCTGCTGATACCCACGGCCATCATCCTGCTGCCCATGTTTACCATGGTGAACCGGATGCATCTGGTCAATACCCTTCCGGCCCTGGTATTTCCGTATTTCCAGGGATTTGCCCCTATGGGTCTGATTATCTGCCGGAACTATTTTGAGGATTTGCCCGATGAGCTGATGGAGGCGGGAAAGCTGGACGGATGCAGCAACATGCAGGTATTCAGGAAAATCATGCTGCCCCTGGCAAAGCCCATCCTGGCCACCATGGCCATCCTGTCAGCCATGCAGGTGTGGAATGAGTATTTGTGGGCCCTGACCTCCATCACGGACGAGAGCAAATACACCCTTTCCGTGGGCGTGGCCCTGTTTAATAAAAAGACGGAGACCGTAGGCTATACGCCTGTGTTTGCGGCCCTGTCCATCAGCGCCCTTGTGATTGTGGTGGTGTATCTGTGCATGCAGAAAAATTTCGTAAAGTCCATTGCTGCCGGGGCAGTGAAGGGATAGGAGGAAGGGTATGGATTTGATTCATGATTTTAAGGACCCGGGAAGGGAATACAGTGTGCTGGCCTTCTGGTTCTTAAACGGAGAACTGGAAAAGGAGCGTCTGGCCTGGCAGATTGACCAGATGGTGGAGAAGGGCGTATACGGCGGTTTCATGCATCCCAGGGCCTACCTTAAAACGCCTTACCTGGAGAAGCCATGGTGGGATGCCATTGGCGCCTGCGTGGAGGAAGCCAGAAAACAGGGATTTACCCCCTGGCTCTACGACGAGTATGCATGGCCCAGCGGCACCGCGGGCAGCACCTTTGAATACGGGTTCCAGAAGCCCTCCAGAATTCTGTCCCGTGGAAGGGACAATATGGCAAAGGGGCTTTATGCGGTGAAGAGAAAGGCGGATGAAAAGCCCGGGACCGGGCCGTACCATATCGTTCGAAAGGGCGGTTTTGTCTATGAGTTTTACGAAAAGGTATTTGAAAAGGCAGTGGACTATCTAAATCCTGAAACCATTGCCTCCTTTATAAAACTGACCCATGAGGAGTACAGAAAGCGGTGGGGAGAGGATTTCGGAAAACTGATACCAGGCATTTTTTTTGACGAAATCTATATGATGGGAAATCCTCTGCCCTGGACAGACCGTCTGCCGGGATGTTTCCGGGACACATACGGCTATGACATCCTTGAGGAGCTTCCCTCTCTTGTGGACGGGAGTGATGACAGGGATAAGCAGGTCCGCAGGGACTACTATTCCCTCATAACCGCCATGTACGAGGAGGCTTTTTTTAAACAGATATCGGATTGGTGCCGGAGGTACGGCCTGCAGCTTACAGGCCACACAGAGGAGTTTTTGTGGGAGCATCCCAGAAGACAGGGGGATTATTTTAAGACCATGCGCCACCTTATGGTGCCCGGCTCGGACTGCCATGATTACCGGTACCGGTATCCCAGACGGATTACATACTGCGAGCCGAAATATTCCGTGTCCGTGGCCAGGCTCTACGGAAAGGAAAGAGCCATGTCGGAAGCCCTGGGAGGCGCAGGATGGAACTGCAGCATGGAGGAGTTCAAACAAGGAATCAACACCCTGGCAGCCATGGGAACCAGCATGTTTATCCTCCATGGGTTCTATTATGAATGCGGACACCAGGGTTCCCAGAGCGACTGGCCCACCAGCTTTTTCTACCAGAATCCGTACTGGGACTATTTTAAGATATTTGCCGACTATATAAGGCGTCTGTCCTATATGAACAGCCAGGGAAGCCCTGCGGTGGATTACGCTATTCTTTACCCTATAGGCGCCATGGATGAAAATATGGAGAACGGAGAGGAAAATGCTGTTGGAAGGGCTGTCAGCGACGGATTCCATCAGGCCCTTAATATCATGATTGAGCACCAGCTGGATACGGACATGGTGGACGAGGAATCCATCATAAACTCCCATATCCACGAGGGAAGGCTGTGCATGGGGCAGCAGCGATTTCAGGTACTGCTTCTTCCGGAAGGGGGAAGCCTGATGGATGAAACCGCGGAAAAGCTGAAAGCATGGACAAAGGCCGGAGGCAGCCTGCTGTTTTACCGGACCGGGCCGGCGGACAGGGAAAATGCAAATGAAAGGGCGGACGCAGTGTTAAATGGAACGGTCTGCAGCATCAGCCGCCTTCCTGAGGCAGCAGCCAGCCTGGCACCGCCATCCGCATCCGTGATTTACGGAAACCGCAGCAGCCTTTTTTGGAATCACAGAAAGGCAGGGGATTTTGACTATTATCTGGTGGTCAACAGCAGCGGCGAGAAGCACAGTCCGGTGCTGTTCTTCCGCCACGCTTCGGCGCCCGTGCTTTTGGATATTGAAAAAGGAGCTATGGCGCAGGCCAGGTATAAACAGGTGAATGACGGTATCCATCTCTATATGGATTTGGAGCCGGGAGAAGCTGTCTATGTACTATTTGGCCTGGATGGACATACAATCAGCCAGGCCAGACCGGCCCTTCCCGAGGGGACCCGGCGGGAGGAAGAGTGGATTACAGGAAAATGGGATTTTCTTCCTCTTTCCGTGTCCTGCCGGAGCCGGGAAAAGGGGATATCAGATACAGACAGCACGGAGCTGGAAATCCCCATTGCGGGATTCACCTCTGATTTGTCCTCTGAGACAGAGACTATCCGAATCTGCAATTGTTCCGGGGAGGAAGGGGCGTGCGGCCGCCATCTGAGCCTGTGGAGCGGACGGTGGATTACACGCAGGCGCAGCTGGAACGACCAGCTTGACGCAACCGACCTGTATTTCAGAAAGACGGTTTTCCTGGAAGACATGCCTGAAAGAGCGGAGTTCTGCGTGGCTGCAGTGGATTCCTTTGAATGCTATATTAACGGCGCAATGGTATACAGGGGAGCCAGCGATGGAGAGCCTGTGGTATTTGCGGATAGGGGCATGCTGGCGCAGGGAGAAAATACTCTGGCCATTCATGTGAAAAACCATAAACCGCTTCAGGATGTATATGTCTGTTCTGCAGAGGAGCTGCCTGCAGACCGGTTTATTTCCCTTCTTATGGAGGGGACCATTGTCTGCAAAACCAGCGAAATAACGGTGAAAAGCGACAGCACCTGGATTGTAACCGACAGCCTGTGGGAAGGATGGGAACAGCCGGATTCGGACAGGCGGTTTACGGCAGCTGATTTTGATGTACAGAAGGTAAAAAACTTTAATTATCCGGGACTGGAGCATGTGTGGCTGAAAGCATGGGAACGGGGAAGACCGCCCATGAAACCGTGGGGGGACCTGCCGCTGTTCGGCCGGACCATGGCCTATCCGAGAAAGCTCTATTACACAATCACAATACCTGCCGGAACAACGGTCATTTATGAACCGGCTGCAGCCGGGAACACGGTCTGCCTGCTGGACGGCAAGGAAATGGAGTGGGAAAATGGGGCGTACAGACTTCCTGACAATGAACGCATTCATATACTCACCATCCAGATAACAGCAGGCAGCTGCGGGGACGGCCTGAAACAGCCGGTCCGCGTATCCGTGAAGGCGGTCAGGACCAATCTTCAGGACTGGCGTATGCTGGGACTTCCGTGGTTTTCAGGAAGGGGCAGGTATACAAACACATGGGTTGCGGACAAAAAGAAAGGCACCTGTGTGCTGGAGCTTGGCCAAGTCAATCACTGTGCGGAAATATGGGTTAACGGCAGGCTGGCGGACACAAGGCTGTGGCATCCCTACAGGGCGGACATCACGGACCTGCTCCGCCAGGGGGAAAATGAGATTACCATAGTGGTATCCAACCTGGCGTCCAATGAACGTCGCCACATGCTGGTGGACCAGGGAATGGCCCTGGGATGGAACCGCTATTGGAACGAGGACAATATGGACCGGGACAGCCGGAACTATGTATCAGGCCTCCTGGGCCCGGTAAGGCTTCTTCACATGGTTGCTCCGGAACCATAATATCCACCAGAACGCCACCACCATGGCCCAGCCCGTGCCGGTAGCGGCCGCCACGGCAGGAAGCCCGTATCCGGGGGCCAGTATATAGGACAGGACAACCCGCAGGGTGATGTGGCCCGTGGCTCCTATGACCGGTATGAGTATTCTGCCGCGGCCCTGGAAGTATCCGACCAAAGCATTGCCCATGAAGCAGAAGGTGTAGAACAGCGATATGACTCTCAGGTAAAGGATGCACTGGGGAAGGGCGCCGGGTCCTGTGCCTTTCAGCACAAAGGCAGCGGCGGGACGGGCCAGGCAGAATAAGAGCAGGGAGGAGAGGACTCCCAGGGATGTCAGCAGGATGGTACCTGCGGCAAATCCCTGGCGGGCCCTCTTTTTATGTGTGTCCCCGCTGTTCTGGGCCAGGAACACACAGAGGGCGGCGCTGCCGCTGTCGCCAAAGGAGTTGGCAAAGCCCTCCAGCCGTCCGGCCGCCGTATAAGCGGCGATAACACTGGTTCCAAGGGAGTTTACCGCGCCCTGGACCAGCAGTTTACCGATGTACAGGTTGGACTGGTGCAGGGCGGTGACAAAGCAGTACCTGCAGGTGCGTTTCAGCAGGGACAGGTCCGCTACCATGTCCTTCCGGGTAAATATAAGCTCTGGCGCCTTACACCGCATGTAGACCAGGCAGAGGACAGCGGAGAACAGCTGGGAGATTAGGGTGGCCCAGGCAGCCCCCGCAATACCCAGTCCCAGGCCGGCCACCAGCACCAAATCCAGCGCCAGGTTGGAACAGATGGCCGCTGCCAGGAAAATAAGGGCAGCAGCCGTATCGCCCGCAGCCCGCAGGACAGCGCTGCAGAAATTGTACAGGTAGGAAGCCCCAAGCCCCAGGAAGATAATGGTCAGGTAAGTACGGGCAGGCCCGGCCACCTGGTCCGGCGTCTGAATCAGGCGCAGCAGGGGAGATAAGGTCGCCAGGCCGCCCAGGCTCAGGAACACAGTGAAAATACTGCCCGCTGCCAGGGATACAAAATATTCACGCCTGAAATTCTTCCAGTCCCTGCACCCATAAAAACCAGCCAGCAGGATGGAGATTCCGGTACAGAAACCATTGATGACAAAAATAAACAGGTTCATGACAGTCCCAGCCACTCCGATGGCAGCAAAGGCAGCGCCGCCTGCGTACCGGCCCACCACCATGGCGTCTATGGTATTGTAGAACTGCTGAAGGATGTTGCCTATTATCATGGGAAAGGCCAGGGAAATCAGCTGTGCGGGAATGGGTCCGGAGGTCAGGTTTTTCATGGATGTCATTATCCTTTCCAGATATAATTGGATGTAACAGTTCAGGCAGATGGAAAATGACTGTCCGGACTGTTACATGTTCATAGGTAACTATAGCTGGAAAATTAATGATTGTAAAATGCTTATATTTGCCTTAATATATAAATAAATAGTTATATTATGAGGTGCACAATGACGGAGCTGGAGATAGAGGCATTTTTGGCAATTGTAAAAAGCGGCAGTATTTCAGCGGCAGCCCAGGAACTGTATGTGACACAGCCGGCTCTCAGCAGGCGGATTGGCGCCCTGGAGCAGGAGCTGGGTTACTGCCTCATGAACCGGAAAAAAGGAGTCAGGAACATAGAGCTGACACGGGAAGGCAGGGCATTTATAGCCCTGGCTGAAAAATGGAGGGAGATGTGGAACGAGACAAGGCAGATTGGCGTTTTTGGAAGCAGGCAGAGCCTGTACATCGGCTCTGTGGGAAGTATAAGCACATACCTGCTCCCGGAGGTCCTGGCCGGGTTCATGGAACAGAACCCGGACTGTCCGCTGGTATTCCACCAGTATCATTCCTGGGAAAGCTATGAACATGTGGAGAAGGAGGAGGTGGACCTTGCCCTTATATCGGACCACATGTTCTCCCAGTCCGTGGACACTATTCCTTTATTCTCCGGGAAAATGGTGCTGCTGGCCACGGATTGGGCGGACCGAGCCGTCCATCCGTCTGAGCTGGATTCCCAAAGGGAAATACGCCTTCCCTGGAACCCGGAATATGATAGGTGGCACGATTACTGGTTTGGGCCCGGCGCCAGAGCCAGGGTGCTGCTGGACCAGATGTCCCTTATGGAATATTTCCTGCGGGAAAAGGGCACCTGGGTTATCCTGCCGGACTATATAGCCAGGTCCCTTTCCCTGGGACCGGAGTGGAAGATACACGAAATGGAGGAAGGCCCTCCGGATACGGTCATATATTATTTGATGAAGAAAAACAGCAGGGGGAAGTACGTATCCCAGTTCCTTGATATTATGAGGCGGGTGCTGAGGGAAAGGGACGGGGTAAAACTGCTGCCGGATGAGGGAAATTTGAATAGGGAACATATACAGGGAAGTGAAAGGGAGGTACGCAATGATGCGTTTTGAGAAAGCGGGCAGGGAACAGATGGAGGAACTGGTTAAGACCAGAATCCAGGTCCTCAGGGCGGCAAACCAGCTGTCGGCTGCTGCGGATATGGGACAGACAGAACAGGAATCGCGGTCCTACTACGAAAAAAGCCTGAGGGATGGCAGCCATGTGGCCTATCTGGTATATGAGGGGGACCGGATTATCGGGACAGGTGGAATCAGTTTTTACCAGGTCATGCCCACATACCATAATCCAACCGGGATGAAGGCATATATCATGAACATGTATACAGACCCGGAGTACAGGAGAAAAGGCATTGCCATGAAGACATTGGATTTGCTGGTGCAGGAGGCCAGGGAACGGGGCATTCATTTTATTGCACTGGAGGCCACCAGCATGGGGCGGCCTCTGTATGAGCGGTATGGGTTTTGCAGGATGGAGGACGAGATGTATCTGCCGGAGTGACCCGCAGGAAGCCGGAACCATCTGCCGGAGTGACCTGCGGGTAGCCGGAACCATCTGCCGGTACAGCTGTTTTTTTACCGGCTCTATACCACAGGTATATAGACAGCAGGCAGAATCCGTGCTAGAATCAAGACATGAAATAAAACATGAAACAAGACAGGAAATGAGAAAGGGAGGAAATGACATGTTCCGTTTAGACGCACAGAAAAGCCATAAGCACCATGCACAGAAATACGCTCACAAACAGCGTTTTGTTTGGATGCCCTTATGGTATGCGCTTATTCAGGAACAATAGGTTCAGATGATTCATCTTCCGAATTCCTTTAGCCGCTTATCCGTATTGGGTAGGCGGTTTTTTAGTATCTAAAAAAAGGAAAATGGCGGCTGTGGCAGAAATGGTAATGCACCGGATTGTGGTTCCGGGCCATGCGGGTTCAAATCCCGTCAGCCACCCTTCGCAAAGAAAGGGAGGAAGAAGATGAACTATCCAATTATAAACCCCGCGGCAACAGGAGAACGGATTAATGCATTGAGAAAGGCAAAGGGACTGAGCGTACCGTACCTCAGGGACTATTTCGGGTTTTCCACCACCAACGCTATCTACAAGTGGCTGAGAGGTGACGCACTGCCCAGCCTTGACAATATGTTTGCACTGAGTCTGCTTTTGGGGGTGTCGGTCAACGACATCCTGGTGGCTGAGTGGGGCGGTGAAAGTCCGGCGTGTTAAAAGGAAGTGTCTGTAGCTCAGCTGGAAGAGCAACCGGCCTTTAACCGGTAGGTCCTGGGTTCGAACCCCAGCAGGCGCATGATGGGATTTTGTATTTGTGCTGTATTTTGTAGTATAATGGCAGAAGTGCACAATATATACAACCCCAAAGTTTGTATACATTTACGTATTACAGAATTTAGCAAAAACTGGTATAGTTAACACTGCATTATGGCTGTAACTCTTCACGTGAAGGTCATTCACGAAGGGATGCAGTCTTTTTTGCTTTAAAAGAGAAACGGAGGTTATTATGAATCAAAATGCAAACCAATATATGGCGGAGGAATCCATTGGAAAACTGATGCTGAGATTTTCCATTCCCTGCATCATGTCCCTGCTGGTGTCTGCCCTCTATAATATTGTAGACCAGATATTCATTGGACGGGGCGTGGGATTTCTGGGAAATGGAGCCACCAACGTGGTGTTTCCGTTAACAGTCATTGCCCTTGCCATATCCCTCCTGGCGGGGGATGGATGTGCTGCCTATCTAAGCATCTGCCAGGGCCGCGGGGATGCAGAGCACGGGAATAAGAGCGTGGGAAATGCAGCGGCCTTTATGGCGGCAGCTGGTATCATGCTTACACTGGTCTATGTTCTTTTAAGGGACCGTATCCTGTGGGGGTTCGGTGCAACTGATAACAACATCGGGTATGCCAGGGAGTATTTCACATACCTCATACCGGGCATCCCTTTTTTCATGTTTGCCAATGCCATGAACTCTGTTATCCGGGCAGACGGCAGCCCTCAGTTCGCCATGTGTTCCACCCTTATAGGCTGCGTTATCAACGTTATCCTGGACCCTGTGGCCATCTTTGTGCTGGGGTGGGGCATGAGGGGCGCTGCCCTGGCTACCATAACCGGGCAGATTGTATCCGCCCTTCTGGCAGCATACTATCTGTTTAAGCCCAAATCCTTCCGGCTGGAGCGTTCCTGCTTTAAGCCGGACGGGGAGATACTGAAGCATATCCTGCCTTTGGGCATTAGCAGCTTTCTCACCCAGATATCCATTGTAGTTATCATGGCGGTGATGAACAATGTTCTGGTAATTTACGGCGCACAGTCAAAGTATGGCTCGGATATTCCGCTGACCGTGGTGGGAATCGTCATGAAGGTGTTCCAGATTGTGATATCCGTTGTGGTGGGCATTGCAGCCGGAGCCCAGCCCATTGTGGGCTATAATTACGGGGCAGGATTATGGCGCAGGGTAAAGCTGATTTTCAGAACAATGATGATGGCCCAGCTGTGCGTGGGACTGGTTTCCATGGTATGCTTTGAGCTGTTCCCGGTTCAGATTATCAGCGTATTCGGCAGTGAGGACGGCCTGTACAATGAGTTTGCAGTGCTGGCCTTCCGCATATTTCTGGGTGGAATTGTACTCTGCTGTATCCAGAAGTCATGCAGCATCTTTCTGCAGTCCATTGGAAGGCCGGCGCTTTCCATGCTGCTGTCCCTGCTCAGGGATTTTGTACTGAGTGTGCCCCTGGCTCTGGTGCTTCCGGCTTTCTTCGGAGTGACAGGAACCTTGTATTCGGGCCCTGCAGCAGATGTGGTGTCCTTTGGAGCAGCCGTGCTGTTCATGACAGCTGTATTCAGAAAGCTGAACCGCCTGGAGGACGGGGAAGTGGCCCTGTCAGGCGCGGCGGCAGGGAAACTGGCGGTGGAACGGAAACAGTGCCAATAGGAGTATTCCGCGTTTCTGCTTTTCATTGTCCATATAATATAGTACAATCATTCCAATAGCAAAGAGACATGAAATCGGAGGAATGTTTGGATGGAAATGGACAAAAGTCAGCAGGAATACCGGTACAAAGGAGGGGACGGAACAGAAGAAATTAACAGTGCAAGAAAACGTATGGAGGAAGGCCGCCTGTATTTTCCGGGGGATGAGGGGATTATGAAGGAACAGACAGACTGCCTGGAGCTTCTCTATGAGTACAATGCAACCAGGCCAAAGGAAAGCGCCAGACGTGCCGGACTGCTGGGACAGATGCTTGCCTCGGTTGGGCGGGATTGTTATATAGAGCCGCCTCTTCACAGCAACTGGGGAGGCAGGCATGTGCATTTGGGGGACCATGTTTATGCCAACTTTAATCTGACTCTGGTGGATGACGGCGAGATTTATATTGGCTCCCACTGTATGATTGGACCGAATGTGACCATTGCCACGGCGGGCCATCCCGTGGAGCCTGGGCTTCGCAGGGAGGGAATCCAGTTCAATATGCCTGTGCATATCGGTGAGAATGTGTGGATTGGAGCCGGCGCCGTGGTGGTGCCGGGTGTTTCCATTGGGGACAATTCCGTTATTGGCGCAGGGAGCGTGGTTACCAGGGATATACCTGCCAATGTGGTGGCAGTGGGAAATCCCTGCCGTGTGCTAAGGGAGATTGGGGAACGGGACAGGATGTATTATTATAGGGACCGGGAGATTGATATTTGATAAAACACCCTGCATCGGGAAGAACGTTCCGCGCCCAAAAGGAGGTACGCATCTGAGCTGTTTATGAGCCGGAGGTCCGCAGCAGAAGGCCGGAGTGCTGCAGCAGAAAGCCGGAGTGCTGCCGGAAATAGAAGGTTCAGGGATGCAGGAAAAAGCAGCGGGTCTGCACATACAATACCAGTGTGCAGACCCGCTCTTTAGATTGATTTTTCATTTGGCCTTATCCAGCCGCTTTTTCGTATACTTCTTAGCCTTGCATTTACAATGGCCGCACCCGGAAGCCAGACGCGTGGCTTTTTTAACTTTCTTAAAGGAATCAGCGCCTTCTTCAATGGCCTTTTTGATATCGTCCTTTGTCACCTTAAAGCAGGGACATATGTATTTATCCTTCCCCATTACAGCACCAGGGAGGGAGCTGTGTAGACCCTGGCTGCCAGCTCTGAATCCAGCATATAGAGTCCCTTGGGGTCATGGCCGAACAAATCAAAACGCTTTACCAGCTCGCTGGCATTCTTCTCTTCCTCGCCCTGCTCCTTGACGAACCAGTCCAAAAACTGCATGGTACGGAAATCCTTTACGGAATACGCTGCATCGTAAATCTCATGGATAAGGCCGGTCACATAGTTTTCATGCTCCAGTCCGGCAGCGAGAGGTCCCCTGAAGTCCTCAAATACCTTGTCCGGCTTGGCGATTGCCTCCAGTGTGATTTTTTCTCCGTTGTTCTGCAGATACTGGATGAACAGCATGGCATGGTCCCGTTCCTCCTGGGCCTGTACCTGGTACCAGTTGCAAAAGCCATTCAGCTCAGCATCCTTGTAATAATTGGCGAAATCCAGATACAGATAAGCGGAGTAAAATTCTTTGTTTACCTGTGTGTTAATAAGTTCTGCTACTTTTTTATCTAACATGTATGTCCTCCCATATAAATAATAATCAAATTTTAATAATCATACTCGTTTTATATGCTTTTTGCAAGAAAAATATGAGTATACGGGGCATTTTGGGGGAATTTGGAATCCCGGGCAGCGGCAGCTTCACCCGAATAATTCCCTGCTCCATGCCTCGGACAGCCGGTCCAGTGTGAAAAATGCATTGGCAGGGCTGGTGGAAGGGCATTTGACAGCTTCCCTTCCTGTTTTTTCCTGGCAGTATTTGCGGTACAGCTGAAAAGCCGTGTCGCCGTTGGCGATGATTTTTTCAATGCAGGCCGTGCGGAGAATCCGGTTCAGGTCCGTGGGAATCACATTGCGTATGCTCCGGTCGCTGGAACCCTTGATATCGCAGGCAGCCACCACGTCCCAAAGCGCTATATGGCGGCGTGCCAGCAGTTCCTTCTTGTCCTCTGTTGTTTCGGGCACAGGTTCCTCAAACAGGCGGGCCATTAATTTCCAGAAACGGTTCTGGGGATTGCCGTAGTAAAAGTTCTGTTCCCTGGATTTTACCGAGGGAAAACTGCCCAGTATCAGTATACGGGAGCTGTCATCGTAAATAGGGCCCAGGGTGTGGCACACACGGGTGTATCCGGCCGGAAGTTCATCCTCAATATAATCCTCCTCGCTCAGTTTGTTCCTGAGACGGCTTAAGGGAGCGCCGATTCCGCCGTCCTTTGCAATGGAAACAGCAAAGGCATTGATTTTCAGTTTGTTTTGCTCATACAGGTCCATGCTCTGGTATAATTCCTTGTAATCCTTAAGAAGCCGGAGCTTCAGCTTTACCGCGTTGGCCTTTTTCCAGTCCGTGCTCACCAGGCTGCCCTTGCGTTTCATGTAGTAGTAAACCGGAGTCTGGATGGCTGTGAACCGTCCGGCATACCGGATAAAGTTAAGGTTAAATAAAAAATCCTCGCACCAGCGCAGGTCCTCGTCCATTTTAAGCTGATGCTCCCGGACAATGCTGCGGCGGTACAGTTTATTCCACAGCACGCCGTAATAAAAATCAGCCGGTTCCTGCATCATATATTCTGCATACTGGGCCCTGGTCAGAAGTCCCCGTTCCCGTATATGCTGTTTTTCCGTAAATACCGCTCCGTCCACACGGTAAAAGTCTGAGATTACCAGGTCACAGTCGTATTTTCTGGCTGCGAAGACAAAGCTTTCCGTGGCATCCGGGGCGAGCCAGTCATCGCTGTCCATAAACTGTAAGTATTCTCCGCTGGCCATTTGGACGGCCTGGTTGCGGCTGTCAGATACCCCGGTATTCTCTTTGTTAATGATACGGAAACGGCGGTCCATCTTTTCATATTCCCGGCAGATTTCCAGGCTGGTATCCTGGCTTCCGTCATTTACCACGATGATTTCCATGTCCTGAAACGTCTGCTCCATGGCGCTGTTGAGACAGCGGCGCAGGTATTTTTCTGCATTGTAGACAGGTATGATGAGTGAAACAAAAGGCATGTCAGTCAGTCCTCCGGATTTTAGTTATCCCTATTAGTATAGCACAATTTAAAATAAAATTCTTGACTGGAGCTTTTAAATCTGTTATTATCGGATTCAGTAATATTTAAAGAGAGGTGTCTTTTTGTTAATTGTATCTGTTTGTGGAAGATAATTAAACCGATTGTGTACATGAAATGACAGTCCATTTGGCGGGCTTTGTTTTTGTGTACCCCGGAATCCATGACAGATGAATCATATGGTATCCTTTGGAACCTATGCGACATTGCCTGCAGTGGATGTCCGTAGGTTTTTTTGTCTTCCATTTTTTATGTTCGCGGTACATCCATTATGTTTCAGACGCGCTCCCATAAGGAGCATACATGAACAGGAAAACAGAGAGGAATCAGACAATACAATGAACAGGACATTTGAATCATATAAGACAGTTGCATTTGATATCATAAGAGAACAGCTGGCAGACCTTGCCAATTCAGCGGAGGCCAGGGAAATGGCCAGAGGGCTGGCGCCCTTTATGGAGGAAGGGGAACTGCGAAGAAGCATGAGGGACACCACCCAGGCCAGGCAGATGCTTGAACTGGCAGGCACCCCGCCCATGCCGGCCATGGAACACACAGCGGGGCTGGTAGCCCGGTCTGTCCGCGGCGAGCTGCTTACGCCGGAGGAAATGGAGGAAATCGGCATGTTCCTGGCTGCAGTCATGCGGGTCAGGTCCTATCTGGACAAGGGAATATCCTATGGAATTCCACTGTCCTATTACGGGGAAAACCTCAGGCTTATGCCGGAACTAAAGGAAGAGATAGAGGGAGCCATCCGTCACGGCAGGGTGGACGACCGTGCGTCAGGTACGCTGCGGGATATCCGCCGGGAGCTTTTGCTCCTGGAAGAGAAAATCAAGGATAAGGCGGAGGCTCTTTTAAAATCACAGAAAAAGTATATGGCGGAAGCCTTTCTGGTCACCAGGAACGGCAGACTGTGCCTGCCGGTTAAAAAGGAGTATAAATCCAAAATACCGGGCAGCGCCATAGACAGGTCCTCCAGCGGCTCTACGGTATTCATAGAGCCGGAGGCCATAGCCAGGATGCAGGATGAGATAGAGGGCCTCAGGATAGAGGAGGACTGCGAGGAAAGGCGCATCCTGTACACGCTTATGGATAAGATTGCAATGGAGGAGGAAGGGTTTAAGGAAAATTTGGCCCTGCTGGCCAAGCTGGATTTTGTGTTTGCCAAAGGAAAGCTCAGTGCACAGATGGATGCCAGGGAACCGGCTGTCAACACGGAGGGAATCATATGCCTTAAGGAAGCCAGACACCCCCTTCTGCCGGAGGATACCAATGTGCCCCTGGATTTTAAGCTGGGAGGGGATAAGCGGGGTATGGTAATCACAGGACCTAATACAGGGGGAAAGACCGTTGCCATCAAGACCGTGGGACTGTTCGTGCTCATGGCCTGCTCCGGACTGCATCTACCCTGCCGGGAGGCGGACATAGCCATGCGCAACCTGGTATTATGCGATATCGGTGATGGTCAGGATATACTGGATAACCTGTCTACATTTTCAGCCCATATCACCAATGTGCTGGAGATACTGAAGCGGGCCACCAGGGAAAGTCTGGTTATACTGGATGAACTGGGGTCAGGCACTGACCCGGCCGAGGGCATGGGTATTGCCATTGCCATACTGGAGCAGCTGAGGCTTAGGGGATGCCTCTACCTGGTTACCACCCATTACCCGGAGGTTAAGACTTATGCAGGCCGCCACCAGGAGCTCATCAGCGCCAGGATGGCTTTTGACCGTGAGAACCTGAGGCCCCTTTACCGGCTGGAAATAGGAAAGACCGGGGACAGCTGCGCCCTCTATATTGCGAAGCGCCTGGGCATGCCGGAAGATATGATTCAAACAGCGGCATCGGAGGCGTACGGAGACAGGGCGGTCCGGGAACAGCATTGCGGGAGGCAGCCGGGAGGACTGGAGCGGATTCCGGTTCCCTGTATTGTCCCCATAAGGAAAAAAACAGTTTCCGCAAATCCGGAACAAGCGTATGGGAGAGGGGACAGCGTGGAGGTCCTTCCAAAGGGGGAGATTGGCATTGTGGTGAAACCGGCTGACCGGACGGGAAATGTTCTGGTCCAGGTAAAGAAGGAAAAACGCCTGGTAAACCAGAAACGTCTGAAGCTAAAGGTAAAGGCTGGGGAGCTGTATCCTGAGGATTACGATTTTTCCATTGTGTTTGACAGTGTGGAGAACCGTAAGGCCAGGCATCAGATGGAACGGAAATATATGGGGGATGCTGAGGTCCGGGCAGAAGAATAGCCCCCCTTACGACCCGACAGAGGATGACGCCCTAAACTCAGTGGGCGTCATCCTTTTATATTTCTTAAAGCACCTGCTGAAGTAATTCAAATCCCCAAAACCCACGTAAAAGGCAATGTTCTGGATGGACATTCCGGAAAAGGAGAGAAGTCCGGCAGCCTTTTCCACCCTGGCCTTTGTGATAAAGTTGGAAATGGAATCCCCTGTCTCCTGGTTAAACAGCCGGGAGAGATAGGAGGGGCTTACGCGGATGCCCTTTGCAATCCTTGCAAGGGTGAGCTGGTCGGCTAAGTGGATGCGGATGTAGGTGATGGCCTTGCGGACCAGGGGAGAATACTGGTCCAGCCGATTTGTCTGGACAAAGCGGCAGTAGGCGCTTATCATCTGGGATTTGCATTCCTCGGCTTCCCTTAAGCTGTTGGAGTTTTCAATGAGCATGGCAAAGTTGGAGGAGATGATGTCCAGATACACGGGATGGATGCCGGTGGTTTCTGCGCTTTTGCGGAGCATGGTATTCAGGGAGAAACCCAGGTTCTTTGCAGTGCGGAGGGGGTCCTCAGTTCGGACAATGGCCCGGCTTTCCTGGGAGAACTGTCTGTAATACTTAAGGGCCAGGTCCTGGCTGCCCTGTGCAACCTCCTGCAGGAGCAGCTTTTCGTAGTAATACCGGTGTTCCAGAAGCTCTATGGAAGCCTCATCCACACCCTCTTCCGACAGGCCGGAACTCTCCTGGGTATAATGCCGCTGCGATTCATAGTGAAGACAGGGAATTTCCTGGTCCGTTCCGGTAACAACCCGTATGGCGGTGCGGACAACCTCTGTAATCTGGGAATTTCCCACTACGGGCAGGTTAAGGCAGAACTGGCTGAAGGGGACCAGCAGGGACAGATTCTTTCCGTTATTCTGCAGGGTTTGCTCGCAAAAGGCAGTGTCCGCCGGATAGGGCAGATAGGGTCCGGCTATGAAAACCTGCTTTCCCCCGTCGTACAGGAACAGGCTGAAATGAAGGTTTATGAAATCCGTTATATGGTACAGCGCTCCCGGCTGTAAGGACTCTGCCATGGAACCGGTAATGAAAAAAGGAAAGCTGTTCTTGATGAAATCCGGAAAATATTCTTTGATACCGGTTTCCATGGCCTGTACCTGCGCGGGGCACAGGATGACGGGGACCTTTAACATGACTTCGATGAACTGCTTGGATATGAGCGCTTTTTCCTGTTCATCCATATGCCTCTGCTCTTTCATATTTTCCTGTTCCCCCTTTCATTTCTCCTTAAATCCGCTGCACTGCCGCAGCCTTGGTGTGATTTGCACAAAAAATCCAAAAAATATTATCTAAATCACCCAAATAAATATGACAATATAATCCTAATTAATATTATATAATCCTAACCACTTAAAATCAAGTGTGTTAGAATGTTGTTACAAACATAAAGCCGGCAAACAAAATGAAAATGTGTGAATGTAGGGAGATTATAGAAAATGGAGAAGAATAAAAGTGTTGCAAAACAGTACAACAACGCGAAGCTATGGCAGATTGGTTTCTTTTCACTGAATAACTGTGCTACCAATATCGCCATGTTCTTAATGATGCAGTATTCGTATTTTACCCAGAATGTCCTGGGGCTGGCAGCGGCCATTGTGGGCCTGATTGCAACGGGGACCCGTATCTTTGATGCTGTTACGGACCCGCTGGTGGGATTTCTGGTGGACCGGACCAATGGCCGGTTCGGCAAGTTCAGGCCCTATATGCTTGTGGGCAATATCATTATCTGGTGCAGCCTGATAGTGATTTTCAATACGCCGTCCTCCTGGGGAATTTCCAGGAAATACATTTTTACCACTGTATTTTACGTTATCTATATTATAGGATACACCTGCCAGACCGTTGTTACCAAGGCGGGCCAGGCCGTGCTTACCAATAATCCAAAGCAGCGTCCCATATTCGCCGGGTTTGACAGCGTTCTGACCCAGATGGCCAGCGCTCTGGTGCCCATGCTTATCACCACCATTCTGGCTGAAAAATATTCCGTCGGGGAATTTGTGGGGGAGAACGGAAAAGGCCTGGGAATGATTAATCCGGCCATGTGGAAGGAAGCAGTCATCATTTTAGCGGTTATATCCTTTGTATTTACCATCCTTGCCATCATTGGAATCAGCGCAAAGGACCGCCCTGAATTCTTTGGCCAAGCAGGCTCGCAACCCAAGGTAAAGTTCAGGGATTACAAGGATATTGTCATGCACAACCGTCCCATCCAGATGCTGATTATCTCTGCTGCCACAGATAAACTGGGACAGCTCCTTATGAGCGGAACCATGACCTACCTGTTTGCCAACATGCTGCTGAATTCCAAGCTTCAGGGCGTATTTTCAAGTATCCTTATTACACCGCTTGTAGCTATTTCCATTGGCGGGGTGTTTGTATCCAGAAGATTCGGACTTAAGCGCACCTTCCTTGTGGGAACATGGGGGTCCATGATTATGCTGGCCATCATGTTTGTAGTCGGACCTGACCCGGAAGTGCCGGCCATATTCTTAGGGATGTTCCTGGTGCAGAAATGCCTGGCCAGTATGGGAAATTCAGGCATCATCCCCATGATAGCGGACTGTACGGATTATGAGATGTACCGCAGCGGCCGTTTTGTGCCCGGCATGATGGGAACCATGTTCTCCTTTATTGATAAAATCATATCCTCCTTTTCCGCCATGATTCAGGGATTCGCCCTGACAATGGCCGGGGTGGGAAATGTGGTAATCAGGCCCAATGAGCCTGTAAATGCAACCTTCAACATGGCTATTATGGTATGCTTCTGCATCGTGCCGATTCTGGGCCATATCGCTACAATCATAGCCATGCGCTGGTATAAGCTGGATAAGGTGAAAATGGCTGAAATCCAGGAAGAGCTGGAAAACCGGAAGGAAGCACGGACCGGAAAGGGAATATTACAGGACAGCGCAGAGGAAGCAGCTGCCGGAGCAGCAATATAGAACCGGGACAGATTGCGGATGCTGTAAAATCAGCATGAAGGTGAGAAGCAAAAATAAGACTTAAGAAACAGAATCAAAATCAGAAGGGATTGAGACTATGAATAAGGCGTCATCTGACATTCATTTTTATAAAAACCAGAACGGTCCTGTCATCGGAGTTGCCGTAAAGCCGGTAATTGAAAGGGACGGACTGTATTTCAGGGACCTGACAGGAGACGGCAGGCTGACCCCCTATAAGGATTGGCGGAATACGCCTGCTGAGCGGGCAGCCTCCCTGGCGGCAGAGCTGTCTGCCGACGAGAAAATCGGCATGCTGTTTGTCAATTCCTGGAAGATGGGTATCTACCAGGAGGACAGGACAAAGGTAGACGAAAGCGGTCTGCTCAACGAGGAAATTGTGGAACAGGACGAGTCCATATTTAATGTGGAAAAGACCTACGGAACCACTTACACCATAAAGGAAATGGGCATACGGCATTTTATCCTCCGCCAGAATCCAAAGCCAGGAGAACTTGTGGACTGGATTAACCAGCTTAACAGGGTGGCGGAGGAAACCAGCCATGCATTGCCGGTGATGGTGCTCTCCAATTCCAGGAATGAGCACGGGGAAATTGTATTTGGAATGAACGATGCGGCGGGCGTGTTTGCCGCCTGGCCCGGAACCATGGGAATTGCGGCTGCTGTCAGGGGAAACGGACCGGAGCTTATAGACAGCTTTGCTGAATGCATCCGAAAGGAATGGGATGCAACCGGGATGAAAAAAGGATATATGTACATGGCCGACGTCATGACAGACCCCAGGTGGCAGCGGTCCTATGGTACCTTTGGAGAGGATCCGGAGCTTGTATGCGCCATCATGGAGCGGCTGATTCCCGGCATACAGGGCAGCAGCCGGGGCGTGACCAGGGACGGGGTGGCTGTCACCATCAAACACTTCCCCGGAGGAGGCGCACGGGAAAATGGATTTGACCCCCACTATGTCCAGGGACAGTGGAATGTGTACCAGACAGAAGACAGCCTGGGCACATACCACCTGCCTGCCTTCCGCACAGCCATAGACAAAAGGGCTTCTTCCATCATGCCATACTATGCAAAACCATGCGCTGCCAAGAGCAGGCCCCAGTACGGGCCGGACGGGAAGGCCATGGAAATGGAGCCGGTGGGATTTGCATTTAACAGGGCTTTTATCCAGGGACTTTTGCGGGAGCAGATGGGATTTGAGGGATATGTGAACAGCGACTCCGGCATCTCCAACAAGATGGCCTGGGGAGTGGAGGAACTGGATGTGCCTTCCAGAATCGCGCTGGCAGTCAATACCGGGGTGGATATCATCAGCGGATCATTGGATGTGTTTTCCGCCAGGGAGGCGTATGAACGCGGAAGGAACGGGTATTACACGGCCCAGGGCCACCCGGTGCCGGAGGGATACCGGGCCAGGGACCTGGTGCTGACGGATGAAGCCCTTACAAGGGCGGTAACCAGGACCTTAAAGGAGAAGTTTGAGCTGGGCATGTTCGACAACCCATACCGTGACCCCGCAGCAGCGGAGCAGGTGGTTGCCACAAAAAAACACTGGGATGACGCTTACCGGGTGCACCAGCAGTCCGTAGTGCTCTTGAAGAACAAAGAGGGCCTGCTTCCTCTGCATAGAAGGAAGACGGCCGGTAAAAAGATATACGTGGAGTGCTTTGGCTGTGAAGCAGAAGCTGCTGCCAGAGAGACGGATGCAGTCAGGAAATCCTTTGCAGAAAGGTTTCAGGCGGAGCAGGCAGATGATTACAGGGAGGCTGATTTTGCCATTCTGTTTATCCGGCCAAGCTCAGGGGAATATTTCCATTCCACCAAAGGTTATCTGGAGCTGGATATCTGCGAGAACAAGCGGGTGTGCGATGTGGACAGCCAGGGACGCCCGGCGGATTCCTTCCACCGGGAAACCACCCTGCTGGGGGCCGGGAGAATCCGGGAAATATACGAATACCTTCACAGCAGAGGGAAAAAGGTGATATCCAATATTAATTTTACCCTGGCATGGGAGGTGGGAAATGTGGAACCCTATGCGGACGCCCTTCTGGCAGGATTTGACACCTATACGGATGCAACCCTGGATGTCATTATGGGAACATGCGCACCCACCGGCAGGATGCCCATTACCCTCCCGAAAAATGACGATGTCATCCGGGTGGACCGGGACGGCGTATGTATATCCCACAATGATGTGCCTGGGTATGATAAGGACAAATACATGCCGGAATCCATGAAGGATGAAAACGGCAGGGCCTATGCCTACCGGGACAGCGAGGGTAATTACTATGAGCTGGACTTTGGCCTGACGCTGGAATAAGGAATTGGATTTTAGCACATTTGCATAAAAAGACACGGATATATTAGTGCACAATTCGGATTGACATAAATCCTGGTTTTTGTTTATACTAAATGCGCAACCGAATAAAGAGCGTGTTACTGGTGATGCAGGCATTAACTGACAGAGGACATTGGAGACAGTGTTCTTAACAGTTAATGCCTTTTTTGTGTCCGGACAGCCAGGGTGCGCGATTGGACGAAAAAGACAGGAGACAAGAAAAATGAAAGACAGGATATTTGGTGTTCTTCAGAGGGTGGGACGCAGCTTCATGCTTCCCATTGCAGTGCTGCCGGTGGCGGGCCTGCTGTTAGGTATCGGCAGTTCCTTTACCAATGTCACCACCATACAGACATATGGGCTGGAACGGATTCTGGGTGATGGAACCATGTTAAACGCCCTTCTGGTCATCATGGCCAAAGCGGGAAATGTCATATTTGACAATCTTCCCATTATATTTGCGGTGGGAGTTGCCATCGGCATGGCCAAGGCTGAGAAAGAGGTGGCAGCCCTTTCCGCCATGATTGCATTTTTTGTTATGCATGTATCCATCAATGCTGTGCTGACCATCACGGGAAAGATTTTTCCGGACGGCGCCATTGCTCCCGGTGTTCTGGACGGCACCATTGCTTCCGTGTGCGGCATCCAGACCCTGCAGATGGGTGTGTTCGGGGGAATTATCGTGGGCCTGGGTGTGGCGGCGCTCCACAACCGCTACCATAAGATTGCGCTGCCAAATGCCATTTCATTTTTCGGCGGGTCCCGTTTTGTGCCCATCATATCCACGGTGGTCTATGTGGGCGTGGGAATGGTGATGTACTTTATATGGCCGGTTGTGCAGAACGCCATATTTGCCCTGGGCGGGCTGGTGACAGGGACCGGGTATGCAGGCACTTTGATTTTCGGCATCATCAAGAGGGCGCTGATTCCCTTTGGGCTTCATCATGTATTTTATATGCCTTTCTGGCAGACGGCTGTGGGCGGTACCATGATGGTGGACGGAAGCCTGATTCAGGGCGGCCAGAACATCTTCTTTGCACAGCTGGCTTCGCCGGACGTGGTCCATTTCAGCGCAGACGCCACCCGGTATTTTTCGGGTGAGTTCATCTTCATGATATTCGGCCTTCCCGGCGCAGCCCTGGCCATGTACCGCACAGCAAAACCGGAAAAGAGAAAGGCCGCGGGAGGACTTCTCCTTTCAGCAGCCCTGGCCAGCATGCTGACCGGCATTACGGAGCCCATTGAGTTTTCTTTCCTGTTTGTGGCGCCCATGCTCTTTGCCGTACAGGTGATTCTGGCAGGCAGCGCCTATATGATTGCCCATATACTGAATATTGCAGTGGGACTTACCTTTTCAGGCGGTTTTCTGGATTTACTTATATTCGGCATTCTCCAGGGAAATGCAAAGACCAGCTGGATGCGAATCATACCGGCAGGAATCATATATTTCCTGCTGTACTACTTTATTTTCAGCTTCCTGATTAAGAAGTTTGACTTAAAGACTCCGGGCAGGGAAGATGAGGATGAGGAGACAAAGCTTTACACAAAGGCAGATGTAAATGCCAGGAAATCAGCCGGTGCATCCGGAGCAGCCGGGCAGGCGGATACGGGAAATGGAGCCGGCAAAGCCGGGGACGCCCTCAGCATGGATATTACCCGCGGCCTGGGCGGAAAGAAAAACATTACCTCTGTGGATTGCTGCGCCACCCGTCTCAGATGCTCTGTGGAGGACCCGGTCCTGGTGGATGAGAGACTGTTAAAGGCCACCGGAGCAGTGGGGGTCATTAAAAAGGGACAGGGAGTCCAGGTGATTTACGGGCCTAACGTGACCGTAATAAAGTCCAATCTGGAGCAGTATCTGGCAGATGCGCCGGATGAAGATGGACCCTGTGAGGCTGTAAAGGAAGAGACTGCACATGGCCGGTCCGGTAATAATGGCCGGGAAAGACACATCATCTGCTCGCCCTTTACGGGCAGGGCTGCCTCCATCACGGAAGCGCCGGATGAGGCATTTTCCAGCAAGGCCATGGGAGACGGCTATATGGTCATACCGTCAGACGGCCGGGTGCTGG
The DNA here is from genome assembly GCF_015556325.1 of Clostridium sp. 1001283B150225_161107_B6. Taxonomy (NCBI): domain Bacteria; kingdom Bacillati; phylum Bacillota; class Clostridia; order Eubacteriales; family Clostridiaceae; genus Clostridium; species Clostridium sp. 1001283B150225_161107_B6. Next base: position 4,424 of record NZ_JADNMD010000008.1, on the reverse strand, counting down.
CGCCGGAGGACGGCCAGGTGCTGTTTGTATTTCCCACAAAGCATGCCATCGGCCTGAAGACGGAGGACGGAATGGAGTACCTTCTGCACATCGGCGTGGATACGGTGAAGCTGGACGGAAAGGGATTTGAGGCCTTTGTGTCGGACGGGCAGAAGGTAAAGAAAGGCCAGAAACTGATGGAATTCGACCTGGAATATGTAAAGGCCAGCGCTGCATCCGAGGCTTGTATGGCCGTATTCACCGGCCTCACCGAAGGCTGTGAGATTCATATGGTTAAGACAGGGGAGGTAGATGCCCTGGATGAAATCGGATGGTATTGATGATTTGGATTGGGATAAGGGAATGGGGATGGTATTCTTTCCGTCCCCTGTGTCAAGAGGGAGTATTAAAGATAGACATAACAAGGCAAAGCGTAAAATTCCGTTCCAAATGTAGATGTTTTTCAGGATATTAGGTATAATGTCCGTATAGGCAGCGGGGGTGCTTTGCACTCCCCACGCTGCGCCAAGGACGGGGAGGGTTTTATGTACCGCATCATCAAAGTATTAAACAACAATGGAATACTTGTTCTGGATGGAGATACCGGCAGGGAACTGATTCTGCTGGGAAACGGCATCGGCTTCGGACACCGGACCGGGGAGCGGTTGGAGCAGGTGAAAGAGGCAAAGCGGTATGAGCTTGTGACCGGAAAGTCCACGGCGCTGCAGCAGGTGAACAGCATTGACCCTGTTTTTATTGAGGCAGCGGGAAACATAATCGAGTCAGCCAGGAAAACACTGGGTGACATCAGTTCAGACATACTGATACCCATGGCGGACCACATCGCCCTGGCAGCAGGCAGGGCCAGGGAGGGGAGAGAACTTCCCAATCCCTTTAACCAGGATATAAAGGCCCTGTTTGACCGGGAATACCAGGCTGCCATGGAAGGCAGGGAAATTATACGGGAAATGACAGGCATCGTCATATCCGAGGACGAGGTGGGATACATTACCCTTCACATCCACGCAGGTTCATCCGAGGAGAACGTGGCCCATTCCATGGATATGGCCAGACTGGTACAGGACAGTATCCACGGCATAGAAAAGAAGATGGGCATAAAGCTGGCCTCTGACTCTCTGGGGTATAACCGCCTGGTGAGCCACCTGCGGTATATGATTGCCCGTATACGGAAAGGTGAGCCGGTGAACCTGGACATGGAAGCCTACGCAAGGGAGACATTTCCCAGGCCCTACCAGGTGGCGGTGGATGTGTGCAGGGATATGGAAAAACGGCTGGGGATGTCCGTGGCCTCCCAGGAGGCAGGCTTTCTGGCTATCCATATCCAGAGGATTAGTACGCGGACGAATGGGGTGCCGCATTCGTGAGAGCCGGGGACGCAGGGCGGGAGGCGACCGTTTCCGCAGTGGGAGAGACTAAGGCCCAAGAGGCAGGAAAAACCAGGGACCGCAAAAATTACGCCGAACTCTTGATGAGTTCGGCTCCATGTTTGCTTTGCTCCGGGCGTGGAGCGCCCTGCGCAACCCCGGCTTTTCCTGCCCCTTGGGCCTAAGTCTCTCCGAACTGCTCCAAAGTCGCCTCCCGCCCTGCGTCCCCGGCTCTCACCCACTACATATTCAAAGCGTCCGCTGTCTCATCCGGGCCAAGTAAGAAAAAATATCTGGCCAGCCGTTAATTCTTCCATACTATTTATTTACTTTGGGGATATAAATGATGCAGATGCAAAGACATGCTGCGGGTGAGTGGAACGGGGGTGGGAGAGGCGGATGCATCTACAGGAGCGTTGGTATCACTTAGGCCGTGGGAAACGGCTTTAAGATTCAGGCGTACCCTTGTCTGAGCTCAGTTTCTCGAGTCAAGGATGAATCTAAGCGCGAGTTGGGTCGCCTGAATCTTGTTTAAAGCCGTTTCCCACGGCCTTAGTGATTCCCGCTCCGCAGCCCGCGTCCGGCTCTCCCGCCCCCGTTCCACTCACGGACGGATGCACCTAATGCTTCTGCAACCTTTAAATTCCTTCCTATCTCAAAAGCGGCAGGTTTCCAGTCAGTTTATTGACCAGCTTTTTTGCGCCGCAGATGCCAACGCCGAAATACTGGAAGCTGTCGCCGTCGGTCCGGGATGCTTTTGATATGAATTCGCCGTAGTCATTGCAGCTCTGCGCCACATTGGAAAAATCCACTACGGTCAGTTCTGAGAAGCATGGTTCGTAAAGCTTAAGTCTCAGCTCTTTTAATTTTTCTTTGCTTGCTTTGAGGATAGGAACCGGAATTGCGATAATACCCAGATGGGACCTTCCGCTCTGGTCGGAGACATCCGGCCCTACTGTTTCGGGTAGCTTTTTTCCAAGGGTGATTCCCATGATTCCGGCTGTATTGGCTATGATGCCGGTGGGCAGCTCCTCATCAATTACCATTACACATTTTTCATTTTGGTGGTCCATATCTTAGATTCTCCTTTGTTTGAGGTTTTCTGTTCGGATAAAAATAATCCGGCCAGGGTCATGATGATTCCCAGTGCAGCCGGTATTGTCACCGGTTCTTTTAATATAAGGGCTGAGGTCAGGGTGGTGATGACCGGCACCATGTAGATGTATACGCTGGTCTTGACAGCGCCCAGTATTTTCACGCCGGTATTCCAGGTTACAAAACACAGCGCAGATGCGCCCAGCCCAAGGAATAACAGATTCAGTAGATTTTTCATATCAGTAAACTGGACCGGTGTCACATGAAAATCCATGACGGTCAGGGCAGGCATCATGAATAGAAGGCCGTAGAAAAAGGTTCTTCTGGTGCTCTGGATGGTACCGTGTCCCAATGCGCTGATTTTTTTTGTGAGAGTGGAGTACACAGCCCATATGATTGCGGCTGCCACGGCCAGCAAATCTCCGGCAGGGTTCAGGGATAAGGCTGCCTCGTTGCCGAAGCTAATGAGGCTGATGCCTGCCATTGCCAGGAGAAATCCGGCAAAGAACCGGAGCCGCGGCCTTTCCCCTCCCAGGAACATCCAGCCCAAGAGGGCTGTAAAGAAAGGCGCAATGGAGATGATGACGCCTACGTTGGATGCCAGGGTATAGGTAAGGGCTATATTTTCCAAAAGATAATACATGGTAACGCCGCAGAAACCAGCTGCGGCATAGAGTCCTTCCTGACGGACAGATGTAAGGCGCAGGGAGCGGGGGCATGCCAGCCACAGCGCCAGATATCCCATGACAAAACGGATGAACAGGATCTCCACAGGGCTGAATGTCCGAAGCAGCACTTTGGTGGATATGAAGGTGGTTCCCCATATGAGGATGGTTACAAATGCAGCTGCATGGCCTGCGGCGGTACGGTTATGATTCATGATATTGCTCCTTTTGTTCCTTATCAGGTTCAGATAAGAATATTTTCTGATACTGTCTGGGGGTAAGCCCGATAAACTCCTTAAAGAAGTTGGTGAAATGGCTCTGGTCTGAGAAACCGGCCATGGCCGCTGCATCCACAGGAGGGATGCCCTGTTCCAGGAATTTCTTTGCCTTGTCCAGCCGGATGGTCTGGAGGTAGCGGTAGGGGGAAACGCCCACCTGCTTAGTGAAAGAGCGCAGCAGATAGGATTTTCCAAAGGTAGTCATGGACAGCAGCTCATCCAGGCTTATATTCTCTGAAAAATGCTCTTCCATGTAGGTGCACAGGTTCTGGATGCGGTCGTCGGGCCTGGATATATCCTCCTCCTTAAACGGGGCCGCATATTCCTGGAGCACCTGCTCCAGAAGAAAGAACAGGGCTTCTTCTTTTTCAAGCCTGGAGGCATGGCGCAGGATGGCGCTGTACAGGGCGGATACGGACTGGGTTATGTCACTGCGGTACACCACATTCTGGGTAAAGCGGGGTATGAATTCCCGGCCGGTGATTTCCTTTACCGCCTGTTCCATGACAGAAGGCTCAATGTTGACGGCGCGGTAATCCAGAGGCTCCCCGTCTATGGGGGCGCAGTAATGGTTGTCCCTGGGATTGAAGAGAATCAAGTCCCCGGCGCTGACATCGTACTCTTTGCTGCGGCACCAAAGATGCCTTTTACCTCCCTCCACAAAGCCTATGACGTAATATTCGTGGAAATGATTGGGGAATTTCTGCACCACCCCGCTCAGATTGTAGGCTTCTATTTTAAGGTCCTTATCATAATAGACCCGGCGCTGTTCCTGCTCCTGTATCATTTGACTGCTCCTTTTAAACTGCTTTTCTGCTATTTTAACATATTGGAAGGGGAAAATCTTGAAAGATATTACACCAGGACAGGATGGATTTTGCTGCTGGATTTTGTTTTCCTGAAAAACATGCATAAAAAAAGATGAACAGCTTCACATGGCTCCATGGTTCTTTCTGGACTTTGGGTATTCCTTATAAAACATTAGCTGGTATCGGTTCGATACCAGCTTGTTTTATAACAAT